>NZ_JBHUBB010000002.1:0-228020 GCF_042789485.1 Streptomyces sp. NPDC056835
GGCCGGCCCGTCCGCCAAGCCGACAGTGGAGAACGGCGCGGCCCGCTACCTCGCCCCGACCACCGGCGCCGCGGGCTCGGTCACCTTCACCGCGAAGGTGACCGATGACTCGGGAATCCGGAGCCTCAAGGTCCTGGCCTGGCCGAAGAGTTCGGACCTCAAGCCGACCGCCCAGGACATGGAGTCCGTCGAGAGCGCCACGTGCGAGAAGTCCCTGTGCACCTACACCCTGAAGGTCACCCAGAAGGACGCCGCCGACCTGCCCGAGGGCACCTGGTACGTCTCGGCGCTGGCGACGGCCAAGGACGGGGACAAGACCTTCGTACCCGAGGCCGCAACCTTCAGCGTCACACGCTGAACCCACCCCCACCCCCAGCCAGGGCGCCGAATGGCCGGAACCACCAGCCCGCACCCACCCCCAAACCCCCAGCCGGGGCGGCGAATGGCCGGGACCACCGACGGGAGGGGGCCGGGGTCGGAGGAGGTGCGTGTCCGGACGTAAAGCGTCGCAGCACGCGCGAAGCGCGGTGAGGAAAGCAGTCCGGACACGCACCTCCGCAGGCCCCGGCCCCCGCACCACAACGGCGCACCCGCACCACGACGCACGCACCCGCACCCGCAACCCGCACCGCACCCGCACCCCCGCCGGAGGCGCACCCCCCGCCAGCACCCGCACCCCCGCCGGACGGCGCACCCCCGCCGCCGCCCAAACCCACTACCGGCGTCGCAAGTCCGCCACCCGCGCCCGTTCCCCCGGCTCCTGCGCCGCCAGCGAAGCCGCCGCACTCCGCAGCTGCGACCCCGGCCCCCCACTCCCCGGCCCCTGTCCCGCACCCGGTCCCGGCCCCGCCGCATGCGTACGGCGCTGCCCCGGAAGCGGTACGTCACGACGCGACTGACGCCCCGCCGGATGCGCCTCTCCCCCCGAGCCGCCGCCCCCGGCAACGGAACCGGCGACGGCACCAGAACCGGACCCCGAACCGGAACCCGCACCGGCCGAGGCCCCCGACGCCCCGCCCGCGGAACCGCCGGCTCCGCCGGCAGAGCCGGCCACCGCGATCTGCACCCCCTGATCCGCCAGCGCCTGAAGCTCCGTCGCCGCGCGATCGTCATGCGCCGGCGGCTCGTCGGTCACCAGCCTGCTGATGAGATCCGTCGGCACCGTCTGGAACATCGTGTCGGTGCCCAGCTTCGTATGGTCGGCCAGCACCACCACCTCCGCCGCGGCCTGCACCAGCGCCCGGTCCACGCTCGCCGAGAGCATGTTGGACGTGGAGAGCCCGCGCTCGGCGGTCAGCCCGCTCCCGGACAGGAACGCGCGGGTGACCCGCAGGCCCTGGAGGGACTGCTCCGCCCCGCTGCCGACCAGCGCGTAGTTCGAGCCGCGCAACGTGCCGCCGGTCATGACGACTTCGACCCGGTTGGCATGGGCGAGGGCCTGCGCGACGAGCAGCGAGTTGGTGACGACGGTCAGGCCGGGGATACGCGCGAGCCGGCGGGCCAGCTCCTGCGTGGTCGTACCCGCACCGACGACCACGGCCTCGCCCTCTTCGACGAGACTCGCGGCGAGATCGGCGATGGCCGTCTTCTCGGCCGTCGCGAGATGGGACTTTTGCGGAAAGCCGGATTCTCGCGTGAATCCGCCCGGCAATACCGCACCGCCGTGCCGGCGGTCGAGGAGTCCTTCTGCCTCCAGTGCCCGCACGTCCCGCCGTACGGTCACTTCGGAGGTCTGGACGACGCGGGCGAGCTCACGGAGCGACACGGCCCCGTTGGCGCGCACCATTTCGAGGATCAATTGGCGACGTTCTGCAGCGAACACGAAACTGACAGTAACCCCAACGACCGTCTGCTTTCAGCAGTTTGCGCCGAATAACAGAAGTTGTACACAGACGAGCGCGCACAGTGGTATAAAGCGATCCCGCTAATCGAACGCACCACCAGGGGACGGGCTCATCCAGCCCTACGAGCCGATGAACGCCCCGCCGACGAACGCCCCGCCGATACCCCGCACCCCGCCCGTACGCGCCGTCGCGACCGGCGGTCCGGTCAGCTCTCCTCGCCGGTCTTCACGGTGTGCAGCTGCCGCGCCACCTCGGCGATCGAACCCGACAGGGACGGGTAGACCGTGAAGGCGTTCGCGATCTGTTCCACGGTCAGGTTGTTGTCGACGGCGAGCGCGATGGGATGGATCAGCTCGCTGGCACGCGGCGATACGACGACCCCGCCGACCACGATCCCGGTGCCGGGACGGGCGAAGATCTTGACGAAGCCGTCCCTGATGCCCTGCATCTTGGCGCGCGGATTGCGCAGCAGCGGCAGCTTGACGACGCGCGCGTCGATCTTGCCGGCGTCGACGTCCGCCTGGCTGTAACCGACGGTGGCGATCTCCGGGTCGGTGAAGACGTTCGACGAGACCGTCTTGAGGTTGAGCGGGGCGACCGCGTCCCCGAGGAAGTGGTACATCGCGATCCGGCCCTGCATGGCGGCGACCGAGGCGAGGGCGAAGATCCCGGTGACATCGCCGGCGGCGTAGACGCCGGGCGCGGAGGTACGGGAGACCCGGTCGGTCTTGATGTGGCCCGAGTCCTTGACCAGGACGCCGGCCCCCTCCAGGCCCATGCCCGCGGTGTTCGGGATGGCGCCGACGGCCATCAGGCAGTGCGTACCGGAGATGACCCGGCCGTCGGAGAGCGCCACCTCGACCCGGTCACCGACCCGCTTGGCGGCCTCGGCGCGGGAGCGGGACATCACGTTCATGCCGCGGCGCCGGAAGACGTCCTCCAGCACGCCCGCGGCGTCCGGGTCCTCGCCGGGAAGCACCCGGTCACGGGAGGAGACGAGCGTGACCCGCGAGCCGAGCGCCTGGTAGGCACCGGCGAACTCGGCGCCGGTGACGCCGGAGCCGACCACGATCAGTTCCTCGGGCAGCTCGTCGAGGTCGTACACCTGCGTCCAGTTGAGGATGCGCTCGCCGTCGGGCTGCGCGTCCGGGATCTCGCGGGGGTGCGCGCCGGTGGCGATCAGTACGGCGTCGGCGGTGAGTGATTCCTCGCTGCCGTCCGCCGCGGTCACGATCACCTGGCGCGAGCCGTCCACGGCCTGCCGTCCGTCGAGCCGGCCCCGGCCGCGCATGACGCGCGCGCCGGCCCGGGTGACGGAGGCCGTGATGTCGTGCGACTGGGCGAGCGCGAGTCGCTTCACGCGCCGGTTGACCTTGCCGAGATCGACCCCGACGACGCGGGCGGCCTGCTCCGAGGGGGTGTCGTCGGCGACGATGATGCCCAGTTCCTCGTACGAGGAGTCGAAGGTGGTCATCA
Organism: Streptomyces sp. NPDC056835; assembly: GCF_042789485.1. Taxonomy (NCBI): domain Bacteria; kingdom Bacillati; phylum Actinomycetota; class Actinomycetes; order Kitasatosporales; family Streptomycetaceae; genus Streptomyces; species Streptomyces sp. NPDC056835. The sequence goes on from NZ_JBHUBB010000002.1 coordinate 3,321, forward strand.
CCTCAGCCGTCGCGATGAGGGTCTTCGACGGTACGCAGTCGGTGAGCACCGACGCGCCACCGAGTCCGTCGCAGTCGACGACGGTCACTTCCGCGCCGAGCTGAGCCCCTACCAGGGCCGCCTCGTAGCCGCCGGGGCCGCCACCGATGATCACGATCCGGGTCACGAAAAAGTCCGCCTCGCGTTGTCAACCCGGCCCGTCTGCCACCCCGGCCGGGGTTCCGGGGGAGCCCCGGGGGATGCAGTACGTACTCCATTGTCCCGCACGCTTCAAGTAGCGCCCCCTCGGGGGTACCTCCCTCTCCCCCTTTTTGTGGCTCGGTCCTCCCGGGGGCGAACCGAGCCCCGAAAAAAGCAGGCCACGTCTGTACCTCCCGTACCCTCGACCCCATGTCGCTCTACGCCGCGTACGCCGGCAACCTCGACGCGCGGCTGATGACCCGCCGCGCCCCGCACTCCCCGCTGCGTGGCACCGGCTGGCTCAACGGCTGGCGGCTGACCTTCGGCGGCGAGCAGATGGGCTGGGAGGGGGCGCTGGCCACGGTCGTGGAGGCACCGCGTTCCCAGGTTTTCGTCGCGCTGTACGACATCGCCCCGATGGACGAGGACTCCATGGACCGCTGGGAGGGCGTGGGGCTCGACATCTACCGCCGGATGCGGGTACGGGTGCACACCCTGGACGGCGAGGAGCCGACCTGGATGTATGTCCTGAACGGCTACGAGGGCGGTCTCCCCTCGGCGCGCTATCTGGGCGAGCTGGCCGACGCGGCGGAGTCGGCGGGCGCCCCGCACGACTATGTGATGGAGCTGCGCAAGCGCCCCTGCTGACAGGGGCCCTGCCGACACGGGACGTACCGGGCCCGGATCCGGAGGCGAATCGCGCACGTGTCCGGAGGCGAATCGCGCGCAAATCCGGGGGCGAATCGCGCGCGAACCCGGAGACGAACCGCGCGCGAACCCACGCGGACCCATGGGACAAACCGGGGCATGACCCCCGGAAGACTCCAGACCGGAACCGGGAAACCGGCACAGGGCGGCCGCTTTCGTTGGAAACGACAGTACAACGATGTCAAGACCGTGCGACCATCATCTACGCGCGTAGGGCATGACCGGCTACCCTCATCCGCGTGAACGCATCTGTTATCCCGGCCAACGCCGACGGACCCGACCCCCTGGCCGCCGCCGACGCCGCCGCCACCCGCCTGCGCGAGCTGACCGGCGCCGAGACCCATGACGTCGCCCTGGTGATGGGCTCCGGCTGGGCACCGGCCGTCGACGCGCTCGGCGCCCCCGAGGCAGAGTTCCCCGTGACCGAGCTCCCCGGCTTCCCCGCGCCGGTCGTGGCCGGCCACGGCGGCAGAATCCGCTCGTACCGGATCGCCGAGAAGCGCGCGCTGGTCTTCCTGGGCCGTACGCACTACTACGAGGGCCGCGGGGTCGCCGCCGTCGCGCACGGCGTACGTACCGCGGTCGCCGCGGGCTGCAAGACCATCGTCCTGACCAACGGCTGCGGCGGACTGCGCGAGGGCATGCGCCCCGGCCAGCCCGTGCTGATCAGCGACCACATCAATCTGACGGCTGTCTCCCCGATCGTCGGCGCGAACTTCGTGGACCTGACCGACCTGTACTCACCCCGGCTGCGCGCGCTGTGCAAGGAGATCGACCCGGCCCTCGAAGAGGGGGTGTACGTACAGTTCCCCGGCCCGCACTACGAGACGCCGGCCGAGATCAACATGGTCCGCGTCATGGGCGGCGACCTCGTCGGCATGTCCACCGTCCTGGAGGCCATCGCGGCCCGCGAGGCGGGCGCCGAGGTCCTTGGCATCTCGCTGGTCACGAACCTGGCAGCGGGCATCTCCGGTGAACCCCTCAACCATGAAGAGGTCCTTCAGGCGGGCCGCGACTCGGCGACCCAGATGGGTGCCCTGCTCGCCCAGGTGCTTGAGCGCGTCTAAGGCGCCTCCGAGCCGGGAATGACATCCCGCCGGGACCACGCCGTCGGCCCCGGCGGCACAGCACAGCTACCAGGAGGTGCCCCCCACCGTGCAGCAGGACGCCACCACGCATCAGGACCTCATCGCACGGGCCAAGGCCTGGCAGGCCGAGGACCCCGACAGCGACACCCGCGAAGAGCTCGGAAAGATCATCGACGCCGGGGACACCGGCACGCTTGCGGAACGGTTCGCCGGCACGCTCCAGTTCGGCACCGCCGGGCTGCGCGGTGAACTGGGCGCCGGGCCCATGCGGATGAACCGCGCGGTGGTCATCCGCGCCGCGGCCGGGCTCGCCGCGTATCTCAAGGACCAGGGCCATGGTGACGGCCTGGTCGTCATCGGATACGACGCCCGCTACAAGTCCGCCGACTTCGCCAGGGACACCGCGGCCGTGATGACCGGCGCCGGGCTGCGCGCCGCCGTACTGCCCCGGCCACTGCCGACGCCCGTACTGGCCTTCGCCGTACGGCATCTCGGCGCCGTCGCGGGCGTGGAGGTCACCGCCAGCCACAACCCGCCCCAGGACAACGGCTACAAGGTCTATCTCGGCGGCGGCTCCCAGATCGTGCCGCCCGCCGACGGAGAGATCGCGGCCCGGATCGCCGCGGTCGGCCCGCTGGCCGGTGTGGCCCGGCCCGACGACGGCTGGGAGACCCTTGGTGACGAGGTCCTGACGGCGTATCTGGAACGTACGGACGCGGTCCTGACCCCCGGCACCCCCCGCACCGCGCGCGTCGTGCACACGGCGCTGCACGGCGTCGGTACGGAAACCCTCCTGGCGGCCTTCGCGCGGGCCGGCTTCCCCGAGCCCGTGCTCGTGGCGGAGCAGGCCGAGCCCGATCCGGCCTTCCCGACCGTCGCGTTCCCGAATCCGGAAGAGCCGGGCGCGATGGATCTGGCCTTCGCCACCGCCCGGCGCGTACGGCCCGACCTGATCATCGCGAACGACCCGGACGCGGACCGCTGCGCCGTCGCCGTCCCCGACGACACGGCCGTCAGCGGCTGGCGGATGCTGACCGGCGACGAGGTCGGCGCGCTCCTCGCGGCCCATCTCGTCCACAAGGGCGCGACGGGCACCTTCGCCGAGTCGATCGTCTCGTCCTCGCTGCTCGGCCGGATCGCCGGGGCGGCGGAGCTGGGTTACGAGGAGACGCTGACCGGCTTCAAGTGGATCGCCCGCGTCGACGGTCTGCGGTACGGATACGAGGAAGCGCTCGGCTACTGCGTCGACCCCGACGGCGTCCGCGACAAGGACGGCGTCACGGCCGCGCTGCTGGTCGCCGAACTGGCCTCCGAGCTCAAGGCCAAGGACCGCACGCTCACCGACCTCCTGGACGATCTGGCCGTCACCTACGGCCTGCACGCCACGGACCAGCTCTCGGTCCGCGTCCAGGTCCTGTCCATGATCGCCGACGCGATGAGCCGCCTGCGTGAGAATCCGCCGAAGGAGCTGGCCGGTCTGACCGTCGTCTCCACCGAGGACCTGACGCGCGGTACGGACGCCCTCCCGCCGACGGACGGCCTGCGCTACCACCTGGAGGGCGCCTACCGCGCCCGCGTCATCGTCAGGCCGAGCGGCACCGAGCCCAAGCTCAAGTGTTACCTGGAGGTCGTGATCCCGGTCGCGGACGCGACGGCCCTGACGGCGGCACGGGACACGGCGACGGCGACGCTGGCGGCGATGAAGCGTGACCTGGCGGCGGTCGCCGGCATCTGACCCTTCCGTCGTACGCGGCCGTCGTATCCGGCTGTCGTATCCGGCTGTCGTACGCGGCCGTCGTATCCGGCTGTCGTACGCGGCCGTCGTACGCGGGCCCGCCACAGGCCACTTGTCCGGCGGCGGATCCCAACCCCCGGCCCCGCGTGGGCGCGTACTCCCAGTAATGTGGCTGACTTCGCAGGGATCCGACAGACAGCCGCGGCGCCGCGACCGGCACCAGGTTCGGCGGGGGTACGTGGTGGAGGCGTTGAAGGCGTTGCGTGCCGGGGACCCCGAGCAGGTGGGGCCCTATCGTCTCGTGGGCCGGCTCGGCTCCGGCGGCATGGGCAGCGTGTTCCTGGGGCGTTCGCGGGGCGGGCGCATGGCGGCCGTCAAGGTGGTCCGCCCGGACCTGGCGGAGGACCCGCAGTTCCGCCGCCGGTTCGTCCGGGAGGTCACCGCGATCCGGCGCGTGAACGGCGCCTTCACCGCGGGTGTGGTCGACGCCGATCCCGACGCCACTCCCCCCTGGCTGGCAACGGTCTACGTACCGGGAATGGCGCTGAGCGAGGCCGTCGCCGCGCACGGTCCATGGCCGCCGGAGCGTGTTCTGACGCTCGGTTCGGGGCTGGCCGAGGCGCTGGGGGCGATTCACGCGGCGGGGGTGGTCCACCGTGACCTGAAGCCCTCGAACATCCTGCTCGCCCACGACGGCCCGCGCGTGATCGACTTCGGCATCTCCGTCGTCAGCGACGCCAGCGCCCTGACCCAGACCGGGGTGATGGTGGGCACCCCCGGTTTCATGTCCCCCGAGCAGCTGACGGACGACCGGGTCAGCCCGGCCAGCGATGTGTTCTCCCTCGGAGCGGTCCTCGCGTACGCGGCGACGGGAGCCGGGCCGTTCGGCACGGGGTCGGCGCACGGGCTCCACTACCGAACGGTGCACGAGAGGCCCGGTCTGGAGCACCTTCCGCCCGGCCTGCGGCCCTTGGTGGAGCACTGCCTGGCCAAGGACCCCGGCCAACGCCCCACCGTGGCCGAGCTGATGCACCACCTGTCCGGGGCAGGGGCGTACGCCGCGCCTCCCCCGGCCCACGGCCGGCTCCCCGAACCGGTCGCCAGGACCGTACAACTCAACGCTTCCACGGCCCAGTTCACCGACGCGCCACCGCCCACGGCACTCCCCTCGTCCGGTATGACCCGCCGCAGGGCGCTGCTCGGCTTCGTGGGGGTCACCGCCGCGGCGGGGATCGGTTACGGCGTCTGGCAGTCCTCCGGCACCGACGACGACATGGATGCCGGCACCCCCGCGCCCGAGGAGACCTCGACGGTCCCCCAGCGGCCCGGCACCCCGCGCTGGAAGTCCACGGTCGCCGCCGGCGACGGCCGCGACGACGCCGACGGGGCGCTGGCCGTGGCCCAGGGCATGGTCTACTTCCCCGGCCGGAAGGGCCTGTACGCGGTCTCGGCCGACCAGGGCGGCGATCAGTGGACCCACACCACCGGCGCCACGGACGGCCCGCTCGTGCCCGCCCCGGCCGTGACCGACGACACCGTCTGCGTCGTGGTCGGCGATGTCCTGCGCGCGCTGCACGCGGCCACCGGCGAGCGGAAGTGGGCCTCCTCCGAACTGGACGTCGCCGACGCGGCCCCGTCGGCGTCCGACGACACCGTCTGCTTCCTGGGCGGCAGCGGCGCCTCCACCGTGCTGTACGCGGTGTCCACGTCGACCGGGAAGATCCTTCTGGAGACCTCGGCCGGCCTCGAATACGCCGAATCCGCGCGCATAGCCGACGGCACGGTCTACACCAGCAGCGGCGGGGCCCTGTACGCGTACGACCCGGCCACCGGGAAGCGGAAATGGAAGCACCTGACCCCGGCCGTCCGGATCTCGGACGTGGCCGTGGTCGGTGACTCCGTCTTCTTCACCGTCTTCGGCGAGAACGGCACGTCCGTGTCGGCGGTGTCCACGAGCGGCCAGGAGAAGTGGCTGACCGCCGCCGAGGACGGCGGCTCGTTCCAGGGCCCCCCGGTCGTGTCCGGCGACACGCTCTACGTCTGCGGCAAGAACACCCTGTACGCCCGGGACGCGAAGACCGGCGCCCCGAAGTGGAACACCCCCTTCACCGCCGGGATCCACCCCGCCCCGAGCGTCGGCAACGGCACGGTCTGCGTGGCGGCCGGCACCACCGTGCACGCGCTCCACGCGGCCACCGGCAAGAAGAAGTGGGACTTCCCCGCCGGCGAACAACTCCGCACGGGCCCCCTGGTGTCCGGCCCCACGGCCTACGCGACCGGCGCGTCGGGCACGCTGTACGCGATCACGGTGTAGGCCCCGCAGATGCTCGGCAGCCCGCCCGACCGCCGGTCCCGCTGTTACTCGCCCCGGGGGTGCCACGCCTCGGCCTGGCGGATGGACACGAGCGCGCCCCACACCCATCCCGCGACGCCGATCAGTACCGCTGCGGCTGTACAGACGGCAAGGAGGCCGTCCGGGATGTACGAGTCGCCGGTCCGGGTCTTGGGGAATGCGAGCCACGCACCGACGACGGACCCCACCAGGCCGGCCAGGGTCAAGGGGACCAGGATGCTGTGGGCGGCGGTGGACCAGTAGACGTGCGGATTGCCGGTCAGGGTGGTCACGGGGGCCAGTGCGCGTCCGTTGCGCAGGAACTCCGCCAGGCCCGCGAACGCTGAAGCGGCCGCGAGTATGGCGATACCCGCGAGGCCGAGCGCCATGGCCCACTTCACGGGGGACCGGTGGGATCCCCTGATCCGGTCGCCGGCCGTACGCTTCCGTCCGGTCACGTCCGTCATGACCACCACCGCGAGCACCAGCGCGGCAGCCGCGAGGACCGCCGGGAGAAACGCCCACCATCAGCCGCGCAGGTCGGAGGCGACCACGACGTGTCCGGTCCAGGGCAGGCGGACGTCCACGATCGACGCGACGGCGACGGCGGACAGAGCGAGCAAGGCTCCGGCCGCGACGGTACGCAGCGCCTCCCCCAGCACGATCACGGCCCGGTCGCGCGGCGTCGCCCCGAGCACCGCGACCAGAGCGGTGCGCCGGTCCCGGGCATACGAACCGGTCCGAGCCGCGACCGTCAACAGCACCACGGCCGGCAGCAGCAGGAGCAGCCCGATCATGACCAGGAAGGTCCACTCGGGCTGGGCGTACTCCAACTGGCCCACGGTGTAGAACGCAGGTCCCTTGGACGGCCCGTAGCCGGTGATCGGCCTGACGTTGTCTCCCGTGGCGGGTATGAGTGGTACGACGTAGGCGAAGAGTTCGTCGGGCGACTGCAGACCTTCAGCGGCGATCGTGCCCACGGTGTGGCCGTAACGGGTGGCGATGTCCTTGGCCGCGGAATGATCCCGCAGTGCGGGCGAGAGCACGGCCTCGCCGGGGCGCGGCCAACTCCGCAGCCCCGGAGGCAGGGGTGCGTCCGCGGACAGCCGGGTCAGGAAGACGACCTGATAGGGGCCGCGCCCGGGTACGGAGTCGCCGGCCACGCTCCACGTGGCGTGGGCGGAACTGCCCCGGCACGTCTTCCTGGAATACGGGAGTGCGCGCCTTGCCGCGCGCTGCCTGCCCTTCGTACGTGGCATGCGTGGCGATCACCGAGGCCACGGTCAGAGCGAGCAGCGTCGTGGCCATGAGGAGTGCGACGAATCGTACGCGCCCCGCTTCGGTGCGGCGGCCTGCGGCCGCACCGACGGCGAGCAGTTGGCGGATGAGGCCGTGCTGCGTCATCAGTCCGTCGCCTGCCTGGTCGGCGCAGGGGCGAGTACGCCCGCGGTGAGCGTGAGAGTACGGTCGGCTCGACGGGCCACGGCCGGATCGTGGGTCACCAGCAGCAGACCACAGTCGTACCGGCGCGGCATGGCGAACAGGATGTCCGCCACCTTCTCTTTGGCCTCTTCGTCGAGTGCGCCGGTCGGCTCGTCGCCGAGGAGCAGCGTGGGTGAGTTGATCAGCGCGCGTGCCACCGCGGCCCGCTGCCGCTCTCCGCCGGACAGTTCTTCGCTGGACTCCGCGTCCGGCACTCCCAGCTGGGTCAGCAGTTCCTGGGCCCGCCCGTACGCGTCCACACGCGCCGCGCCGGCCAGTAACGCCGCCAGGGCGACGTTGTCGGTGGGAGAGAGTTCCGGGAGCAGTTCGCCGAACTGGAAGACCATGCCGATGTGTTCGGCACGGTGCCGGGCCAAAGCCGCACCGCGCAGACCTGCCAGGTCCACACCGCTTACCTCGACCGCACCGCCGGACGGCCGGATGAGGCCGAGGGCGCAGGACAGCAGGGTGGATTTGCCCGAACCGCTGGGCCCCATCACCGCGACGGACTCCCCCGCCCGGACGTCCAGGTCCAGCGAACTGAACAGAGATCGCCCCGGCACCTCGTACGTCAGTCCCCTGATGGACAACACCGTCTCAACCACAGCGCTCCGCCTTTGACAGGTCTTGCTTCGTTTGCTCATTCGAGAACGCAGCGGGGCGGACCGCCGATCGGGCCGCCCCGCTACGCGCCGCGGTTGGTCAAGCCGCAGCGCTACTACCGGTAGGACCAGGAGGAGCAGTTGTCCGGCACGAAGTCCTCTTCCTGGCAGGCCCTCAGCGCGCGCACGTAGTCGGTCGTGTCGGATGCGCTGTACACGGTAGTGCCGCTGCCACTCTTGTTGCGCGGCTCGTGTTGTCGCTCGTGCGGCGGTGATAGGGGGGCGTACGTCTCATCGCCGTCCGCAGCGTTGTCCTTGACCGCGACCTGCCCGTTGGTACCACGGCTCCAGGCCTCGGCGCCCCCTGTGCGTACGCCCCGTGCGTGACATGAAGCACGCCAACGCGGCCCTGACCGCCATCCGCTACGCGCCCGGCCACCCTCAGTCGGCCCTCTTCTTCCATGTCGCGCTCGGTGGCCGGCCGAGCCAGAAGGCGGCGACGGAGGGCCGGTCGATTCCTGCGGTGGAGCCGTCGTGAGGCAGGAACTCGGTGGGGGCGATGTACCCCTCGCCCGCCACGTCACGGATTGCCCCGGAGGGTCCGTACCCAACTTGGCTGCCATGGAAGCGTGAGCGCCGGAGCGACGCAGGCTGTCCGGTCGCGTCTGGTGTCGAGAACGGCCTGAACAGCGCCGGAGACCTGGCCTTGCTGGGCCCGGTCGGCCCACAAGTGAGCGTCGTGCTCAGTCAGTCTCGCCGTCTCGCCGGCCGAGGTGGCCTTGGCGGTGAAGCTGAACTGGCCCTGCGGCAGCACCCGGTGGGACCGTTGAGGCCGAACGCCGCGGTGGCGCCGAACGAACCGGTGCGTCCGGCCGTTCCAGGAGGCACCGCGAGCGTGGGAGCCGTCTTCGAGCAGGAAGCGGGGCCGTGACCTTGACGGACACGGCCCCGCTCATCCGACGGAGCGTCAGCCCGCCCAGACCTCGGCGTCGTCGGCCGGGACGGTGGTGGCCAGGCCCAGTTCCTTGCGGGCGGCGACCGACTTGTTCGGGTCGATGTCGGTGAACGCCGAGTCGTAGGTGATGTAGAACGCGTCGGCGTCGGCGGCGTTCGCGGCCTTCTTCCAGTTCCCCGCCGCCTTCGTCAGCGTCGCGCGGAGCTTGCCGACCTCGGTGCCCTCGATGCCGTCCAGGCCCTTGACGTGTGCGTCGAGAGCGGCCGCGACGGCCTTGGCCTGCGCCTTGTAGCCGACGAGGTCGTCCTCGACGGCGTCCTTCTCGGACTGGTTCGCCCACAGGGCGTCGTAGACCGCGTTCGAACCCTTGAGATACGTGTTCTGCTCGGGCTTGAGGGACTTCGCGGTGTTCAGCGAACCGCTGAACGTTCCCTTCTCCGCGGTGTAGGTGCAGCTCACCGAGCGGTCGCCCGTCGCCCAACTCTCCTTGCTCGGGGTGTAGTAGAAGAGGGCGACGCCCTTTGGAAGCGCCCAGGTGTCCATGGCGTACTTCTGCGCCTCGACCGGGCAGCGGCTGTCCGCGATCGTCGAGACCCCGTCCTCGCCGGGGTACTCCTTGCCCTTGTCGATCGCGAACTCGCCGACAACCTGGCCCTCGTGCGCCTCGTCGCAGGGCACGATCTCGATGGCGTACGCCGTTCCCTCGGCCTTGCCGGTCGGGTTGTAGCAGTCGCCGATGTCCAGCGAGAACACCGAGCGCTGGCGAGCCACCGTCTTCGCGCCGTCCTTGGCGCTGTCGAGGGCATCGGAGACGTCCGAGCATCCCACCGCGCCGATCGCGAGCAGGGCTACAACGGCGGATATGCCGTGAAGGGAACGATACGGGGTACGGCTGCCATGGCGTGTACATCCTCTTATATGATCTTTATGAGGGTCGCGCGCATCGTACGCCATTCCTGTGGCCCGGTTGCGCGAAGGCCCTCATCTCATCGCGGCGTCTCAGACTCGCGACGGGCCGCGAGGGTTGTATCGGACTGCTCGCAGGTGGGAGTCGGGAGGACCCTATGACACTTCCGTGGAGCCGGGCGCCGTTGAGCGTGGAGGGGACGCGCGCAAGGGCGGGCGTACCACGAAGGACAGGTCGACGCGGACGCGTACAGCGAAGAGCCGGCCCGCATCGGCACGCACGAGAGCGAGCCTTCACTTGGGCAGAGGTCGCTGACGGGGTTGCCCAAGGGGGCTGCTGCTCAGAGTTCGGTGCCGTCGGGGATGAGGTGGTCGTACTGCCCGGCCTTGACCGCCAGGATGTGGGCCAGCATCTCCTTGTCGGTGAACCGCAACGCACCGTCCAGGTCACGGCGCTTGGTGTCGCCGAAGGCGACGCCGCCGTCGATCGGCATGATCAGGACGCAGGAGTCTCCTGAGCCGTTGCTGAATGAGGACTTCTCCCACTCCCCGTCGAGCGGCGCCGAGTAGAGGGAGTCCTTCGGGTTGGTCATCTCAGTTCCTTCTCGATCTCTTCGATGCGACGGCTGGTCTCCTGCTCGTTCAGTGCATGACTCGTCAAGTCGGCGAACCTCCGGCGGGCGCTTCGTACCTCTGCGGGATCGTCCTGGAGGGTATCGCCGTGTACCCACTCCTTCGATACGACGCTGCGGTTGTCGGCGCCAGGAAAGTCGAGGATGGTGAATGAGGCGCTTGAGATGCTCGCGGCTCCTGCGGTGAACGGGATCATTCGCAGCGAGATGTGCTGCTGCTTGGTGATCGACATCAGGTGTTGAAGCTGCCTGCGCATGACGTCCGGTCCGCCCACAACGGCCCGAAGGGCGGATTCGAAGCAGAGGGCGTCCATGGCCAGGGGGTTTCTGCGAGTGAGGACTTGCTGCCTCTTCATCCGGGCTTCGACGAAGGTTTCACGACGCTCCGTGCTCTCGTGCTTCTGGCCGAACGCCACGATGACTTCGACGTATTCGCGGGTCTGAAGGAGCCCCGGTACATACGTGCCTGCGTGCACCGACATGTGGTCCGCAGCGTCTTCGAGCGAGAAGTAGCGGTACGAGTCGCCGCTGAACAGGTCCTGCGTCTCGGGCCGTTCGTACCAGGCACGACCGTACGATCTGCCCTGCGCGATCGTCGCGACGATTGCCGCGCGTTCCTCGGATGTCGCTTTGTACACCTTGAGCAGCTTGGCGAGTTGCGTATCGGTGGGGAACGCCTGCCCCCGCTCGATCTTGCTCACGGTGAACCGTGAGACGCCCAGCACCTCACCGGCCGCCGTCTGTTTGAGTCCCGCCTCTATGCGCAGGCGCTGAAGTTCCTCGCCCACACGGCGCATGGCGAAGATGGCGTTCGCGTTGACGCTGACCGTCACGGTTCTCCCTTCCTCGCATCCAGCGACATGGTCCCCCGACATCGCCAGAGTATCGGTCAGTTGCACACCCTATGACTCTCCGGACTGGGATCCACACTCTCAGTTGCGTGAGGCAGGTCGCGTGACCCACACTGAGGCGATCGCGCCGCGAGCACTCACCAGCAGGCGCGTATCCCAGCCATCCGCGCGCCTGAAAGGTGTGGGTAATGGATCAGCGTGGTTACGTCCTGGCAGTAGAGCGCTATCCCTGTACGGCAGTTGCCGTGCCCGAGGCCCGCGCCATAGCCGCCCGTGCCTACGCGCCGTATCCCTGGGTGGACCACGACACCGTCAAGCTGCTGGTCAGCGAGACCGCCACCAACGCCGTACTGCACGCGGGCGGTGGCGGGTTCGATCTGATCTGCCACGCGCCGTTCGACGGCTCGGTCCAGGTCGAGTTGCACGACCGGAGCGCACTACACCGCCCCTCCCGCCGCGCGCACGGCGCCTGGGACCAGCACGGCAGGGGGCTGGAGTTACTGGACCTCCTCGCGCCCGGGTGGTCCGTCGTCAGAACGATGACCTGGAAGGGCCTCATCTTCACGGTGAAGGCGGCCCCGTACCCCGTGACGCTCAACGAGGAGTGGTGACATGTACTTCGAACTCGGCAGGCCCGAACCACCCCGCCGCCGAACCGGCGTCGCCGGATTCTTCGCCCGGCGCATCGGCGACGAACTGAACGTGCTCCTCATGCCCGCCCCCGCGGGAGAATCCTGGCAACTGCCCGGAGGCGATGCCCAGACCGACGAGTTCATGCACGAGGCGTACGTACGTGAGATCGCGGAGAAGACCGGCCTCTCCCCCACCCCGCCGGAGGAAATCCTCGTCGTGGACCACGTGCCCAGAGGCGTGACGGAGGCCGAAGGGCTCGATGTCGTCTTCAAGGGCGCGGGCCTCGTCCCGTACAGCACAGATCCCGTAACGACCGCGTACCGCTGGGCAACGCTCAAGGAGACGGACGCCCTCTGCCTCGGGCCGGAGCGCGACCGTATCCACTCCGCCCACGAGGCCTGGCTCACGGGTCGCACCGCCTACCTCATCTGGGGCGAGCGCGTTCGTCACCTCCCTGCCTGCGACTCATCAGATGGTGTGAACTAACGCTTGGTGCTCGGTTGTTGCCTCATGGGCGCCCATACGCTCTCCCGCGTCGTCCGGAAGAGGGCGGCATTCGTCGCGTGCCGCACGCGCCCCCCGCTCGTCCCTCGCCGCAGTGCGCTGCGTCGGACCGCGCGCGGGCACTTCAATGGGGAGTGAACATGGCATCTTTGGGCCGAAAGACAGTCACGGTGCTGGCAGCGGCTCTGGCGTCGCTGAGCGTGGGAAGCGGCGCCATCGCGTCAGCGATCGCCCCGCCGGCCGCGCCGTGCGGCGGAGCGGAGTGCCCCAGCCTGCGGGCGGTCAACATGGCCGCCACCCAGGGCTCGTTGAATGTCACACAGATGCAGCTGGAGAACCTCAGCGCGCTCGTCGTCGATGCCGTCACGGGACAGCCCATTCGCGGCGCGCAGGTGCAGTTCTACACCACCGGCGGCCGGCTGCTTGGGGCGTCCCACACGAACCACAGCGGCATCGCCGCGATCGCCGCGCCGGAAAACCTCGGCCCCGGCACGGTCCAGGAACTGCTGACCGGCTATAACGCCGTGCTGGTCGGGGACGGCATCCACACCCCTGCCACCGCTCACGGAGCGATCACCGTCGGCGACGATGTCACGCCCCTCGGAACCCTGCTCTTCAGCGACCGTACGCTCAAGCGGGGCGTAGTCCCGGTCGACTGGAGCCGGTAATGGCGTCTGGAGCCGCTAATGGCGTCGGCTCGCATGAACATGCGCGGTTCTGAGCGACCGCATCTCGCGCGGTGACCGGGAGCGCGTCCCGCCGACGTACCGCGGGACGCCTCCTCGGTTCACGCGTCTTGCGCGACCTCGACGGCGCCGACCCCGTGCGGTCGATTGCTCAGGTGGTGGAGAGTGCCGCGAGCGCGGGCAGGAGCACGCTTATTCCGTTGTTGACGGCGTGAACGCACACGCCGGGCCACACCGATCCGGTCTTGCGCAGCAGGAGTGCGGAGGTGGCACCGACCACGAAGGCGATGGGCATGATGATGTTCACGCCGTGCACGAGGGCGAAGATCGCGGAACTGGCGATGACGCCGACCCAGGGGCCGTAGCGCCCGAGAGCGTTGGCCAGTACACCGCGGAAGGCGAGCTCTTCCCCGATCGGGGTGGCGATCGCGCCGAAGAGGATCGTGAGGAGGAACGAGAGCGCTCCCCCGCCGGCGGCAGCCTTGTAGTCACCCTGCGGGTTGCTGGTATCGCCGGAGACATAGACGTAGGCGATCCCCACCACGACGTTCAGAAGGAATGCGCCGACCCCGAGTCCGGCCCCGAGCAGGAGCCACTTCCCGGCCACTCGTCGTAGCCCGAACGCCCCCAGGTCCCGGACGCGGATGATGACGGCGATCCCGAACGCGCCGAGGCCGGCCAGCGCGGACACCGCGTAGCTCACGATCCCTCGGGCGACGGCCTGCTCGTCAGGCATCGAAAGGATCACCGCGATACCCACGGCAACGAGTACGCCGTACGTCACCGCCGCGACGGCGATCTCGGGCCATCCGGGCCGCTTCACAGTGCGCGCCGGGGCTGCGTCAGAGGCCGCGTCAAGAGCCGCGTCAGGGGCCGCGTCGAGGGATACGGCCGCGGGGGCAGGGGTCAGGTGATGGTTCGACATGGTGGTTCCCGTTCGTGGTCGGACGGTGATCAGTGAGGGGTGCCGGTGTCGGAGTCAGTGCGCGAGCACGTTCGCTCCGCGAGGGACGCGAGGGTGGCGAAGGCCGCTCCCCAGAGCGTGATCGACACGCGCTACCAGTGCGCACTACCAGTACGCTGTACCAGCATAGCGTACCGGTACAGCGTACCTGGCACGGTGTACCTGGCACGGCGTACTACTATGCGCGTATGTCTAGACGGGACGAGATCATCGAAGCGGCCCTGCGGCTGGCGAAGACCGAGGGCATCGGCGCCCTGAGCGTGCGGGCCGTCGCCAACGCGGCGGGCATCGGGCCGACGACGTTGCGCCACTACTTCCCATCCCAGGCCGAGCTGCGCCAAGCCGTCGCGGTCGCGGTCGTCAGCGGGTCTCTCGATGACCTGGCCATCGCGGACGACACACGCGAGCCGGTCCAACGGCTGTACGACTGCCTCCTGCAGTTCCTTCCGCCGTCCGAGGATCAGGAGGCGGTACTGGGCGGCTGGTTCGAGTTGTACCGTCTCGCCCTGGGCCCGGAATCCCTCCCGGCGGTACGCGGGCTATTGGAGAGCGGGCACCGCACGTCCGCGCAGGTGCTCCAACGGTGGCTCGGAACGCTCGCCGACCAGGGACACGTGGTGCCCGACGATGTCGACACGCACGCCACCCGCGCCCTCGCGCTGATCGACGGGCTCCACCTGAACCTCTTGCTCAGCCCCGAGCGCTTCGACCTTGAGGTGGCGAGGGAAGCCCTCCGATGGTTCGCCGAACGCGTGATCGCGTAGACCGCTACCGCCTGGAGGTCGAACGGTTCGGCCCCGTCTGCCGAGGAGCACCGGAGGCCGCTCACGAACAGCGTCGCCTCAGTGCTGGATCAGGCCACCGACCGGTACGGGAGCGACGTGGCCGGTCGCCGGAACGGTCCGCGCGAGATCGAGGCCGACGTCGACCAGCGATGACCGACGCAGGCAAGCGACTTCGGGGATGGGAGTCCAGACGGACTCGGCGATGTCGCCGTTCGGCTCAGGCCGCGGTTGGCCGCCGGTGATACGGACCCGGTAGAAGACGCCGACATTCTGGTGCTCGACTCCCGCACGCGCGGCAACCGCGGGGATCACCCTTGAGTCCACGCCCAGCAGGCGTTCAACCACCGCGTCGCAGCCGGTCTCCTCGGCGACCTCCCGGATCACCGCGTCGAACGGATCCTCTCCGTGCTCGACCCGACCGCCCGGAAGAGTCCAGACGCTCTCGCCCTTCGGCGGTACATGACGGGCGAGCAGCACACACCCGTCCTCGACGCATACGGCGTACGCCGCCAGCCGGAAGCTCATCCCCGTACCTCCCCCACCGGACCCTGTCCACATCCAACATCCAACATCCGCGCATCGCCACGAGTGGCTCTGTTCACCTAAAGTGACAGCGTTTGCCGACCGGTCTCAGCGGCGGCCGGGCACTGAAGCGCGTGCGAAAGTCCACGAGTTTTTGCGGCACGGTGCTCGCGTGGTTGGTCGGATGTCATGATCACTCAGTGGCCTCGTACCTCGGCACGCCAACCGGCGGCCCCGGGCCGCACCGCGACAGCGGACTGAAGGAAAGGAACTGGCGTGCGGAAACTCGTCTATTACATCGCCACCACTCTCGATGGCTTCATCGCGGGCCCGGACGGCGCGGACCCCAGCGGTGCGGACGGCTTCTGGCCCATACCGGAGGACTACATCCAGCACCTCGTGGCCGAGTACCCGGAGACGCTGCCCGTCCAGGCCCGGCAGGCACTGTCCGTCACGGCGGAGGGCACGCACTTCGACACCGTGCTTGAGGGGCGGCGCAGCTACGAGATCGGTCTTGCGGCCGGACTCACCGACGCCTACCCCCACCTGCGTCACCTGGTGTTCTCCCGGACCCTGACCGAGAGCCCGGACCCGGCCGTCGAACTGGTCGCCGATGACCCGGTGGCGACCGTGCGGGAGCTCAAGCAGCAGGACGGCAAAGACATCTGGCTGCTCGGCGGCGCCGAGCTGGCGGGCTCCCTGTACACCGAGATCGACACGCTGATCCTCAAGCTCGGCCCGCTGACCATTGGCGACGGGATACCGCTGTTCTCCCGTAAGGCCGCTTTCGATCCGCGCACCTGGACGCTCGCCGACCACATCGCCCTCAAGAGCGGCGCGATGTTCCTCACCTACACGCGCGTTGACGGCTGAGCGCTTCAGGCGGGCGGCGCTTCAGATCACGATGTGAGGGTAAGAGCGTGAGTTCATCGGCGGGACAAAGCAGATGCGATGAACGTCCGACGCTGTCAGGCTGCGCGCCATGAACCGCGAACTGATCTCTCAGCTGTCGCACGCCGATCACCCCATCAACAGCCCTCTTGACGATGAGTCGGTGCGCCGGCTGCTCCATCGAACCGTGTCCCGGGGCGATGAACGCGTGCTCGATCTCGGCTGCGGTGAGGCGGCCTGGCTCCTACGGGCGCTGGCCGCCCATCCGAAGGTGACCGCCGAAGGCGTCGACAACTCAGTCCAGGCCCTGGCCAAGGCCCGGAAGGAGGCGGCTGATCTGGGAGTCGAGCAGCGGCTCGTACTTCACCACCAGGACGCCATGGAGTTCGCGTCTCCCCGCCCCTTCGACGCGGTGTTCAGCGTCGGTGCCACCCATGCCTTCGGCGGTCTCCTGCCCACCCTCGACGCTGCCCACAGGCACCTCGCCCCGGGAGGCCGCGTCCTGGTCGGCGATGCCTATTGGGAGTGCGAGCCCAGCGCCACGGCCCGCGAGCTGCTGGGCGAGTACGAGGACCTGGCAACCACCATGGACCGGGTTGTCGCCCATGGCTGGACCCCTGTCTTCGGGCACATCAGCACGCGCCAGGAACTCGACGACTTCGAGTGGTGCTACACCGGGTCCCTGGCGACGTGGGCGCTGGACCACCCCGGGCACCCCGACAGCGCCGAGGTCCTGGCCTTCGCCACCACTCACCGCTCGGAATGGCTGCACGGCTATCGCGACAGTTTCGGCTTCGTCACCCTCGTACTTCGCCGAACCTCCGAGTGACCGGTGCGGGTTGCGGCACGGCCGGTTCCGGCAGGGAGCGGAACAGCAGCCGGCTCAGGACGGGCATGAGGATCAGCGGTGCCAGGGCGGTGCGCGGGGACGTGGCGCCGGCGACGCCGCCGATGAGAAGGCTGGCCAGAGCGCCGATCCTGACGGTCAGGCCGAGGGTGATTCCACTGGCGGTGCCGACGCGCGTGGGCAGATAGTCCTGTCCGAGCGTGACCTGGAGCGAGAACGGGACGTAGAGGCCGACCGAGGTCAGCGCCACGAACAGGTACAGCGCCGGATCAGGACAGCTGAACGGGATCAGGACGGCGGAACCAGCCCCTGAACGGAACCGGCCCTAAGAGGCCGCGCGGACAGGTGGGGCGGCCCCTAAATCAGCAGCAGCACAATCAGCACGATCAGGCCCGCGAGCGCCGGGGCCATCACCTCGTACGCCCACTTCACCGTCGGCTCCCCCTGCGCCGAGGGCCGCTGCGCCGACCTTTCCGACAGGTCCCGCAGATCCGCGACCGTACGGTCCGCCTGGGCCATGCGGAGCTGGTCGTGCGCGTTCGCGTGCGTGGCGGCGGCGGAAGCGGAGGCAGAGGCGGAGCGGCCGGGGAGGCCCGTTCCCGGCCGTGCCTGGCGGCGGTCCGCGCGCTTGCGCTGGCGCAGCGAGACCGGGACCGCCCACAGCTGGTACTTCGTGCCGTCCCGCGTCAGCGCCTCGCAGGAGAACGTGGCCCGCACGGTCGAGACCGAGGACCACGGCAGCGTGATCGTCCGGAACGGGTTCCTGATCCGCAGCCGGTCGGCGTTCGCGTAGACCGCCGGGCGCAGGGTGAACGCGATCACGAGCGGTACGGCGAACAGCATGGCGGCGAGCGCCAGCCACGGCGCGCGGCCCGTCCCCCGGAAGAGCGCGTCGCCGCCGAGCCAGAGGACGACCACCAGCAGCAGGCCGCCGCCGACGATCCCGCCGGCCGACCGGAAGACACGGTCGGCGTAGGTCGGCTCGGTGGGCTGCTCGGGACTCGTCATACGTCCGATTCTGCCGCATGGCCGGAACATGCCTCCATGCCCCCGGCAGGAACTCCCTCGGAGGTCCCCGGCGGTCCCCGGCCACCGCCCCGGCACGGACACCCCTGACCACCCCCCGACAACCCCCGACACCCCCTGGTCACATCTCGGGAACGGCTCCCTCTCGTACCCCCTCACCCCCTGTACAGGCTGCTACGCGCGTAGATATGCTCATCTGGTGACCATGCCCACCATTACCCCCGCATTCGCTGACGTGACCGCGTCCGACAGCACACTGCGCCGCTTCCTCCACGGGCTCCCCGGCGTCGACGCCGTCGGCCTGGAGGCACGCGCCGCGTCGCTCGGTACGCGCTCGATCAAGACCACGGCCAAGGCGTACGCCATCGATCTGGCCATCTCGATGATCGACCTGACCACGCTTGAGGGCGCGGACACCCCGGGCAAGGTCCGGGCGCTCGCCGCCAAGGCCCTCCGGCCCGATCCGACCGACCGTACGACGCCCGCCACCGCCGCGGTCTGCGTCTATCCGGACATGGCGGAGACGGCGGCCGCCGCGCTGGCCGGCTCGGACGTCAAGGTCGCCTCCGTCGCCACCGCCTTCCCGGCCGGCCGCGCCTCGCTGGCCGTCAAGCTCGCGGACACCCGCGACGCCGTGGCCGCGGGCGCCGACGAGATCGACATGGTCATCGATCGCGGCGCGTTCCTCGCGGGTCACTACCTCAAGGTGTACGAGGAGATCCGCGCCGTGAAGGAGGCCGCGGGGGCCGCCAGGCTCAAGGTGATCTTCGAGACCGGTGAGCTGTCCACGTACGACAACATCCGCCGCGCCTCCTGGCTCGGCATGATCGCCGGCGCGGACTTCATCAAGACGTCGACCGGCAAGGTCGGCGTCAACGCCACCCCCGCCAACACCCTGCTGCTGCTGGAGGCCGTACGCGACTTCCGCGCGCAGACCGGGGTCCAGATCGGCGTGAAGCCGGCGGGCGGCATCCGTACCAGCAAGGACGCGGTCAAGTTCCTGGTGCTGGTGAATGAGACCGTGGGCGCGGACTGGCTGGACAACCACTGGTTCCGGTTCGGCGCCTCCAGCCTGCTGAACGATCTGCTGATGCAGCGTCAGAAGCTCAGCACAGGCCGCTACTCCGGCCCCGACTATGTGACGGTGGACTGATCACCATGGCATCCGCATCTGCATCTGCATCCGCGTTCGAGTACGCTCCGGCGCCCGAGTCCCGTGCTGTCGTCGACATCGCGCCCTCCTACGGGCTCTTCATCGACGGCGAGTTCACCGAGGCGTCCGACGGCAAGGTCTTCAAGACCGTCAGCCCGTCCACCGAGGAAGTCCTCTCCGAGGTCGCCCAGGGCAGCGCCGACGACATCGACCGCGCGGTCAAGGCCGCCCGCGGGGCGTTCGAGAAATGGTCCGCGCTGCCCGGCGCCGAGCGGGCCAAGTATCTGTTCCGTATCGCGCGGATCATCCAGGAGCGCTCGCGCGAACTGGCCGTCCTGGAAACGCTCGACAACGGCAAGCCGATCAGGGAGACCCGCGACGCGGACCTCCCGCTGGTCGCCGCGCACTTCTTCTACTACGCGGGCTGGGCCGACAAGCTCGACCACGCAGGGTTCGGCCGGAGGACGACAGAAGGAGGAGGTGGATCGAACCCGCGCCCGCTCGGTGTGGCCGGCCAGATCATCCCGTGGAACTTCCCGCTGCTGATGCTGGCGTGGAAGATCGCCCCGGCGCTGGCGACCGGCAATACGGTCGTCCTGAAGCCCGCCGAGACGACCCCGCTCTCCGCGCTCTTCTTCGCGGACATCTGCCGTCAGGCGGGGCTCCCCAAGGGCGTCGTGAACATCGTGACCGGTGACGGCGGCACGGGCGCCTCGCTCGTCTCGCACCCGGGCATCGACAAGGTCGCCTTCACCGGCTCGACCGCCGTCGGCAAGGCCATCGCGCGCGAGATCGCCGGTACGGGAAAGCGGGCCACGCTCGAACTGGGCGGCAAGGGCGCCAACATCGTCTTCGACGACGCCCCCATCGACCAGGCCGTCGAGGGCATCGTCACCGGCATCTTCTTCAACCAGGGCCAGGTCTGCTGCGCGGGCTCGCGGCTGCTCGTACAGGAGTCGGTCCAGGACGAGCTGCTGGACTCGCTCAAGCGCCGGCTGGCCACGCTGCGCGTCGGCGATCCGCTCGACAAGAACACCGACCTCGGCGCGATCAACTCCGCCGAGCAGCTGGCCCGTATCACGGCGCTGGCCGACGCGGGCGAGGCGGAGGGCGCCGAGCGCTGGTCGCCCGCGTGCGAACTGCCCTCCTCCGGCTACTGGTTCGCCCCGACGCTCTTCACGAACGTCACCCAGGCGCACACCATCGCCCGCGACGAGATCTTCGGCCCGGTGCTGTCCGTGCTGACGTTCCGTACGCCCGAGGAGGCCGTGGCCAAGGCCAACAACACCCAGTACGGGCTGTCGGCAGGCATCTGGACCGAGAAGGGCTCCCGTATCCTCGCGGTCGCCGGCAAGCTCCGGGCGGGTGTCGTCTGGGCCAACACGTTCAACAAGTTCGACCCGACCTCGCCGTTCGGCGGCTACAAGGAATCGGGCTACGGCCGCGAGGGCGGTCGCCACGGCCTGGAGGCGTATCTCGATGTCTGAACCGAACCGTCTGAGCGTCCTCAAGACCTACAAGCTGTACGTCGGGGGCAAGTTCCCCCGCAGCGAGAG
Organism: Streptomyces sp. NPDC056835; assembly: GCF_042789485.1. NCBI lineage: Bacteria > Bacillati > Actinomycetota > Actinomycetes > Kitasatosporales > Streptomycetaceae > Streptomyces > Streptomyces sp. NPDC056835. The sequence continues at coordinate 24,359 of NZ_JBHUBB010000002.1, forward strand.
CGGCCGGGTGTACGAAGTGACGACAGCGACATCAGCGGCTGACGCGGCGGGGAAGGGCACCTGGCTGGCCAACGCCCCGCTGTCCTCCCGCAAGGACGCCCGTGACGCGGTCGTCGCGGCGCGCAAGGCGTTCGGCGGCTGGTCGGGCGCGACGGCGTACAACCGGGGCCAGGTCCTCTACCGCGTCGCCGAGATGCTGGAGGGCCGCAGGGGCCAGTTCGTACGGGAAGTCGCGGACGCCGAGGGCCTGTCGAAGTCGAAGGCGGCCGTGATCGTCGACGCGGCGATCGACCGGTGGGTCTGGTACGCGGGCTGGACGGACAAGATCGGCCAGGTGGTGGGCGGGGCGAACCCGGTCGCGGGGCCGTTCTTCAACCTCTCCACCCCCGAGCCGACCGGGGTCGTGACCGTACTGGCGCCGCAGGAGTCCTCGTTCCTGGGCCTGGTCTCGGTCATCGCGCCGGTGATCGCCACGGGCAACACCGCGGTCGTCATCGCGAGCGAGAAGTCCCCGCTCCCGGCGCTCTCCCTCGGTGAGGTGCTGGCCACCTCCGATCTCCCGGGCGGTGTGGTCAACATCCTCTCCGGAAAGACCGCGGAGATCGCGGCCCCGCTCGCCGCGCACCAGGACGTCAACGGGATCGACCTGACGGGCGCGGACGACGTCCTCGCCAAGGAGCTGGAGATCGCGGCGGCGGACAACCTGAAGCGGGTGCTGCGCCCGGAGCGCGAGGGACGCGCGGACTGGTCGGCGGATCCCGGCACCCACCGGCTGACGGCCTTCCTGGAGACGAAGACGGTCTGGCACCCCACGGGCAGCCTGGGCGCGTCGGGCTCGGCGTACTGAAGCTCGTCCTGCTGAACCGTCACGCGGAAGCCCCGTTTCCCCTCGTTCGGGGGAAAACGGGGCTTCCTTAGTGCACCGCACTTGGCAGAACCATAAACTTCTGTACATGACTGACACCTACGCCATGACTGAGGCCCGAGCCAACTTCGGCACTCTGGTCCGCCGGACAGCCCATTCGCGCGAACGGATCGCCATCACGGACCACGGGCATGTCGCGGCCATACTGATCAACCCGCAGGATCTGGCGGATCTGGAGGACGCGCTCGCACTGGCCGAGTACCAGCTGGAGAAGGAGCGCGGAGCCCTGAAGCCGGGTATCCCGCACGCCGAAGTCGGCCGCATGCTGGGGCTGCGGTAAGTGACGTACGAGATCATCTGGGAGCCGCGCGCCACGGACGCGGCCATCCTCTTCCTCAAGGACGACCCGGTCGGGCTGTCCGCCGTATACGAAGCTGTAGACGCGCTCGCGACACAGCCATACCCCGACGACTCGCTCGCGTACGGGTCGGCCGATGTGCGACGTCTGCACATCGGCGACTACCGCGTCTTCTACGTGATCGATGACGACGTCATCAGGATCCTCGTCACCCATCTCGGCCGTACGCCCTGACATGCCTCAGCCGAGCAGCAGCTTCACCGCCGGGCCGAGCACCGGCAGGTCGCTGATCGCCGCGCCCTCCGTGAGCGGGGCGGTCAGTGACGCGGTGGACATCGGCTTGAAGTCGGCGATCTGCGTACCCACCGCGTTGTCCAGGGGATCCACGCCCGTCTTGGCCAGCGGGTTGAGCTTCAGATCCGTGAGCGGGCCGAGCGCGTACCCGACGGAACCGGTCAGAGCCTGGCCCGCCGCCGAGGAGGAGTCGGTGAGCCGCTGACCGGCGGCCGTGGGGGCGGCGGGGTCCGCCGCCTGGGCCGCCGTACCGCCGAGACCGAGGGCCACACCCGCCGCGGTGACGGTCAGACCGGCGCGGAGCAGAGTGCGCCGGGGAGAGAAGGAAGCTGCGTGACGTGCCATGGATTTTCCTGCCTGGCCGGATCGATGAGTAATCGGACTGACACGCAGAGTAGTTGAGACCGGGGCGCCGATACCAACAAACCCGCCAAACCGGCCGAACCGAACCGCCGATCCCGCCCGACCGGTCCCCGGGGGTTCTCTTTGCAGGTACATGCCTCACACTGGTGTCCCGTGAGTTCACCAACTGTTCCGATCCGAGTCGTTCTGCTCGCGGGCCCCTCCGGCTCGGGAAAGTCGTCCCTCGCCGCGCGGACCGGCCTGCCCGTACTGCGCCTGGACGACTTCTACAAAGACGGCGACGACCCCACGCTGCCGCTGGTCGCGGGGAGTTCGGACGTCGACTGGGACTCGGTGCGGTCCTGGGACGCGGACGCCGCGGTCGCGGCCGTCGAGGAGCTGTGCCGTACGGGACGTACGGCCGTTCCCGTCTACTCCATCGCGACCAGTTCACGCGTGGACACCGAAGTCCTCGACATCCGGCGCACGCCGCTGTTCCTCGCGGAGGGCATCTTCGCCGCCGATATCGTCGCGCGCTGCCAGGAGCTGGGCGTGCTGGCGGACGCGCTCTGTCTGCGTGGCCGTCCGTCGACGACGTTCCGGCGCCGGCTGATGCGGGATCTGCGTGAGGGGCGGAAGTCGGTGGCGTTCCTGCTGCGGCGCGGCTGGCGGCTGATGCGGGCGGAGCGCGCGATCGTGGGCCGGCAGACGGCGCTGGGCGCGTATCCGTGCGCGAGGGCGGAGGCGCTGGGCCGGATCGCGGCAGCGGCGGCCGGGCGCTGCGTCAGGCCGCGCACCGCCCGTACCGCGAGCACTGCCCGCAGCACAGGCACCGCAAGCAGCTCAGGCACCGCAGGCACCGCAAGCGCCGCGCGTACCGACGCGTCCCCGGCGGCGACCAGCCACCCGTGAGCCACCGCGCCTGAGCCGCCATCACGCGCGTTCGCACGCCATCACGCACGACCGCACGCGAACGCGCGGAAGCGGGACCGCACGAGCCCCCCAGACCCGTGCGATCCCGCTTCCTGCCCCGTATTCCCCCGTATTCCCCGTGATCCCCGTGTTCCCCCGTGATCCCCCGAGGACCCCCCAGCCCTCGGTCCCGCCGTTTTCCACCTGCTCCCACCGCCTCCCCCGAGACGACGGGTCCCGCTTCCCCCGTATTTCCCCCGTGCGTCCCCCCACAGCCTTCAGGCGACGAGCTCGCCGAAGGACTCCTCCTCGTCACGGCCGAAGCTGAGGACCTCGTCCTCGCGCAGCCGGCGGAGCGACCGCCAGATGCTCGACTTCACCGTGCCGACACTGATGTCGAGGATGTCCGCGATCTCCGGGTCGGTGCGGCCCTCGTAGTAGCGCAGTACGAGCATCGTGCGCTGGAGTTCCGGCAGGCGGGAGAGCGCCTGCCAGAGCACCGCGCGCAGTTCCGTACCGCGCATCGCGTCGTTGTCGCCCGCCGTCTCCGGCAGCTCCTCCGTCGGGTACTCATTGAGCTTGCGCCTGCGCCAGGCGCTGATGTGCAGATTGGTCATGGTGCGGCGCAGATAGCCGCCGACCGCGGCCTTGTCGCTGATCCTGTCCCACGCCCGGTAGGTCGAGAAGAGGGCGCTCTGGAGCAGATCCTCGGCCTCGAACCGGTCGCCGGTCAGGTGGTAGGCCGTCGCGTACAGGGAGGCGCGGCGCTCCTGGACGTACGCGGTGAACGCCGCTTCGGCGTCCGCCCGCTCCGCCAGGACCGTCCGTTCCCCCGGGGCGGCCTCCCCGTACGCGGCTGTCCTGCTGCCCCCGTTGCCCGCCCTGTCCGTGCGGTCCGCGTCAACCACCGTCATGTACGACGGCTTGTGCTGACGCCCGGCGCCGCGAACGCACCCCCGCCCGTTCACGCCGCCGGACTTCTCGCTGCCCCGTGTGACGTCATGAAGACGCGTGACCACTGCGCTTGAGGTCGTGCCGTGCAGTGCGTTCATCCCGCGCCCCCCGTCGGTGGAGTCTGCTTCGTTCCGTGTGCCAATGAGCTTGCCGGGGCAGTTTCATGGCCCTGTCCGCTGTCTGTCACAGCCCTGTCACAGGGGACTTCGATGCTTGTGAAACGCGTGGGGAATGGGTGGGAGCGCACCGCCGGTCGAACTCCGGTCCCCCATGGGACAGAATGACCTCCGTGCCTTTCCTGTTGCTGATCGAGGACGACGACGCCATCCGCACGGCCCTCGAACTCTCGCTGTCACGCCAGGGCCACCGAGTGGCCACCGCGGCGACGGGCGAGGACGGCCTGAAACTGCTGCGGGAGCAGCGGCCGGATCTGATCGTGCTGGATGTGATGCTGCCCGGGATCGACGGCTTCGAGGTGTGCCGACGCATCAGGCGCACCGACCAGCTGCCGATCATTCTGCTGACGGCCCGCAACGATGACATCGATGTGGTGGTCGGTCTGGAGTCCGGGGCCGACGACTATGTGGTGAAGCCTGTCCAGGGGCGGGTGCTCGACGCCAGGATCCGCGCGGTGCTGCGGCGCGGTGAGCGTGAGTCCACGGACTCCGCGACGTTCGGGAGTCTGGTGATCGACCGTTCCGCGATGACGGTCACCAAGAACGGGGAGGACCTTCAGCTCACCCCGACCGAGCTGCGGCTGCTGCTTGAGCTGAGCCGCCGGCCCGGTCAGGCGCTGTCCCGGCAGCAGTTGCTGCGGCTGGTGTGGGAGCACGACTACCTCGGTGACTCGCGGCTGGTGGACGCGTGTGTGCAGCGGCTGCGCGCGAAGGTGGAGGACGTGCCGTCCTCACCGACCCTGATCCGTACGGTGCGCGGTGTGGGCTACCGGCTGGACTCACCTTCGTGAGTGACGTGCCCAGGAGGAACGGACCGGTCGGCGGCCCGTCGGAGAACGACGTGCACGACGTGCACGGCGTGCATGGGGCGCACGGGGGGCACGGAGCGCACCTCTGTGAGGGCATCGACCCGTACCGGAATCCGCGCCGGAACCCACGCCGCGGCCCGGCCGGTGAGACCGGTGGAACGGGCGCGGGAGCGGCGAAGAGGGCGGTTCTCGCGGGGCTCCGCTGGACCAGTCTGCGGCTGCGGCTCGTGGTCGTCTTCGCGGCCGTCGCGCTGACCGCCGCGGTCTCCGCCTCGGGAATCGCGTACTGGCTCAATCGCGAGGCGGTGCTGACCAGGACGCAGGACTCGGCCCTGGAGGACTTCCAGCAGGAGATGCAGAACCGCGCCGCGGAACTGCCCCTGCGGCCGAGTCAGCCGGAGTTGCAGAGCACGGCCGAGCTGATGGCGGGCGACAGCCCCGGTTACAGCGTCCTGCTCATAGGCACGCGCGACGAGGGAAAGCCCATCGTGGGCGTCTCCGATCCGGACGCCTTCACCATGGATGACGTACCGAAGTCCCTCCAGGACGCGGTGAACGACGAACAGAAGGTCACGTCCGGGAACAAGTACCCGTACCACGTCTTCTGGCAGCGCGTGGAGCGCGGCGGCACCCCCTATCTGGTCGGCGGCACGCGGATCATCGGCGGCGGGCCGACCGGGTATCTGTTCAAGTCGCTCGACCAGGAACGTACGGATCTCAACTCGCTCGCCTGGTCGCTGGGCATCGCCACGACGCTCGCGCTCGTCGGCTCCGCCCTGCTGGCGCACGCCGCGGCGACGACCGTGCTCAAGCCCGTGCAGCGGCTGGGCGAGGCGGCGCGGCAGCTCGGTGAGGGCAGGTTCGGTACTCGGCTGCGGGTGTCGGGCGGGGATGAACTGGCCGATCTCTCCCGTACGTTCAACAAGGCCGCGGAGTCGCTTCAGAAGAAGGTCGAGGACATGAGCGCGCGGGAGGAGTCCAGCCGCCGCTTCGTCGCCGACATGTCCCATGAGCTGCGCACCCCGCTGACCGCGCTGACCGCGGTGACTGAGGTCCTGGAGGAAGAGGCCGACAGTCTCGACCCGATGATCGCGCCCGCCGTGACGCTGGTGGTGAGCGAGACCCGCAGGCTCAATGTGCTGGTGGAGAATCTGATGGAGGTCACCCGCTTCGACGCGGGTACGGCCCGGCTCGTCCTGGACGATGTCGATGTCGCCGACCAGGTCACGGCCTGTATCGACGCACGGGCCTGGCTGGACGCGGTCGATCTGGACGCCGAGCGCGGCATCATGGCGCGGCTCGATCCGCGCCGGCTCGATGTGATCATGGCGAATCTGATCGGCAACGCGCTCAAGCACGGTGGCTCGCCGGTGCGGGTGGCGGTGCGTACGGAGGACGACTGGCTGGTCATCGAGGTACGGGACCACGGCCCCGGTATCCCCGAGGACGTCCTGCCGCATGTCTTCGACCGCTTCTACAAGGCGAGCGCGTCCCGGCCGCGCTCCGAGGGCAGCGGGCTCGGGCTCTCGATCGCGCGGGAGAACGCGCATATCCACGGCGGTGACATCACCGCGGCCAATGTGCCGGACGGCGGCGCGATGTTCGTACTGCGGCTGCCCCGTGACAGCGCGGACACCGCGGAGCGTGACGGCGATCAGGATCCGGGAGAGGAAGGCGACGCCCCGTGACGCGCTGGAGCGGGACAACGGGGAACGGTACGGGGCGCCCGCGGCGGCCCGGTGCGGCTGCCTTCGGGCGGCTCGCGGGTGTGGTCGCGCTGGCCGCGCTCGCCGCGGGGTGCGGCATCAGGACCACCTCGGTACCGGTGGACGCCGGCCCCGCGCCCTCCCGGAAGCCGTGCGAGATCTCCGGGAAGGACGTGATCACCCAGGCGCGGCCCGGCGTTCCCGTGCGGATCTATCTGGCCTGCTCCTCCGGGCTCGCGTCGGTGGAGCGCGCGGCACAGATCCAGCAGGGCAGGGGCCCCGACGACCGGGTGCGGATCGCACAGGGGCTGCTCGACGAGTTGCAGGCCCAGCCGTCCGCCGATGAGCTGGAGGCGGGGTTCAGCACGGCGGTACGGGGGCCGCTGGTCATCTCGGCCTCGCGTGACGGCGACCCCGTCGGCACGCTGCGGCTCAGCCGCCAGCCGGAGGATCTGCCCGCGACGGCGCTGGCGCAGATCGTCTGTACGTTCGCGGAGAGCGAGGCGACGGACGGACAGGTCGTCCTGGGCGGGCCCGGTGACTATCCGCCGCGCGTCTACGGCTGCACCCCGGCGACGAAGGCCCAGCCGGACGCGCCGGTGCCGACACTCGGCCCGGTCTCGACGGCGTCCGCCTCCGCCTCCACCGCCGCCTCCCCGTCCGGTCAGTAACTCCCGGGACACGGTCCCGGACAGGCCGGGACACGGCCCTGGGCGGGCCGGACGGGTGATACCCGTCTCATGAACCCCTTCTTCCACGACCGGCGGAACCGATCCCGCCGGTCGTCGCGTCTTGGGGAACGTGCGTCAAGGTCCGGGCGGCAGTGCCGTCATCCGCTTCCGTATGGCGGGGTTCGTTCTCCTTCTGCTGCATCTGATGCTGGTGGGATGGGTGACGCTCCGCCCGTTGGACGTCATGTGGGTGAACGCGGCCAATCTGACGCCCTTCGCGGGTATCAAGGCCGATCTGGCGCTGGGGCCCTTCCAGGCCGCCCGGCGCATCGGCGAGGGGCTTCTGCTGCTGGCGCCGCTCGGGGTGCTGCTCCCGATGGTCGACGGCCGGCTCTTCGTCGCCGGGTGGGCCTCGATGGCCCGTACGGTCACGGCCGGCGCGATGATCTCGCTCGGCATCGAGCTGCTTCAGACCGGGGTGCCCGGCCGGGTCGTCGATGTGGACTCGCTGCTGCTCAATACGACCGGGGTGGCCCTGGCACATCTGGCGGTGGTGCCGGCCGGCCGGGCCAGGCTGCGCCGCGCGCGCCGTCCCCGTACCGTCCCCCGCCGTATCCCCCGGGGGTCGCACCCGCGCAGCCGCGAGAATGAGTCCGGCACCGTCGCGCGGGATGAGGCGTTGCAGGGAACGACCCCGAAGATTCCCAGGGTCGGCATCGCTCCGTAGAGCGACGCTCTGGCCCCCGCTCCCGGCGCACCATGGAGACATCAGGGAGCACGACGAGAAAGGCTCCCGGACGGTCTCACGAAGGAGCCCATCATGGCCGGTTCGGTCCGCCCTCGACACGGACGGATGCTCGGTGGAGTGTGCGCGGCGCTGGCCCGGCGCTTCGGTACCTCCGCGAGCACGATGCGGGTGATCTTCCTCGTCTCGTGTCTGCTGCCGGGCCCGCAGTTCCTGCTCTATGTGGCGCTGTGGCTGCTGCTGCCGGGCGAGAAGACCGCCACGGCCGCCTGGTAGCCGAACAGGTACCCGTACGCGTGACGGTACGCATGACGGTGGGGCGTACACCCGGACCCGGGTGTACGCCCCACCGCTGTGTGCGCTCGTGCTCAGCCGCCGAGCGGGATCCCGTTGACCGGGAGCCCCTTGCCCCCACTGTTCACCGGCAGCCCGCCGACCAGCTGCTGGACGGGGCCGGCCGCCTGTACCGCGTCGGTCGCGTACGGCATGGTCTGCTGGATGGTGCCGAGCGCCAGCCCGGTCGCCGTCAGCGCGCTGGGGAGGGGCGCGGGGAGCTGGCCGACGAGGTCACCCACCGGCAGCGTCTTGGTGACGAGGTCCAGCGGGGTACCGGTCCCGGGGACGGCGGGCGCGGCGGAGGCGCTGCCCGCGGCGGTGGCGGCGAAGGCGGCGCCGAGGGCGACGGTGCCGAGGGTCTTGATGGCGGACTGCTTCATCTGGGATTTCGTCCTTGAGGAAGGGGAGGGGGAAGGGGAAGAGAATCGGGAAGCGGAAAAAATGTGGGAATGCGAGCGGCTTTCCAAACTAGCCAGCCGCACACATGGCCCGCAAACACCCGAGAGCGGCCGGGATTCCGTGTTCCCGACCGCTTCCCCATTCCGGCGATCACCCCGCCGACAGCAAGAACTAGCTGGTCACAGCGGTCTGCCTGAACAGCCATTCGGATTTCAGCTCGGCATATCCCGGCTTGATCACGTCATTGATCATGGCCAGTCGTTCATCGAAAGGAATGAATGCTGATTTCATCGCATTGACCGTGAACCACTGCATGTCATCGAGTGTGTAGTCGAAGGCGTCGACCAGCAGCTCGAATTCACGGCTCATGCTCGTGCCGCTCATCAGCCGGTTGTCGGTGTTCACCGTCGCCCTGAAGTGCAGCTTGCGGAGCAGCCCGATGGGGTGCTCGGCGATCGAGGCGGCGGCGCCCGTCTGGAGGTTGGAGCTGGGGCACAGCTCCAGCGGGACGCGCTTGTCGCGTACGTACGCCGCGAGCCGGCCCAGCTTCACCGAGCCGTCCTCGGCGACCTCGATGTCGTCGATGATGCGCACGCCGTGGCCGAGCCGGTCGGCGCCGCACCACTGGAGCGCCTGCCAGATCGAGGGCAGCCCGAAGGCCTCGCCCGCGTGGATGGTGAAGTGGTTGTTCTCGCGCTTCAGATACTCGAAGGCATCGAGGTGACGGGTGGGCGGGAAGCCCGCCTCGGCGCCCGCGATGTCGAATCCGACAACGCCCGAGTCGCGGTAGCGGTTGGCGAGTTCGGCGATCTCCAGGGCGCGGGCCGCGTGCCGCATGGCGGTGAGCAGGGCGCCGACGCGGATGCGGTGGCCGCCGGCCTGCGCGCGCCGCTCGCCTTCACGGAAGCCGTCGTTGACGGCTTCCACGACCTCTTCGAGGGTGAGTCCGCGCTCCAGGTGCTGCTCGGGCGCGTACCGCACCTCGGCGTAGACGACGCCGTCCTGCGCCAGGTCCTCCGCGCACTCCGCGGCGACCCGGAAGAGCGCGTCACGGGTCTGCATGACGGCACAGGTGTGGGCGAAGGTCTCCAGATAGCGTTCCAGCGAGCCGGAGTCGGCGGCCTCGCGGAACCAGAGGCCGAGTTTGTCGGACTCCTGCTCGGGCAGGTTCTCGTAGCCGATCTCATGGGCGAGATCGATGATCGTGCCGGGACGGAGTCCGCCGTCCAGGTGGTCATGGAGGAGGGCCTTGGGGGCGCGGCGGATCTGGTCGGCACTGGGCGGACGGTAGGTCTGGCTCGTCATCTCCGCACTCTAACGCCTACGCGCGTAGAGTGCGGGGGGTCGATATGTAACAGTGACCGGGCGGACGGGTGGAGTACACCTCTCCTTCTGAGACTGTTCTGCTATGGGACAGCAAGCGGTTCCCAGGCCGGGGGGACGTACGGCAGGCCGGGACGGTTCGGCACGCGGTCGCGCGGAGCCGCGGGCACGGTTGGGTCGGGCGTTCGGCGCACCCGTCGCGGGGACCGCGGTGGGGGGCGTGATCCTGGCGCTTCCCGAGGGCGAGCCCGTCTCCGCGCGGCGCCCCTCCCCCGTCGCGTACGCGCGCATGGTGCCCCTCCTGCGCCATCTCGCCAGGGCGGGGGCCGCCGAGGGGCTGATCGTGCATGTGGTGCACTACGGCGAACGCGGCTGGAACGGCGCGCAGGCGCGGCTGGCGGCGGACGCCGAGTGGGCGGCGGACGAGGTCGTACGGCGCTACGGCGATGTGCCGGTGTGCCTGGCGGGACACGGGATGGGCGGCCGGGCCGCGCTGCACGCGGCGGGCCACCGCGCCGTCAACTCCGTGCTGGCGATGGCCCCTTGGCTGCCGGAGGACGACCGGGCCGTCGAACCGGAGCCGGTACGGCAACTGACGGGCCGTCATGTCATGATCATGCACGGCACCACGGACGCGCGGACCGACCCCGAGCTCTCCTACCGGCTGGCCGAGCGCGCCAAGAAGGTCAACCGCGACACCTGCCGCTTCGAGGTCCACTCCGACGGCCACGCGCTGCGCCAGCACCACCACGAAGTCCTGGCGCTGGCCGCGGACTTCGTCCTGGGCGCGCTGCTGCCGCGTACGTACTCCCGTCCGGTCACGGACGCGCTGGCGGCGCCGCCGCCGCTGGGGCTGCGGATGCCGCTGGCGGCCGGGTTCGGCCGGTCGCTGCGCCGGTGAAACGTGGTCCGCGGTCTCGCATGTCCCTCAGTCAGTCCGTCCGTCTCCTCAGTCCGGTCCGTCCCCTCAGTCCGTCAGCCCTTTAGCCCGTCAGCCCCTCAGCCCCTCAGTCCGGGAGCAGTTGGCCGCGCCGGGAGAGCAGAAAGCGCTTGAAGGCCGCCACGGGCGGGGTGTCCGGGTGTCCGTCGAGCCAGGCGACGCCGATCTCGCGGGCCGCGCGGGGCGCCGTGACGGTCAGCTCGACCACCCCGGGACGGGCCACGGCGGGCGGCGGCAGCAGGGCGACACCCAGGCCCGCGGCCACCAGACCGCGCAGCGTCTCCGCTTCCTCGCCCTCGAACGCGACGCGCGGCCGGAAGCCCGCCTCGGCGCACAGGTCGTCGGTGATCCGGCGCAGCCCGTACCCCGGTTCGAGGGTGACGTACGTTTCGTCGGCGGCCTCGGCGAGGCGTACGCGCCGACGTCCGGCCAGCCGGTGGTCGTCGGGCACGACCAGCCGCAGCCGCTGTTCGTCCAGTCTGCGGGCGACCAGATCGGGGGCGTCAGGCACGGGTGAGGTGAGACAGAGGTCCAGCTCGCCCGCGCGCAGCCGCTCCAGCATCGCCTCGCCGTAGTTCTGGACGAGCTGGAACCGTACCCGTGGATGGTCGGCGCGGAAGGCCCTGATCAGTGCGGGTACGGTCTCCGAGCCCATGGTGTGCAGAAAGCCGAAGGCGACCTTGCCTGACGCCGGGTCGGCGTCGGCGCGTACGGACTCGGCGGCCCGCTCGACCTCCGCGAGGGCCCGTTCGACCGAGGTGAGGAACGTACGGCCCGCGGGGGTGAGGGAGACCGTACGGCCCTTGCGGGCGAACAGGGCGACGCCCAGGTCCCGTTCGAGCCTGACCATCGCGCGGGAGAGCGTGGACTGCGGGACGGCCATGTCCTGGGCGGCGCGGGTCACATGCTCGTGGCGGGCCACTCCCGCGAAGTGGGCGAGCCGGGGCGCGAGGACCGCGGACCAGGAGTCGGGGTCCAGCCCGGCCACCGGTGCCGTGTGATCCATGGGTCCGGTGTGATCCATGTCGTGTTCGTAACTGTTCCGTGACAGCCGCCGCTGTGAGCTGGGTTCATGCACCATGGGATCGATTATCGCCATTCCATGCATTGGACGCATGAAGATGCGGTGCCTACCTTCGAAGCATGCCTTCTGTCAGTACCGAGGCACTCGTCACCCCGGGTGCCTCCGCCGCGCCGTCCGCCGCCACCACCACCGATTCGCTGCTCTCCCCCGGCCGCCCCGGCTACCGCCGGATGAGCTTCGCGCTCTTCGCCGCCGGAGTCGCGACCTTCGCACTCCTCTACTCGACCCAGGCCCTGCTGCCCGCCATCTCCGCCGGTCTCGGTGTGACGGCGAGCCAGGCCAGTTGGACGGTCTCGGCCGCGACGGGCGCGCTCGCGCTGTTCGTACTGCCGCTGAGCGCGCTGTCCGAGCGGTTCGGCAGGCGCACGCTGATGACGGTCTCGCTGGCGGTCGCGGTGGCGGTGGGGCTGCTGGTGCCGTTCGCGCCGAACGTGGAGTGGCTGGTGGCGCTGCGCGCCGTGCAGGGCGCGGCGCTGGCCGGACTGCCCGCCTCGGCGATGGCGTTCCTGGCGGAGGAGGTACGGCCGAAGGCGCTGGTCGCCGCGATCGGGCTGTTCGTCGCGGGCAACAGCGTCGGCGGGATGAGCGGCCGTATCGTCACCGGCTGGGTCGCCCAGCTGTGGGGCTGGCGGGCGGCGCTCGGCGCGGTCGGGCTGCTCGCGGTGGTGTGCGCGGTGGTGTTCCGCGCCATGCTCCCGAAGGCACGGAACTTCACCTCGCGGTCGCTGAGTCCGCGCGTGCTGGCGAAGACCGTGGCCGGGCATCTGGCCGATCCGCTGCTGCGCCGGCTGTACGCGATAGGCGCGCTCTTCATGACGGTGTTCGGCGCGGTCTACACCGTGATCGGCTACCGGCTGGTGGAGGCGCCGTTCAACCTCCCGCAGGGCATCATCGGCTCGATCTTCCTGGTCTATCTGGTCGGTACGGTCTCCTCGGCGGCGGCAGGCCGGCTGGTCGAGCGGCTGGGCCGGCGCGGCGCGCTCTATCTGGCGGTGGGCACCACGGCGGCGGGTCTGCTGCTGTCACTGGCCGACTCGCTGGCCGCCGTACTGCTCGGACTGGTCCTCATCACGGCGGGCTTCTTCGCGGGCCACGCGGTCGCCTCGTCGTCGGTGAGCCGTACGGCGAAGACGGGCCGCGCGCAGGCGTCGGCGCTCTACCAGTCGGCGTACTACCTGGGCAGCAGCGCGGGCGGCACGCTGGGCGCGATCGCGTTCCACGCGGGCGGCTGGGCGGCGACGGTGGCGCTGGGTCTGCTGGCGGTGCTCGGTGTCGTCTCGGTCACGCTGTACGGATCGCACGCGGCGCGCGCGGAGCGGCGGCGGTCGCTCGCGGGGACGCGGGCCCGGGGGCTCGCCACCGACTGAGCGTCACGGACTGAGCGCGACCGACCGGGCGCCGCCGGCTGGGCGTCACCGACAGAGCTCGACCGACCGGCCGGGCGGTGCGGCGGCGGTCGCTCGCCGGGGCGCACGCCCGGCTGCCCGCCACCGACGGACTCGCGCCATTCTGCCCCCTCCGCGCAACTAAGCCCTCGTTTCACCCGTCTAGCCCACAGAACGCGCCTTCCGAGTGGCGCGGCTGAGGGACAGAGGGGGGACGGAACGGGATGAGACGCGCACACATAACCCGTAACGGGGCCGTGGCGGCGGGGATCGCCGCGCTGGTGGTCCCACTGACCGTCGTGCTGGGCGGAGCCGCGCCCGCGCAGGCGGCGTCGTGCACCACGAGCACGGGCCCGTACCAGAAGCAGGTCGAGAAGTTCCTGGGCCGGCCGGTGGACGGAAAGCAGTCGGCCACGGACTGCAGGGCCACCCGCGCCTTCCAGTCGAAGCACGGCATCACCCCGACCATCGGCTACGCCGGACCCATCACCTGGGGCGTGATGGATCTGATGAACAAGCAGAAGGCCGCGGGCAAGACACCCAACAAGGCGGGCAAGTGCCCGACCAACAAGGGCCGTATCGCCTGTGTCGACCTCTCCCGCCAGCTGAGCTGGATCCAGGACGGCAAGAAGCTGGTGTACGGGCCGGTGCCGGTGCGTACCGGGCGTGACGGCTACGAGACCAGGACCGGGCTCAAGAAGGTCTACTGGCGGAACAAGAACCACGTCTCCACGATCTACGACGTTCCCATGCCCTACGCCCAGTTCTTCGACGGCGGGCAGGCCTTCCACCAGGCGAACCTGAGCATGTGGAACCCGCCCGGTTCGCATGGCTGCGTGAACATGACCAAGACGGTCGCGGCGAAGTACTGGTCGCTGCTGAAGAACGGCGACGATGTCTACGTCTACGGCCGTAAGCCGGGAACCTGAGCGGATTGTCAGTGCGCTGCGGTAGCTTCCGAGAGACCGGTCTCACAGACCGGTCTCAAGGGGGCGACTGGGGTGACACGATGAGTGATCTCGCAACAACACAGGACCTGGATTCCCGGCTGGAGAAGCACCGCACGGAGCTGACCGGCTACTGCTACCGGATGCTGGGGTCGGCCTTCGAGGCCGAGGACGCCGTACAGGACACGATGGTGCGCGCGTGGAAGAGCTTCGAGAAGTTCGAGGGCCGCTCCTCGCTGCGGTCGTGGCTCTACCGCATCGCGACGAACGTATGCCTGGACATGCTCAACGCGGGCAACCGCCGGGCCCGGCCGATGGATCTGTCGGGCCCGACGCCGGTGGCCCAGGCCCAGCTGACCTCGCTCCCGGAGAACGTCTGGCTGGAGCCGGTGCCGGACGGCCGGGTGCTGCCCTCGGTGGCCGACCCGGCCGAGACGGCGGTGTCGAGGGAGACGATCCGGCTGGCGTTCGTCGCCGCGCTCCAGCATCTGCCACCGAAGCAGCGGGCCGTGCTGATCCTGCGCGAGGTGCTGGCGTGGAAGGCGAGCGAGGTCGCCGAGCTGCTGGATACGACGGTCGCCTCCGTCAACAGCGCGCTCCAGCGGGCGCGCGCGACGATCGCCGAATCGGAGCCTGCCGCGACGGCCACGGCGGATCCGCTCGACGAGGAGCAGAAGGAGCTGCTTGAGCGGTATGTGGCGGCCTTCGAGGGCTACGACATGAAGGCGCTGACCGCGCTGCTCCATGACGACGCGAAGTTCACCATGCCGCCGTACGACCTGTGGCTCCAGGGTCACGACGACATCACCGGCTTCATGCTCACCATCGGCGCGGGCTGCCGGGGCTCGCGGCTCCTGCCGACGCTGGCCAATGGCACACCGGCCTTCGCGCACTACAAGCCGGCGGAGTCGGGCGACGGCTTCACCCCGTGGGCGCTTCAGGTCATCGAGATCGAGGACGGCAAGATCGTCACGATGCACTGCTTCCTGGACACGGAGCGGTGGTTCCCGCTGTTCGGGCTGCCGGCGGGGCTGGAGAAGGCGTAGGTCCATGCTTCGGGGGCCTCGCCCTCCGACGCGCGGGCGCCGCGTCGGAGGGCGGGAGGGGCGGTGAGCGGGAGGGGCGGTGACGCGCCCCGGGCCGTCAGCGCCGTGCGCCCCCTCGGTCGTTCTCGCTCACGTCCACCCACCAGCCGTGCTCGCAGACCCGGCCCTCGGGGTCGGTGGCTCCCTCGGCGTAGTCCCCGAAGCCGGTGGTCTCGCCGTTGGGACCCTGGCCCCAGCCGTGGTAGTAGTAACGGCACTTCTGCGCCGCCGCGTTGGGCGCGGCCTGGGCCACGGGAACGACGGTGAGGGCGGCACCGGCCGCGCAGACGACGACCGCCACGGCACGCGTGAACACTCGCATGTCGAGCACCTTTCCTTCATGGAGCACGCGACCCGTGCCCCGGGATGGTCACCTTCCCGGCGCCGGGCGTCTCGCCACGGACCGGACCGCGAACCACCTGATCGCCCGGTGCGCCGCGCACCTAGAGTGTGTTCCCCAGGCCGACGAGATCCAGCAGCAGCCGCAACTCGCGCCCGGCGTCCCGCAATCGGACCCGGCAGCCCCGTCTTCGGGCGTCTAGCTGGAGCCTGGCCAGCACCTCGACCGCCGCCAGATTCGGCCGGACGAGACCGCCGACCTCACAGATCACCTCTGCCGCACCGAAGTCGTCCGGCCGCGCCGCCAGTTCCCCGTACAGCCGCTCGTACAGCTCCGCGTAGCACCGGGTCACATCGGCCGGCGTGATGTGGCCGGCGATGACGAGAACGATCGGTTTCGTGGCATCCACGCTGAGAAGACCGGTCCGACGACCGGAACTCATCGCGGCGCTCCGGGCACAGCCCGTACGCTGCCGGACATGACCCCTGATCCTTTCGAATTGGTGATCTTCGACTGCGACGGCGTCCTGGTGGACAGCGAGCGCATATGCGTACGGATCGACGCCCAGGTCTTCGCCGCGCTGGGCTGCCACTTCACGGAGGAGGAGATCATCGCGACCTTCGTGGGCTCCTCCGGCGAGGTCTACGACGCGGCCGTCGAGGCGCGGCTCGGACGACCGCTGGAGCCGGGCTGGTACCGCGCGTACGAACATCTCTACCAGGACGCGTTCGACGCCGAGTTGACGGCGATCGACGGCATCACCGAGGTACTGGAGGCCCTGCCCCTGCCGTTCTGCCTCGCGTCGAACGGCGGCCACGACGGCATCCGCCGCAATCTGAGGACCACCGGTCTCCACGACTACTTCGACGGCCGCATCTTCAGCGCCGCCGACGTCGCCCGCGGCAAACCCGCCCCGGACCTCTTCCTGCACGCGGCCCGCACCCTGGGCGTGGACCCGGCGCGCTGCGCGGTGGTGGAGGACAGTCCGTACGGTGTGGAGGCGGCACGGGCCGCCGGAATGCGCGCCTTCGGCTACGCGGGCGGCCTCACGGCCCCGCACCGGCTCACCGGCCCCGGCACGGTCGTCTTCGACGACATGCGGGAGCTGCCGGGGCTGCTGGCGGGGCGGTCGGTCAGCTGATCCTCGTCAGCTGACGGGGAACTCCGTTGTGTCGATGGTGAGATCGAACGGGGGCGGCAGCGTCAGCTTCCCGCCGTATTCGACCGACTGAAGCATGCGGTACGTACCGCCCTCGGGCTCACCGTAGAGCGTCGCCGTGGGCTGACCCGAATGCCAGGCGTCGAGCAGCAGATAGAGCGGAACGCCGGCCTGGGCATAGCCGTGGAGCTTGGCGACACGGTCATGGTTCGCGTTGCTGCGTGAGGTGATCTCGACGACGAGCTTCGCCCGGCTCGCGGGAAACAGATCCCCGGGCGCGGGCCTGTCCTCCTCCGCCGCCACCATCAGGTCTGGGATGTACAGCCCCATACGGCCTGGTACAGCCGCCTCTTGAGTCTGGAAAATGTGCCACTCCTCCGGGATCACAGCAAATAGGCGACGCTGAATGATGGAAGCGGTGGAGTTGTGGTCCCAGGACGGCGACGGTGACACGGTGACGATCCCGTCGATGATCTCCACCTTGCAGCCCTCGGGAGCGTCCGTCCCCTCCCAGAGACGGACGAGGTCGTCCCAGCCCTGCTCGGGCACGTGGTCGACAGTGAGTGCGCTCATGGCGGTCTCCATTCGTTTCACCACCGACCCCAGCATGCCGAACGGGACCGGCGGCCGTCCACCGATCCCGTTCACCCGAACGGGGCGTGCGCATCAGCGGCCTCCGGCCGCGGGCCCAGGTCAGGCGATGCGTTCCCGCACCACCGGCGTCGCCGTGAACGCCGTGTCGGGCGCCTCGATGTCGTACGCGCCCGCCAGCGCGCCCAGCGCGTAGTCGAACTTCTCCGGGGTGTCCGTGTGCAGCGTCAGCAGCGGCCGGCCCGCCGTGACCCGGTCGCCCGGCTTGGCGTGGAGTTCGACGCCCGCGCCCGCCTGGACCGGGTCCTCCTTGCGGGCGCGGCCCGCGCCCAGGCGCCAGGCGGCGACGCCCACCCCGTACGCGTCCAGTCGGGTCAGGACGCCGGTGGTGGGGGCCACCACCACGTGCGTCTCGCGGGCGACCGGGAGCGCCGCGTCCGGGTCACCGCCCTGGGCGGCGATCATGCGGCGCCAGACGTCCATCGCCGAGCCGTCGGCCAGCGCCTTCGCCGGGTCCGTGTCCTTCAGGCCCGCCGCGTCGAGCATTTCGCGCGCCAGGGCGAGGGTCAGTTCGACGACATCGGCCGGGCCGCCGCCCGCCAGGACCTCGACGGACTCGCGTACCTCCAGGGCGTTGCCCGCGGTGAGGCCGAGCGGGGTGTCCATGTCGGTGAGCAGCGCGACGGTCCGTACGCCGTGGTCGGTGCCCAGGCCCACCATGGTGGAGGCGAGTTCGCGGGCGTCCTCGATCGTCTTCATGAAGGCGCCGGAGCCGACCTTGACGTCCAGGACCAGCGAGCCGGTGCCCTCGGCGATCTTCTTGGACATGATCGAGGAGGCGATCAGCGGGATGGCCTCGACGGTGCCGGTCACATCGCGCAGCGCGTACAGCTTCTTGTCGGCGGGGGCCAGTCCGTCGCCCGCCGCGCAGATGACGGCGCCGGTGGTGTCCAGGACGTTCAGCATCTCGGCGTTGGAGAGCAGCGCCCGCCAGCCGGGGATGGACTCCAGCTTGTCGAGCGTGCCGCCGGTGTGGCCGAGGCCCCGGCCGCTGAGCTGCGGTACGGCGGCGCCGCACGCGGCGACCAGCGGGGCGAGCGGCAGCGTGATCTTGTCGCCGACGCCGCCCGTGGAGTGCTTGTCGGCCGTGGGGCGGGACAGCGCGGAGAAGTCCATGCGCTCGCCGGAGGCGATCATGGCCGCGGTCCAGCGCGCGATCTCCGTACGGTTCATGCCGTTGAGCAGGATCGCCATCGCCAGCGCCGACATCTGCTCGTCGGCGACCTCGCCCCGCGTATAGGCGTCGATCACCCAGTCGATCTGCTCGGGGCTCAGCTCGCCCCGGTCCCGCTTGGTGCGGATGACGGAGATGACGTCCATGGTGATCCTTTCGATGACTGCCGTACGTAGGCGAGAGTATCCCGGAGGTCTCTACGCGCATAGATACGCCTCGTGGTTCCGGGGAGGTTGTACGGCCCCTCCACCGCCGGGTCGGTCGCGGCGGTGGAGGGGCCGGGTTCAGGAGGGCGCGTACGCCCGGGGGCCGTGGTCAGTTCAGGTGGCCAGGACCGAACGCCTGCGGCAGCATCTCGGCCATCGTGCGGAAGCCGTCCGGGGTCTCAAGGACCAGCTCCGGGCCGCCGAACTCGTACAGCAGCTGGCGGCAGCGCCCGCACGGCACCAGCACCTCGCCCGAGCCGTCGACACAGGTGAAGTGGGTGAGCCGGCCGCCGCCGCTCAGCTGGAGCGCCGACACCAGCCCGCATTCGGCGCACAGCCCGATGCCGTACGAGGCGTTCTCGACATTGCAGCCGGTGATCGTACGGCCGTCGTCCACCAGGGCCGCGACCCCGACCGGATACTTCGAGTACGGGGCGTACGCGTGGGTCATGGCGGCACGCGCGGAGGCCCGCAGCGCTTCCCAGTCCACCGCCGGTCCGGCCGGTGCGGTCATTTTCCTTGCCCCTTCCGGTACGGCATACCGTCCGCCTTGGGCATCCTGAGCCGTTGCGCCGACAGCGCGAGGACCAGCAGCGTCGTGACGTACGGGGCGGCGTCCACGAACTGGCTCGGCACCTGGTCGGTCAGCCCGTACCAGGTGAAGAGCAGCGCCGAGACGGCCGCCGAGATCACCGCGGAGACGTACTTCTTCTTGTACAGCTGCCACGCTACGACCAGGACGAGCAGGATCGCGAGAAGCAGCAGCATGGCGTGGACGTTCTCCGCGCCGCCGCGCAGCTTGAGGCTGTCGGTGAAGCCGAAGAGCCCGGCGCCCAGGGCCATGCCGCCCGGCATCCAGTTGCCGAAGATCATCGCGGCGAGACCGATATAGCCGCGGCCACCGGTCTGGCCCTCCTGGTAGATGCCGGTGGCGACGATCGCGAGGAAGGCGCCGGCGAGACCGGCGAGACCGCCGGAGACGGTGACTGCGATGTACTTGTACTTGTAGACGTTGACGCCCAGCGACTCGGCGGCGACCGGGTTCTCGCCGCAGGAGCGCAGCCGCAGGCCGAACGCCGTACGCCACAGCACCCACCAGGTGCCGGGGATCAGCAGCAGCGCGACGACGGTGAGCAGCGACAGATTGGTCACCAGACCGCCGACGACGCCCGCGATGTCCGAGACCAGGAACCAGTGTCTGGCCTGGAGGTCCTGCATCCAGTCGGAGAGCCCGGGGATGGTGATCTCGGTGATGGAGTCGATACGCGGGGACTGCTTGGAGGAGCCGCCGTCCACGCCGTCGAAGGCGAAGTTGGAGAGATAGCGGGTGGCACCGACGGCGAGGATGTTGATGGCCACACCGGAGACGATGTGGTTCACGCCGAAGGTGACGGTGACGACGGCGTGCAGCAGACCGCCGAGGCAGCCGCCGAGTATGCCGAACAGGACGCCGGCCCACGGGCCCCACTGGAAGCCGGCCCAGGCGCCGAACCAGGTGCCGAGGATCATCATGCCTTCGAGGCCGATGTTGACGACGCCCGCGCGCTCGGCCCACAGTCCGCCGAGTCCGGCCAGGCCGATGGGGATGGCGAGTTCGAGGGCGCCGGCGACCTGGCCGACGGAGGTGATGTCTTCGGCGCCGCTGATCAGCCGTACGAGCGAGACGAGGGCCAGCGCCCCCGCGACGATCAGCAGGATGACGGGCAGGGAGAGTGTGCGGCGGCCGCCGCCCTTTTTGGGGGCGGCGCTGGTGGCTGAGACGGTGCTCGTGCTCGTACTCACAGCGCGGCCCCCTCCTTCTCGGTCTGGTCGTTCTGGGGGCGGGCCTCGGTCGTGAGGGCTCCTCCGGCGGCGAGTTCCGCGCCGACCTTCTGCTGCTGGCGGCGGATTCCGTAGCGGCGGACGAGCTCGTAGCTGACGACGACCGAGATCACGATCAGGCCCTGCATGATCGTGGCGATCTCCTTCTCGTACCCGTACTGGTCGAGGGAGGCCGATGCCTTGTCCAGGAAGGCGATGAGCAGGGCGCTGAAGGCGATGCCGAGCGGGTTGTTCCGGCCGAGCAGGGCGATGGTGATGCCGGTGAAGCCGATGCCGGTCGGGAAGTCGAGGCTGTACGTGTGGGTGTCGCCGAGGAGCGTCGGCATCCCGGCGAGGCCGGCGACCGCGCCCGAGATCAGCATCGAGGTGAGGATCATCTTCTTGGCGTCGACGCCGGAGGCCTGGGCGGCGGTCTCGCTGGCGCCGGTGGCGCGCAGGTCGAAGCCGAAGCGGGTACGGCCGAGGACGAACCAGTAGATGAGGCCGCAGGCGGCGGCGACGAAGGTGAAGCCGTAGATCTCGCCGGCCTCGGCGCCCATGGAGAGACCGGGGAACCAGCCGGACTCCGGGATGTCACCGGTGGTCAGGTTGTTGGAGCCGGCCGGCTGGACGCCGAAGTTCTTGGGCAGGATCAGCCAGGCGACGAGGCTGGTGGCGATCGAGTTGAGCATGATCGTGGAGACGACCTCGCTCACCCCGCGGGTGGTCTTGAGGATGCCCGCGATGCCGGACCAGAAGGCACCGACCAGCATCGCGACGATCACGATCAGCGCGATCTGGAGCGGGCCCGGCAGATCGACGCTGGCGCCGACGAGCGCCGCCATCATCGCGGCGAGCCGGTACTGCCCGTCGACACCGATGTTGAAGAGGTTCATCCGGAAGCCGACGGCGACCGCGAGCGCGGCCAGATAGTACGTGCCGGCCTGGTTGACGATCAGTACCTGGACATCGACGTACGAGGCGGACTCGAACATGATGCGGTACGGCTCGAAGGGGTCGCTGCCCGAGACGAGCAGCACCACGGTGGTGAGGACTATGGCGACGACCAGCGCGAGCACCGGGCCCGCGAAGCCCAGGATCAGCCGGTCCTTGTCGAACTTCTTCATCGGGCGTCGTCCTCCGGGGGTGCCGCTGCGGCCAGTGGTGCCTCTGCCGGGGGCTCGGGCTCTGCCTCCAGGTGACCGGTGGCGGCGCCGGTCATGGCCGAGCCCAGTTCCTCCGGAGTGATGGTGGCGGGGTCCGCGTCGGCGACGAGCCGGCCGCGGTACATCACCCGCAGGGTGTCGGAGAGCCCGATCAGTTCGTCCAGGTCCGCGGAGACCAGCAGGACGGCCAGTCCGTCACGGCGGGCCTCCCGGATCTGGTCCCAGATCTGCGCCTGCGCGCCGACGTCCACACCGCGGGTCGGGTGGGCGGCGATCAGCAGCTTGGGGCTGTGGCTCATCTCGCGGCCGACGATCAGCTTCTGCTGGTTACCGCCGGAGAGCGAGGCCGCGGTGACCTCGATACCGGGCGTACGGACGTCGTACTCGCGCACGATCCGGGTGGTGTCGGCGCGGGCGGCCTTCAGGTCGAGCAGTCCGCCGCGGCTGTTGGGCTTCTCGGTGACATGGCCGAGGATGCGGTTCTCCCAGAGCGGGGCCTCCAGCAGCAGGCCGTGGCGGTGCCGGTCCTCCGGGATGTAGCCGATGCCGTCCTCGCGGCGCTTGCGGGTGGGCGCGTGCGAGATGTCGGCGGTGTCGAGCGTGATCACCCCGCCGTCGGGGTCGCGCAGCCCCATCAGCGCCTCGATCAGCTCGGTCTGGCCGTTGCCCTCGACGCCCGCGATGCCCAGGACCTCGCCCTGGTGGATGGTGAAGGTGATCCCGTCGAGCACCTCGCGTACCGCGCCGTCGGGGTCGGTCGCGGTCAGCCGCAGCCCGTCCACCGTGAGCATCGGTATGTCCGTCACCGTCGACTCGCGGGTCTCCGGCGAGGGCAGCTCACTGCCGACCATCAGCTCGGCGAGCTGCTTGGTGGTGGTGTGCGCGGGGTCGGCGGTGCCCACGGTCGTACCGCGGCGTATGACGGTGATGTCGTCGGCGACCGACAGCACCTCGCCCAGTTTGTGCGAGATGAAGATGACGGTCAGGCCCTCGGCCTTGAGCTCGCGCAGATTGTCGAAGAGCGCCTCGACCTCCTGGGGCACCAGCACGGCGGTGGGCTCGTCCAGGATCAGGATGCGGGCGCCGCGGTAGAGGACCTTGAGGATCTCCACGCGCTGGCGGTCGGCGACCCCGAGGTCCTCGACGAGCGCGTCGGGGCGTACGCCGAGGCCGTACGCGTCCGAGATCTCCTTGATCTTCTTACGGGCCTTCGCGCCGATGCCATACAGGCTCTCGCCGCCGAGGACGACGTTCTCCAGGACGGTGAAGTTGTCGGCGAGCATGAAGTGCTGGTGCACCATGCCGATGCCGAGCGCGATGGCGTCGGCGGGGCTGGTGAACGCGGCCTCCGCGCCGTCGACGGTGATGGTGCCCTCGTCCGGCTTCTGCATGCCGTAGAGGATCTTCATCAGGGTCGACTTGCCCGCGCCGTTCTCACCGACCAGGGCGTGGACCGTGCCCTTGCGGATGGTGATGTCGATGTCGTGGTTGGCGACAACGCCGGGGAATCTCTTGGTGATGCCGCGCAGTTCGACTGCGGGAGGACTGCTGGACGGACCGCTGGGCGGGCTGCTGGACGCGTTGATGACGCACTCTCCTTGGCGGGAAAGGAGTGAAGGCGGGGGTGAGTGGCAGGCGGGGGTGTAATTATCGCGCCAGAGGGTCGTCTACACGCGTAGCGCAGCCGAATCGTAAGGCGGGGGGCCTGGTGCGGTCGGGGGGTGACCGGACGGTGACCGGGTGTTCGTACGCCGGCCGGTGCGCGGGGTCGTACGTTCGGAACCGTATGCCTGCTTGTACGCCGTGGCGCACGCCGGGCTGGTGCCCCGGGGCCCGGGGCGACGGCGTACACCGTCGCTCCCGGGCCGCGGGAGGTACCACCGCGCGACCGGACAGGGCCGTTACGGCGTGGTCTTGACGGTGATCTTGCCGTCCACGATGTCCTTCTTCGCCTTCTCCACCGCGGCGACCACATCGGCCATCTTGGTGTAGGCCGGGTTGGAGTCGGCCAGGCCGACGCCGTCCTTGTCCAGGCCGTAGCGGACCTCACCGGTCTGCGGCGTGCCGTCCTTGACCGACTTGATCAGGTTGTAGACCGAGTCCGCGACATCCTTGGTGACCGAGGTCAGGATCTGGTCCTTGTAGGCGGCCAGGCCCTTCTGGCTGTACTGGTCGGAGTCGACGCCGATGGCCCACTTGCCGGCCTGCGCGGTGGCCTCGATCGAGCCGGAGCCGGCCAGACCGGCGGCGGCGTAGACCACGTCGGCCTTCTTGTCGAGCTGTCCCTGCGCGGCGGCCTTGCCCAGGTCGGGCTTGGAGAAGCCGTCGAAGTTCGGGGGCTGGGTCAGGTACTGCGACAGGACCTTGACCGACGGGTCGGTCTCCTTGACGCCCTGTGCGAAGCCGGCCTCGAACTTCTTGATCAGCGGGGTCTCGACACCGCCGATGAAGCCGACCGTCTTGGACTTGGTGACCTTGGCGGCGGCGACGCCGGCGAGGTACGAGCCCTGCTCCTCGTTGAAGACCATGTTGGCGATGTTCTTGCCGGTCACCGAGGAGTCGTCGATGATGCCGAAGGTGGTCTTCGGGAACTTCGGCGCGACCTTCTTGATGGCGGGCGCGTACGCGAAACCGACGCCGATCACGGGGTTGTTGCCGGAGCGGGCCAGCTCGGTCAGGCGCTGGACCTTGTCGGCGTCCGACTCGCCCTCGGAGGGCTCGGCGGCGTTGCCCTTTATCTTCAGCTCGGTCTCGGCCTTGGCCAGACCGGCGTAGGCGGCGTCGTTGAACGACTGGTCACCGCGGCCACCGATGTCATAGGCGATGGCGGCGCCGGCTTCCTTGGAGTCGGAACCGGCGTCCGACGACGATTTGTTGCCACACGCGGTGGCGGTGAGCGCGAGTGCCGCTGACGCGACACCCACGGTGGCGATCCTGGTGATCCGGCGCAAGGGAGGCTCCTTCAACCTGACCGAAGCGCCTCGGCTGGCGCTGGTTTCGCGTGGATCGTAACGCGCGTAGATGTCAGATAAAGACCTGTACGGAAGCTGTTATCGGATCGTCGCGAACGGAGAGCGAGCCGGAGGTGTCATGGCCGGTTACAAACGGTTGCCGTCGATCAACGCGGCGGCCGTGAAAAGCTCCACGCCGACCTGAATCGCCTGTTCGTCGACGTCGAAATCGCCACGATGCAGGTCGTACCGGGCCTGGCTGCCGGGCGTCCGTACGCCGAGCCGCGCCATCGCGCCTGGCACGTGCTCCAGATACCAGGAGAAGTCCTCTCCGCCGAGGCTCTGTTCGGTGTCCTCGATCGCATACGAACCGCGGCGGGCGGTCTGCGCCGCGCGCAGCAGTTCCGTGACGACCGGGTCGTTGACGACCGGCGGCACCCCGCGGATGTACTCGATCTGCGACTTGGCGTGATGGAGCGCGGCGATCTCGTCGATCGCGGCGTGCACCAGGTCGGGGGCGTCGCGCCAGGCGGGCAGGTCCAGGCAGCGGACGGTGCCGGAGAGTTCGGCGTGCTGCGGGATGACATTGCAGGCGTGGCCGGACGCGATACGTCCCCAGGTGACGGAGAGCCCGGAGCGGGCGTCGACCCGGCGGGCGAGCAGCGCGGGGACCTCGGTGGCCACCTTGGCTGCCGCGGTGACCATGTCGGTGGTGAGGTGGGGGCGCGCGGTGTGGCCACCGGGACCGTCGAGGCTGATCTCCACCCGGTCGCAGGCGGAGGTGATCGGGCCGGTACGCAGCCCGATCAGCCCGGCGTCGACCTTGGGGTCGCAGTGCACGGCGACGATGCCGCCGACGCCGTCGAGCACCCCGGACTCGATGGCGTCGGCGGCGCCGCCGGGCAGCACTTCCTCGGCGGGCTGGAAGATCAGCCGTACGGCGTTGGGCAGTTGCCCCTGCCGTTCGAGGTCGGCGAGAACCAGTGCGGCACCGAGCACGGCGGTGGTATGGACGTCATGCCCGCAGGCGTGCGCGCGGTCGGGCACGGTGGAGCGGTACGGGATGCCGGTCTTGGTGTCCGGGATGGGCAGCGCGTCGATGTCGGCGCGCAGGGCCAGCATGGGACGGGCGGGGTCCGGCGTCCCGATGTCGCACACGAGCCCGGTACCGGTCTTGAGCACCCGCGGCACGAGCCCCGCCTGCTCCAGCCGGTGCTTGAGCGCGGCGGTGGTACGGAACTCCTGGTTGCCCAGCTCGGGATGCATATGCATGTCCCGGCGGAAGGCGATCAGCTCGGCACGCAGCGTTTCGGGCAACGTGCCGGGGAGTACGGCTTCCGCTTGCGCGGGCAGGTCTGGCTCGGACTCGCAGGACATCAACTGGCTCACCTGTTGAAGAGTAGGCCCCTTCTGTGATCAACCAGCCCTGGATCAAGAAAATTTCAGCCACACAGGCCAAGAAACCGGGTTTGAGCGTGCATGAGGGACGGACACAGCGGGTATACCGCGCCATCCTCGCCGGTGTCACCACGCAGGATGGCCCGCTTGGCCTCGACCGCTGCCGGGTCGCTCGGGCCCTGCTCGGCCTCCGCGTCCTCGATCAGCTCCCGCAACCGCTCCCGTTCCAGCTGCCGCTGGATGAGGGCTTCGACGTACGCGGACATGCCACGCCTGCCGGTGCGCTCCTTGAGAGCCGCGATCGTGCCTTCGTGGAGAGAGACGGACACCGGCCGCGTGTGGCCTTCGCCGGGAACAGGAGGAGTGGCCATAGGGCCAATTCAACAAGCTGATTGATATCAGGCCGGGGCTCCTGTTCCCGGCTCGGTGCCTCAGGCCGGGGAAGGGAGTCTCGGGAGGCGGTGGATGTCGCGGGCCGTGCCCGTCACTCCCGACAGGAAGCCCTGGGCGCGCGGGCTCGCCGTCTCCTTCAGCCATTCCGGGGCGATGTCGCAGACCGCGACGCGTACGCCCGTGCCCGCCAGGGCCAGGGGGAGGGTGTGGACCACCGTGGAAGGGAAGCTCAGGACCGTCTTGCCGATCGGGCCGCGGCGCGCGATCACTTCCAGGGGGAGGTCCGGGCGGACGATCTCCAGGCCCGTGACCGTGTGGAGGCGGTGCAGCTTGTCCACGTCCTCGCGGCGGTGCGCGAAGTAGCGGGTGGCGCCGTGGGTGCGGGCGAGGGCCGTGACCGCCTCGATGTACTGGTCCGCGTCGACCACGCCCGTCTCGACCAGGGACGTACCGACCATGTCCGCGCCCGCCGCTATCCGGGGCGGCCCGAACGTGGCCCGGGTCCACTCGAAGCGGTTGGCGGTGACGGTGATGCCGGCCGGGATCTCCTCGACGGGCATCGAGGTGAAGACCTCGACCGTACGGCCGTCCGACGGGGAGAGCCGGCGCCGCGCGGCCGCGGTGACGGGCGCGAGGACCAGTTCCCGCGGCCCGCGGCTGCCGCCGCGCCGGTGCCAGCGCACCAGCCGTTCGCCGCGGGCGATCTGTCCGATGAACTCCAGCGTGGCCGTGCCGTCGTCCACCACCGTCAGCTCCTTGCCGCTGACCAGGGTCAGCAGCAGCTGTACGTAACGGGAGAACGGGTCCCCGATGACTATCCGGCCGGCCTTGCGGAGCAGCGGGGTCAGTTCCCGCAGCGTCCGCAGGGGCGCCCCCGCACCACCGCGCGCCTCTTGCCAGCGCACGGTGAAACCCTCGTCGCGGGCCAGCTCCGCCATCCGGCGGAGCTGGCCGCGCGACATGGGATCGGTGGGCGACAGCACGACGACGGTGAGGGCGTCACCGGTCGCGCTGGCTCGCGTCCACTCCAGCACATTGAGCAGCTGGACCGGGCTCTCCACGAATGCGATCGCGTCGGCGTTGCCGCCGGCGTTACCGCCCGCGGTCGCACGAGGGTGCGGGGAGCGGCCCCCGCCGGCACCGGTCATGGCGTCAGACCGCCACCGGCTCGGCGGACTCGGCGACGACGCCCGCGACACGGCGGAGCTTCTTCATCGGGCCGAGCTCCGACTCGTAGACCTTCTTGACGCCGTCACCGAGGGACGCCTCGATGGTGCGGATGTCACGGACGAGGCGCTGCAGGCCCTGCGGCTCGACGGAGGCGGCCTGGTCCGAGCCCCACATGGCGCGGTCGAGGGTGATGTGACGCTCGACGAAGGTGGCGCCGAGGGCGACGGCGGCGAGGGTGGTCTGCAGACCGGTCTCGTGGCCGCTGTAGCCGATCGGGACGTTCGGGAACTCGGCCTGGAGCGTGTTGATCACGCGCAGGTTCAGCTCCTCGGCCTTGGCCGGGTACGTGGACGTGGCGTGGCAGAGCAGGATGTTGTCGCTGCCCAGGACCTCGACCGCGTGGCGGATCTGCTTCGGCGTCGACATGCCGGTGGAGAGAATGACCGTACGGCCGGTGGCGCGCAGGGCGCGCAGCAGCTCGTCGTCGGTGAGGGAGGCGGAGGCCACCTTGTGGGCGGGCACGTCGAACTTCTCCAGGAAGGCGACGGCCTCGGTGTCCCACGGGGAGGCGAACCAGTCGATGCCGCGCTTCTTGCAGTGCTCGTCGATGGAGCGGTACTCGTCCTCGCCGAACTCGACGCGGTGACGGTAGTCGATGTACGTCATCCGGCCCCAGGGGGTGTCCCGCTCGATGTCCCACTGGTCGCGGGGGGTGCAGATCTCCGGGGTGCGCTTCTGGAACTTGACCGCGTCGCAGCCGGCGTCGGCGGCGGCGTCGATCAGGGCCAGGGCGTTGTCCAGCTCGCCGTTGTGGTTGATGCCGATCTCACCCGTGACGTAGACCGGGCGGCCGGGTCCGGCGGTCCGCGTACCGAGGGTGCGCAGGCGCGAGGTGGAGTTGGTGCTCATGGAGCGTCCTTACTTGTTGAGGGTGGGGGTGTGGGGGGTCTGGAGACCCGGCCCGAGGATCCAGGCTGCGATCTCGCGGATCGCTCCCTCGCCTCCGGGGGTCGTGGTGACGGCACGCGCGGCGGCGCGTACGGCGTCATGGGCGCTCGCGACGGCCACCGGCCAGCCGACGAGTCCGAAGCACGGGAGATCGTTGACGTCGTTCCCGACGTAGAGCACCCGCTCGGGCGCGATCCCGTGCTCGTCGCACCACTGCTTGAGCGCGACGTCCTTGCGGTCGATGCCGTGCAGCACCGGCACCTGGAGCTTGCGGGCGCGGGCGGCGACGACCGGGTTCTGCTCGGTGGAGAGGATGAGCAGCTTCAGTTCGCTGCGGCGCAGCGCGGCGATCCCGAGCCCGTCGCCGCGGTGCACGGCGACCATCTCGCGGCCGTCGGAGTCGACGAAGACCTTGTCGTCGGTCTGCGTACCGTCGAAGTCGAGTACGACCGCGTCGATGTCGTCGTACGTCGGCAGGACGGCCGGGTCGAGGAGCGGGGCCAGTGCGCGGGCGCGGGCCAGATCGTGCGGGTCGTCGATCTCCAGGACCCGGGCGGGGTCGGTGGCGACGAGCGCGGTGTGGCCGAAGAAGCGGTGGTTCGCCGCGCGGAAGCCTTCGGCGCGCATCGCGTAGGCGGCGCCGGTCTCCAGGTACTCCTGGGGGCGGTCCTGGCGGCGCGGCCGGTTCGACTTGTCGTGGTTGACGCCGTAGCCGCCGGAGGCCCCGGCGTCGGCGCTGCCCGCGCTGTCCTGGCGCCAGATGAAGCCGTGGGTCGGCGCGACGGTCAGCGCGCTGTCCGCGCCGTCCTCGGTGACCGCGCCCGCGACGCCGTCGAGGTCGTCGGCGGTGATGAACGGGCTGGTGCACTGCACCAGCAGGACGACCTCGGCGGTCTTGCCGCGCATCGCGCCGTAGGCGTCCATCGCGTGCAGCACGGCGGCCTCGCTGGTCGCCGTGTCCCCCGCGATGGCGGCGGGGCGCAGGACGACCTCGGCGCCGGCGGTGCGTGCCGCGTCGGCGATGGCCGCGTCGTCGGTCGAGACGACGACATCGGTCACGCGCCGGGCCGCCAGACAGGCGCGGACGGCGCGGACGACGAGCGGTACGCCACCGACGGGGGCGAGGTTCTTGGCGGGTACGCCCTTGGATCCGCCGCGTGCGGGGATCACCGCGAGGACGGTCATCTGTACTCCTTGGTCCGCGGGCTGGTCCTCCGCGGCTCGTTCATCTGCGGCTCGGTCATCTGCGGTGTGTCGGCTCATGGCCAGGTCGTCCGCGGTCCGGTCGTCCGCCACCCGTCCCGGGGTGGCCGGCCGTCCGGAGGCCGGTTCCTGTGCCGGTGCCGACGGCCCGGTCACAGGTCGCCCATGCGGCGGATGACGGGCGCCACGCGCTGCACTCCGTGGCGGTAGGCGCCGCGCGCGGCGCCCCGCACGGCCTCGCGCACCACGCGCCGGACCCCGCGGACATCGCCCTCGGAGGTCCTGGAGGGCAGTGGGGTCCCGTCCACGGCCAGGTGGTAGCGGGCCAGCAGCGGCGGCAGATACCCGGGCGCGGTGGTGGCCGTGTAGTACGGGCTGATCTCGGGCAGCTCGGGCCCGTCCAGCAGCTCCGCGACCCGTCGGCGGGCCGTGTCGAAGGCCGACGCGTACGATCCGTCGGCGGCGACGCCCTGCCGGTCCGCCCAGACCGCGTCGGGGCGCGGGCGCCCGCCGCCGTCCAGCTGGTCCCAGGACGCCAGACAGCCCGAGCCGATGAAGTGGTGGTTGCCGAGCGGCTCGCGCACTCCGAAGTCGGTGAGGATCGCGGTCGGGATGCGCCGGTGCAGGGATTCGAGCGCGGCCGTCGAGGAGACGGTGACCAGCAGATCCGTACGGTCGAGGACCTCGCCCATGTTCCCGTACACGAGCCGGAAGTTGGGCGGCAGACCGCCGGGCACCTTCTCGGCGAGGCGCTGGTAGGGGAACTCCTCCACATGCGTGGTGTGCTCGCCGGGCTTGCTGCGGAGCTTCAGCAGCACCTCGCGGCGCGGGTGGAGCCTGGCGTGCTCGACGAGGCGCCGCAGCAGATACGTACGGTCGGCGCGGCTCGCCGGTACGGAGGGCTGGGCGGCGAAGACGACGGTGTCGCGGCCCTCCTCGGGGACGTACCGCTCACCGCCGAGGAAGGGCAGCGCGGCTTCGGTGACCGAGGAGGCGTCGGCTCCGACGCCCTCGTACACGGTGCGGAACCGCTGCGCGTCGTAGCGCGAGTTGGCGAGGACGACATCCGCGCCGTGCCGCAGCAGCAGCCCGTCCGAAAGCTTCTCGTAGACGACCCCGACATAGCCGGTGACGATCACGGGCCGGTCGGCCAGCTTCAGGGCGGCTATCCCGTGCAGCATCGCCTGTACGGCACCGCCGACGAGGGCCAGGACGACGATGTCGTACGACTCCTCGCGCAGCGTCCGCAGGAAGTCGGTGCCGGTGAGCTCACGCAGGGCGTCCGCCTCCGCGCCGACCTCGGCGAGCTGTCTCGCCGTGGGCGTCGCTCGTCCGCGCAGGAGAAAGCCGCTGAGCTCTATGGAGCGGTCTTCCGGCGTGATGCGGCGCGCGGTGAGCGCGCCCCACTTCCACCGGGTGTCGGAGTCCGCGAGCACGGCGACCCGGACCGCTTGACCGCTGGTACGTGATGGCACGACGAGGACGTTAGAAAGCCATTCCGTTTGTCGCCCCAACTCAATGGCAATAAAGGGTTAACAGCACATCTACGAATGGCGACGCGGGCCCGGAACGGCCGGAAAACGGCCAGGAAGCGGACCGCTTCACCATTCCGCCATTCTTCGTTCACCTTCCATGCGCCCGGATGTCAGCCCGCATGACGTGCCGCCGCCTAGCGTCACGCGGGTGGCCAAGCTCTCTGTTGTCGTGCCGTTCTACAACGTGCAGACATACGCCCTCGAAACCCTCAGAAGCCTCCGCGCGAACAGCCGCGAGGACTTCCAGTTCGTTCTGGTCGACGACTGTTCGACCGACGGGACCCCGGAAATCCTCGAACAGGCGGCGCGCGACCTTCCGGGGGCGGTCCTCCTCAGACACGAGAAGAACGGAGGGCTGGCCACCGCGCGCAACACGGGTCTGGACGCCGCGGACGGTGAGTACGTCACCTTCCTCGACGGCGACGACTGGGTCGCGCCGGGCTACTACGAACAGCTGCTCTCCTCCATAGAGAGGCTGGGCTGCGATTTCGTCCGTACCGACCACGTCCAGTTCACGGCCAGGGCCCGGACGATCCACCGGGTCCCCGTCGGCCGGCGCGGCGAGGTGCTGTCGCCCCGGGACGCGATCCTGCCCGCCGACCGCTCCACCGCCGTCGACTATCCGTACGCCTGGGCCGGCATCTACCACCGCCGGCTCGTCGACCGCGGCCTGGTGCACTTCCCTGACGGGCTGCGGACCGCCGAGGACCGGCCCTGGATCTGGCGGCTGCACCGCGAGGCGGAGTCCTTCGCCGTGATCGGACTGCTCGGGATCTTCTACCGGCGCGGGGTCGCCTCGTCACTCACCCAGATCGGCGACGTACGGCAGCTCGATTTCATCCGCGCCTTCGACCAGGTCATCGAGGAGACGGCGAAAGACGCCGAAGCGGACCGTTTTATGCTGAAGGCCGTGCGCACCTACTGCGCGATCATTTCCCACCATCTGGCGTCCAAAGAGCGATTCGAACCGGCCGTGGCGCGACAATTGCGCACCATGAGCGCCGCCGCTCTGAAACGACTGCCTCAGGACGTCTTGAAGGAAGCGCTGGATTCGATGGACCTGGACCGCTCGGCCCGGCTGCGCCGCCTGCGAAGGCGGCACGTGTCCGCCGGGAAGGCGGCAGCGTGATGGCGTCGTCGTCCCTCTTTCCCGGTACGTCCGCGGCTGGGCGTACGACGCAGGTCTTCTGCGCCTCCACCCTCTACGGAGCGGCCACCCTGGCCGCCGCGATCGACGCCGGGCTCTTCCCCGCGGCCGGCCGCCGTCTGCTGGTCATCTGCAACAACGCCGGCTCGCCCGAGCTGACGCCCTCGGTCGACGAGATGCCGGGCTTCGAGCAGCTGCGCGACCGGTTCGACGACCTCGTGTCGTGGAACGAGACGATCGCGCCGCACCACCCGGGCAGCTGGTCGCCGCGCGCCGACGACATCCCCCTCTGGGAACGCCATCTGCGGCTGACCTGGCGGCTCGGTGACGACGACGTACGGCTGATCGTCGAGTCGATCCAGGTCAACCCGGCGCTCGCGATCGCGCAGATCTTCACCGGCGCGCCGATCGAGGTGTACGCGGACGGGCTGATGAGCTACGGGCCCACCCGCTCGAAGATAGAGCCGCTGGTGGGCGAGCGGGTGCGCAGACTGCTGCACCTCGATCTCGTACCGGGCCTCAAGCCGCTGCTCCTCACCGAGTTCGGCGTCGGCCCCGAGCTGGTGCCGACGGACGCCTTCCTGCGCGTACTGGACGAACTCACCGACGCCGAGCGGAACTTCGACACATCGTCGGAGCCCCCGGCGCTGCTCCTCGGCCAGTACCTCTCCGCTCTCGGGATCCTCACCGAGCGCGAGGAGGAGGAGCTGCACATCCGGATGGTGCGGGGCGCCGTCGCCAAGGGCCACACGCGGGTGGTCTTCAAGCCGCATCCGACGGCCCCGGCCGCCTGGTCGCGGCAGCTGGAGCAGGAGGCGAAGAAGCTCGGCGCCGAACTGACCATCCTGGACAGCCCGGTGCTCGCCGAGGTGCTTTACCGGCGGCTGAAGCCCGCGCTGGTGGTCGGCTGCTTCTCGACGGCGCTGTTCACGGCGTCCGCGTTCTACGGCATTCCGGTGGCACACACGGGCACGGAACTGCTGCTGGAGCGGCTGACCCCGTACCAGAACAGCAACCGCGTGCCGGTGACGATCGTGGACGCGCTGCTGCCGTCGCTGGACGACAGCGACGCCGACGCGCACACGCCGGACCCCCGGATCGCGGAGCTGGTCGCGACCGTCGGATACGCGATGCAGCACCAGATCTACCCCGGGCTGCGGCCCACGGCCGAGAAGTACCTCTCGGACCATCTCGACACGCACACCTGGCGCTACTTCAAGCGGCGCCGGCTCACGGCGCTCGCGCTGCCCGGCGCGGTCCCGGCGCAGCTGGCCCGTATCCCGCGCAACGCGACGGCCCGGCGGATGGTGCGCCGGGCGCGGAAGCTGCGGCGGGCTGTGCTGCGGTAGCACCGCGGGCGTGTTCCCAGCGGTGCCGCGACAGGACCGCCGCCACTCGGGACCGCCGCCACTCGGGACCGCTGCCGCGAGAAGACCACGACCGTGTTCCCCACCCATCGCCGGACGGGCCGATACGCGCCGCCCGTCCGGCGGGGAACAGGCCGCCCCTCAGCCGACCCGGCTGCCGGCGGAAGTCTCCGTGCTGGTCCCCAGGATCGCCCGCAGCTCAGCCGCGTTCGCCCGCGTCACCTGCCACAGCTCCCGCTGCCTGCCGTGTACGTCGGCGACGGACGCGGCGTGATCGTCCAGCAGCCCGAGCGCCCGCTCCGTCAGCACCGCCCCGAGGTTCTTGTCATGGACGGAGACGCCCCACTCCGGGCGCTCGATGTCGGACAGGAAGTACGCCATCTTGGGGTGCGAGATCAGGCTGATGATCGGTGTCCCGCAGCCGAACGGGATCATCCCCGCGTGCCCGCGCATCCCGATGACAAGCTTCGTACGGGCGTAGATGTCCCGGATCTCGTCGTTCTCCGAGTCGTACATCGGGATCACCGGCAGCGAGATGCCGTGCTCGCGCCGTAGATCGAAGGCGATCCGCTCGTCGTCCACCGAGTGCGCCACACACTTCACCTCGGCATGACCACCCAACGCCCTTATCGCCTTGGCCAGTTCGGCGAGGAAGTGCCCGTAGTCATGGCCGAAGCGCAGCCCGGCCCGGTCGTACGCGGCGTTGATCAGGACGGTGTTCTCCCGGTGCGCGGGGTCGGTCCAGCCCTCGACCAGTTGCCGGGTGACGGTGGTCGGGCAGGGCTGGAAGCGCACCTTCTCGTGCAGTTCGGCGGGGAGCAGCGCGCGGACCTTCTCGATCGAACCGTGGTTGCGGAGCCCGAAGAAGGCGGACCGTTCGACGAGCCGGCGCAGGGCGGCGTTGAAGCGTTCGCGCCGGTAGGACTGTCCGTCGAAGGCGTTGAAGCCGACCGCGTACACCATGACGGGCACATCGATCCGGTCGAGCAGGGCGTCGGGGACGTTCCACTGCCAGGCGCTGTTGCCGTTGGGCGCGGTGTCCGGTATGAACAGCCCGCCGCCCCCGATCACCAGCCCGCGCCGGGCGTTGACCCGCTCAAGCGCGGCTTCGTCGAAGAGCCGGTGGGCATGGATCGAGTGCCAGCGGCGCGGTCCGGTGTCGGCGCCGAAGGTGAGCCGTACGGACTCGGGCAGCAGCTTGTCCCCGGCGTTGCCCTGCTGGGGCATGTAGTACGCGACATGCGCGAGC
The DNA here is from genome assembly GCF_042789485.1 of Streptomyces sp. NPDC056835. Taxonomy (NCBI): domain Bacteria; kingdom Bacillati; phylum Actinomycetota; class Actinomycetes; order Kitasatosporales; family Streptomycetaceae; genus Streptomyces; species Streptomyces sp. NPDC056835. Next base: position 59,547 of record NZ_JBHUBB010000002.1, read on the forward strand.
TGGTCCTCCGGCGCGCCCTCGCGGGGGGTCGGCACCCCGCCCGGGGCGCCGCCCGGTGCGCCGCCCGGTGCGCCGGTCGCTGCGCCGGTCGTACGGCGCTGCATCTGCCGCGCGCCCCGGTGCGTGGGGTCGGCGGAGAGCCCGTTCATGGCGTGGCGCTGTGCCGTGGTGTCGTCCCCGTGGATCCAGGCGATCTGGGCCAGCCGGGCGAAGGCGGTGGCGGCGCGCTTGGGGGCGGCGGTGGCCAGCAGCAGCTGGGCCTCGGCCTCCTCGTAACGGGACAGGCTCATCAGAGCGTGCCCGAACACCTCGTGCGGCCACGCCTCGTTCACCGGGATACGGACCGATCCCAGCAGGTCGGCGGCCTCCTGGAACTCACCCGCGCCGATATGGGCGAGCGCGACGCGGCGGGCGCTCTCGACGTCTCCGGTACGGGCGACGTGCGGGGTCCCGTAGTGCACGATCAGATCGTGGTGGACGGTGCCGTTCAGCGCGAGGTACGCGGCGTGCAGCTCGGCGTCGGAGAGTTCGTAGGCGCTCCGGTCTGCCGGCGAGTCGCTGATCGGCGCCTCGCCCCCGGACGTCACCGTCTCCGTGTCCCTGTCCGCGTCCTTGCCGGTGTCCGCGTCCTTGTCGGTGTCCGCGTCCGCGTCCGTGCGGTCCCGCTGGATGACAAGGGTGTCACCGGGGGTGAAGGAGACCAGTCCCTCGCGCAGCCGCAGAAGCGCGCCGAGATCGCCCCGTACGACCGTACGCGGGTCGAGGACGATCACGGTGTCGTAGTCGCGGATACGGAACAGATCGCGGCGCGAACCGGCCGTGACGGTCCCGGCCGGGCGCAGCTCGACGCGCGGATGGAGCGCGTGGATCCGGGCGACCGAGGCGGGCGGCAGACCGGGTCCGCCGTGCAGGACGATGAAGTCCTCGCACACGCCCGGGTTGGACAGGGCGAGGCTGCGCAGCAGGGTCAGGAGGCCGGGCACGTCGTCCTCGCCGACGAGCGCGGCGAAGGCGATACGGCGCTTGCCGGTAAGGGAGGTCATGATCATCTCAGGGAAATCCTCATGTCGTTGACGCTCTGGGCGCGTTCCATGACCCATGCCTTCTCGCTGGTCCGCTCACGCTCGGAGGTGACGGGTACGCGCATCGCCTTGGGCAGGCGGTGGACGCCGCTCTCGTAGAAGTCGAAGCCGATCAGATCGAGCGTCGGGCTGACATCCAGGAAATCAAGGAGCCACAGGGTGCTGAACCCGCTGGTCGGGACGGACGGCCAGGCATCCCAGTCGACCCCGCCGAGATGGCGCAGCGGCCAGCGCACCGAGTCGTCGGTCACATACCGCTGGGCACCGGGCACCAGCCGCTCGCGCAGCGAGTAGCCCCACTTCTCCGCGGACCCGCCGAACACCATCCGTGTCGTCACCGGCCGGTCCCAGTTGAAGCCGTGCTCGTGGGCGGTGGCGTGGAGGTCGGTGCGCGTACCGGTGGCCGGGGCGTCGATACGGTACGAGCTGAACCGTACGACCAGGTCGTACGCGTCGATCTCCGGCCCCAGCGAACCGCGGCCGAGGCTTTCGGAGTTGGCCACCAGACAGACGGACTTGCCCGCGATCAGATTCCGCAGCTCACCGACGCCGATCCAGTCGGGCCCGCCGAGGGTGGGATCGGTGAGGGGCGGCCGCATCCGGTTCCTGCGCTGTTCCGCGTAGTGACCGATGAGTTCGCGCAGCCGCGAGGCGTCGCCGTCGGCGGCGGCGATGCGCAGGTCGAGGTACTGGCCGACGGCGTCCTGGAGCTCGCCGACCGGGTGGCGGTCGCGGCCCATGGCCAGCAGCGCGCCGACGAGGCGCGGCTCGGCCTGCTCACGCTCGCCCTTGTCGTGCAGCCGCAGGCCCTCCTCCCACACGTCCCGCACCTCGGAGGCGGAGGCGGGCGCGGTCGCGAACTCCTCGGCGCGGGGGCACTCGCGGGCCAGCAGCCGGAGCATGTCCTCCTGCCGGCCCGCGGCGATCCGCAGCCCGGCGAGGCGGGGGGCGACGCCGTACCAGTCGTCGTCGGTGAGCGCGAGATAGCGCTCGTACGCCTCGACGGCCGCGATCTCGTCACCGGCGGCCTCCAGAATCCTGGCCCGCAGCCGCCAGCCGGCGCGGGAGCTTCCGCGCTCGGCCAGGACGGTGGCGCTGATGAGGAGGGCGAGCGCGGGCTCGTCGCCGCCGTCACCGCACTCCAGGGCCGCGGTCCCGGCGGCGAGCAGCGCGTCGAACACCTCGTTCGTGCAGGTCCCGGAGGCCGGGGAGGTCCCCGGGGCCGGAGAGGTCCCGGAGGCCGAGGAGGTTCCGGCCGAGGCGTGGACGGCCCGGAGGTGCCCCAGCTTCGCGGCGAGAGCGGTGCGCTTGCGGTCGTTCTCCGTACCGGCGGCCGAGAGCCGGTCACCGTGCAGCGCGCAGACGCGCAGACACTCCTCCAACTCCTTCGAATCCTTGACGTGCGGACCGTCCGGTGACGCGGTGGCGGTACTGCCGGTGTCGCGGCTCCGACCGTTCTCGGCGTTCTTACCGCCGCGCCATCTCGGCCACAGTCTTCGGGCCTTCGTCATGCTGCTCCCGGCGTCTACTGCCCATCGGACAGATGGTGAATGGGTGACAGGGTAGGAAATCCCTCCGCCCCGGAGGTGAACTCACACCATCGGTAAGGGGAACGAAACACTTCGGACACCGGGGGCTGGTACGCCGAGGGCGTGGCCGCCCTCGCCGCCGACCGTTCGACTGCCCCGTACGCGTGGGCTCAGCTGTCGCGGAAGGGTTCGACGACCGCGCGTTCGCGCGGGACGGCACGGTGGGCGAGCCGGTGGCCGCCAGGTCCGGAGGCCTCGTGGTCGGGTTCGCCGTCGTGCACGGCGGCGGCCACGCCTTCGACACCCTCGATGGCTGAGCCGCTCACTGCTCGCTCATCGGGTGGAGTTGGGCGAACTCGTCGGCGAGCATGCCCAGCATGACCAGATCGTGGTGCCGGCCGGTGAAGAACACCTGGTCCCGGAGGCGGCCCTCCTCGACGAATCCGAGCCGGCCTTGGAGCGCCAGCGACGCCTCGTTGTGCGCGAAGACCCGCGCTCCGCACTTGTGGAAGCGCCGCTCGGCGAACATGAAGCGCAGCAGCAGTACGGCGGCCTCCGCCGCATAGCCCTTGCGCCGGTGATCGGCGCCGATCGTGACGCCGTACTCGAACCAGCCCGCGCGCGGGTCGGCGTGATACGAGCCGACAGCCCCGACCGTCTCCCCCGTCTCGACGGCTTCGATCGCCAACTGGAAGCAGTCGCCGTCGGACGCGGCCGTCGCCTGCTCCTTCGTCCACGCGCGGAAACTCTCGGCGGACCGGGGCGGGCGCAGCAGATCCCCCAACCGCTCCTCGTCCGTGGCGAAGCGCATGAACGCGGTCCAGTCATCCGGCTCGATACCGCGCAGACGTATCCGCTCGCCCCTCCAGAACGAAGTCATCCCCAATTCGACCACACGGCCGCCCTCAGGCGCTGCTCAGTGACAGCTTCACCGCGAAGCCGAGGAACAGCGCGCCCGCCGCCGATGTCATCCCCGCCGAGAGCCGCTTGCGGCGGCGGAAGGCGGCGGCGAGGCGCGTGCCGCCGAAGATCAGGGCCGACAGATAGAGGGCGCTGGCCACGTTGGCGAGGAGCCCCAGCAGGACGAAGGACAGCGCGGGGTGCGCGTAGCCCGGGTCGACGAACTGCACGAAGAAGGAGATGAAGAACAGGATCGCCTTCGGGTTGAACAGGCTGATCACCAACGCCCTGCGATACGGCCGCTCCGTCGGCCTCTCCGTCGGCCTCTCCGTCGGCCTCTCCGTCGGCGAGGCGGTGGACGTGGACACCGCCTCCGCGCGCTCGTGCCGGGTGCGCCACAGCGACCAGGCGGCGCGCATCATCCCGATCGCGAGCCAGGTCAGATAGCCGGCCCCGGCGAACTTCACGATGCCGAAAGCCAGCTCATTGGCCTGGAGCAGCGACGCGACACCGGCGGCGGAGAGCACCATCAGTACGGTGTCGCCGCACCAGACGCCCGCCGCCGCGGAATAGCCCGCGCGTATCCCGCGCCGGGCCGCGACCGAGAGCACATAGAGCGAGTTCGGTCCCGGCAGCAGAACGATCAGTACGAGGCCCACCAGATAGGTCGGCAGATCAGTCACACCCAGCATGGCCGGAGTGTCGCACACGCGGACCAACACCCGCATGTGTGTTCAACACCGCCGACCGGCAGCGAAAAGTCAGCGCGCGTCCGTCGGCACGTACGTCCCCCACACCTCCCGCAGCGCGTCACAGACCTCCCCCACCGTCGCCCGCGCCGCCAGCGCCGTCTTCATCGGAGGGAGCACATTCGCCGTACCCTCCGCCGCCGCCCGCAGTTCCGCGAGCGCGCCGTCCACCCCGGACTGATCCCGCTCCGACCGCAGCCGCGCCAACCGGGCCGCCTGCTGGGCCTCGATCGCCGGGTCGACGCGCAGCGGCTCGTACGGTTCCTCCTCGTCCATGGTGAAGCGGTTGACGCCGACGACCACCCGCTCACCGCTCTCCGTCTCCTGGGTGACGGCGTACGCGCTGCGCTCGATCTCGCTCTTCTGGAAGCCGCGCTCGATCGCGTCGACCGCGCCGCCCATCTCCTCGACCCGCGTCATCAGCGCGACCGCCGCGTCCTCGACGTCGTCCGTCATGCGCTCGACGGCGTACGAACCGGCGAAGGGGTCGACGGTGGCGGTGACATCCGTCTCGTACGCCAGCACCTGCTGCGTACGCAGCGCGAGCCGGGCCGATGTGTCGGTCGGCAGGGCGATGGCCTCGTCGAAGGAGTTGGTGTGCAGCGACTGCGTACCGCCGAGTACCGCCGCCAGCCCCTGGACCGCCACCCGTACGAGATTGACCTCGGGCTGCTGCGCGGTCAGCTGTACGCCGGCGGTCTGGGTGTGAAAGCGCAGCATCAGGGACTTGGGGTCCCGGGCGCCGAACTCGTCGCGCATCACCCGGGCCCAGATACGGCGCGCGGCACGGAACTTGGCGACCTCTTCGAGCAGCGTCGTACGGGAGACGAAGAAGAAGGAGAGCCGGGGCGCGAAGTCGTCGACCTCCATGCCGGCGGCGACGGCCGTCCGTACGTACTCGATCCCGTTGGCCAGCGTGAACGCGATCTCCTGCACGGGCGTGGCACCGGCCTCCGCCATGTGGTAGCCGGAGATCGAGATGGTGTTCCACTTGGGCATCTCGGCGCGGCAGTACTGGAAGATGTCGGCGGTCAGCCGCAGTGACGGCTTCGGCGGGAAGATGTACGTGCCGCGCGCGATGTACTCCTTCAGTACGTCGTTCTGGACGGTGCCGGTCAGCGCGAGGCCCGGTACGCCCTGCTCCTCGGCCACCAGTTGGTAGAGGAGGAGCAGCGGTGCGGCGGGCGCGTTGATCGTCATCGACGTCGAGACCTGGTCGAGCGGAATCCCGTCGAACAGCACCCGCATGTCGTCGACCGAGTCGATCGCGACCCCGACCTTGCCGACCTCGCCGCTCGCGAGCGGCGCGTCGCTGTCGTACCCCATCTGGGTCGGCAGGTCGAAGGCGACGGACAGGCCGGTCGTGCCATGGGCGATCAGCCGCCGGTAGCGGGCGTTGGACTCGGCGGCGGTGCCGAAGCCCGCGTACTGGCGCATCGTCCACGGCCGGCCCGTGTACATCGACGGGTAGACCCCGCGGGTGAAGGGGTACGAGCCGGGCTCGCCGAGCTTCCGCGCGGGGTCCCATCCCGCCAGCGCGCCGGGGCCGTAGACCGGTTCGACGGGCAGACCGCTCTCGGTGAGCCGTGCGCCGCCGGATTCGCGTGCCATCTGCTCTGCTCCCTGCCTCCGCTGACGGACAGTCATGACCGGCCGGTCATGACGGACTGTAGCGGCGGGCGCACGGCGGGTGCGGGGCACACGCGGGGCGGACACGGACACCGCCGGGCAGCCATGCGCGGGATCGGGGCGGTCCGAACGGGCAGCATGGCCGGAAGTACCTTCACTCCGGGGAAACGCCCACTGGAATTCGTTCCCCGGCAGGGGAAGATGACTCCGGGGCAGGATTCCTCGCCCGCTTGGGCAACCACGCCCGGCGGAGGGCTGTCTGAGGGAACACTACTGAGGAACGCATGCCATGGATCACGGGAGAAACCGGGGGACGCCGAAGATGCTCAGGACATCCGCCCTACGCAGAGGGCTCGCCACAGCGGCCGTGCTGGCCGCGGGTGTCGGCTGTACGGTGCAGCCGCTCCCCGGACAGGCGGCCGACGCCAAGCCGGGCGGCGTTCCCGTAACGGCGAACGTCCCTCCCGCACCCGAGCCGTCACAGCCGCCGCCGTCGAAACCGCCCGTGAAGCCGCCCCTCTTCACGCCGCCGGCCCCGACGCCCACTCCCGAGCCGCCCAGGACCGCCACGCCGCCCCCGGCCCCGACGCCGAGCCGGACCGCGTTCCGGCCCAAGACGCTGATGGCGAACGGTTCGGAGAGCGATCAGGTACGGGAACTCCAGGCGAGGCTCCAGCAGACCGGTCATTTCGACCTCAACCCGACCGGCTACTACGGCTCCATCACGGTCACCGCCGTCACCTCCTTCCAGGCGGACCGCGGACTGCCCGCCACCGGCGCGACGGACACCATCACCTGGCTGCGGCTGGTCGGGCTGACCAGGCAGCCGACCCGTGACGAACTGCGCCCGCCCACCAGCAGGCCGGTCGCCAAGCCCGACCCGCGGTGCATGGAGGGGCGGGTGATGTGCATCAGCAAGAGCAGCCGCACGCTCACCTGGATGATCGACGGCAAGGTCAAGTCGGCGATGGACGTGCGCTTCGGCTCGCAGTACACCCCGACCCGTGAGGGCACGTTCGCGGTGGGCTGGAAGTCACGGGACCATGTCTCGACGCTGTACGACACCCCGATGCCGTACGCGATGTTCTTCAGCGGCGGCCAAGCGGTGCACTTCTCGGCCGACTTCGCGGCCCGCGGTTACGAGGGCGCCTCGCACGGCTGCGTCAATGTCCGGGACGAGAAGAAGGTCTCCTCGCTCTTCGACCAGGTCCGCACGGGCGACAAAGTGGTCATCTACTGGTAGGGCCTCAGCACCAACTGAGCACGCCCCAGGCGCGAAGAGAGGTGGCGCGGGCGGGACCGGGGGAACGTGTCCCGCCCGCGCCGAGTGCGCCGAGCCGAAGGTACGGGGGGAACCCCGGCTCTGTGCGCGGCCGATGACCAGTCGGCTCACTCTGTACTGCGCCGTGGCCCGAAAAAACGTCACACCTGATCTCCCGGAACCGTAAAGCTCCAGTTCAGGAGGGTGTGGGGAACTATTAAGCAGATCCCGTGTACGTGCCCGAACGGGCCGCGACCACAGCCGGATCCGGCCCTGGCCCGGCCCCTGGCCCTGTCCCTGGCCCGTCCTGGTCCGGCTACTGGCCCGGCCCTTGGCCCGGCTACTGGCTCGGGACGTTCTCGCTGGGGGACGGCGATGGACTGGCTGTCACGCTCGGCGTCACGCTCGGCGTCACGCTCGGCGTCGGGACCGGAGTCAGGACCGGCGTTGAGGGCTCGTACGGCGCGGGCGTCCAGTACGGGGGCGGCGGGGGCGCTTGCTCCGTGGGCCCGCCCGGCGCTCCCACGAACCCGCCGCCGCCCCCTTCCTCGCCGTCACCGGCGCCGTCGCCCTCGCCCTCGTCCCCTCCGTAGTCCTCGCCCTTGTCGTTCTTGACGCTGTGGCGCGGTTCGCCGTCCAGCAGCCGGTCGCAGAACCGCGCGGCCCCTTCCGGCCCGTCGGTCGCGGACTCCAGCGCTTCCTTGCGCTTCGGGTCGAGCACGCCGTCACGGTAGGCGCGGCAGGCCTTGACGGTCTTGCTGAACCACTCTCCGGACATGGTGCCCGAGGGAGAACCTGGGCGGTTGTCCTTGTCCGTCCCGTTCGCACCGTCGTCCCCGCCTTCGCCGTCGTTCTCACCGGCGTGGTCACCCTCGCGCGTACCGCCGCCGGGTGTGGGCGAGGGCGACGGGGGCGGCGAGGACTGTCCCGTACCGGTCCCGCTCGGGTTGCCCGAGGGATCGGCCTGCTCCCGGCTCCCGTCGGGCGATCCGGAGACGAGCGGCCCCGGAGAGGCCACCGCCGAGATGGAGTTGGCGGGGACCGGGTCATGACCGTCGCCGAAGAGCGGAGGCAGTACGCCCGCGCCCGCCGCGGCAACGATGCCACCGAGCGCGCAGCCGGCCACCGCCGCGGCGAGTCCTCTGCGCATGGGGCGGGCGAACCGCGGCGCGCGTACGGCGCGAGGCGCCAGCGCGATACGTACCGTACCGAGCGGAAATCCGGCACCCGCGCCCATGGCGCCGCGTTCCCGGACGGCCTCGCGCGCGCCACCGCCCTCGGCCACGGCCTTGCGGAAGGCGGCCAAGGCGGCGGCTTCGCCGGGAAGTTCCTCTTCGTTCGCGTATGTTTCGTTCGCGTATGTGACGGCGATCATGTCCCGCAACGCCTCGGAGAGCTGTTCCGACCGGGCCCGGACATGTTCGTCCGCCGTCTCGACAGGCTCACCGCGCAGCAATCTCTCCGCCGCGTCCCTCTCAAGCCACGGGTCACGCTCGTCGGCCATCACATGTCCTTCTGCGTCCGCAGGCGCGAATCCGTCACACCCGCGGAGGCCGCGGCTCCGGGCCGCACGGTGCGCTGCGGGGGTACGCCGCCGAATCCGCCATCCTGACCTGGGGCGCCGGGGGTTTCACCGGGCAACGCGCGGGGAGACGCGCCGGGGTGCTCGGGGCCGTCGTCGGCGTCGAGCAGTTCGGCGAGGCGTTTGAGTCCGCGGTGCGCGGCCGTCCGTACCGCGCCGGGGCGTTTGCCCAGCGTCTTGGCCGCGCTCTTCGCGTCGAGTCCGACCACCACCCGCAGGACGACGGCCTCGGCCTGGTCCTGTGGCAACTGCGCGATCAGCGCCATCGTCCGGCCGGTGGAGAGCGCTTCCATCGCTTCGTCCGCCGTGTCCGAATCGGCCGCTTTCCCGGTCAGCTCGGTCTCGTCGGCGCCGATCGCGGGGCGTCTGCCGCGCATCCGTATGTGGTCGAGGGCGCGGTTACGCGCGATACGGGCGGCCCAGCCGCGGAAGCGGTCGGCGTCTCCGGTGAAGCGGTCGAGATCGCGGGCGATCTGCAGCCAGGCCTCGGAGGCCACGTCCTCGGCGTCCGGCTCGCCGACGAGCGTCCGTAGATAGCCCAACAGCCGCGGGTGCACCGCGCGGTACACAGTACGGAACGCTTCCTCGTCCCCGTCCTGTGCCGCGAGCACCGCGGCGGTCAGCTCCGCGTCGTCCCCCAGCACTTCCACAACCTGTCCTGAAATCGCGGCTGGTCACTGGCCGCGCCGCCCCACGCGACTCTGCACGCTACGGCCTTCCCGGGCCCGCGTCCATGACTTGTACAACCTGCAACGACCCGCTGACATTCTGCGGTGTGACAGAAAACGCATCGCTGGCGCTGATATGAGTACGGGGCCGTAACGCGGCTCCGCCGGACGGCGACCGGGGCCTCTCCTGTGGGGGGTGGCGGCCCCGGTCGTCCTCCCCTTCCCCGGCTCTGACCAGGTATGACGCAGGGCGTGGGGCCTCTGGATGACCAACGCGTGACCAACGCGTCCGGGCGTTCACTCACCGGTACAGTCCCTGCCCATCGGATCCGGGGAGGGCACATGGCCGTTGATATGTCGGTGCGGCTGACGTACGTAGTGACGTGGCGGGAGATTTCGGACGGGTTGAAGATCCAGCTGCGGTACAGCCCGGTCGGGCGGTGGTGCTACCGCGTCCTGTGGGGGCTGGGTGTCTTCCTCGGCTGCGTGATCGTGGCCAACCTGCTGACCAGAGGCATCGATGCCGTTGGCGCGGGGGTGTGGAGGTTCCTTCTGATCGCCTGCCTCCTCCTGGCCGCCTTCCGCTGGCTGACGGCCCTGGCCCTGCTGGGCTACGCCAGGCATCTGGGCGAACACCGCGTGACAGTGGACTCGTCCGGCATCAGGACCACCACCGAGCGGCACAAGCACGAGACCGGCTGGCAGTTCTACGGGCGCGGCTTCGAGGGCCGACGGGTCTTCGTGCTGCTCACACCGGACGTCTGGGGAGCCGGGGTGCTGATTCTTCCCAAACGCGGCCTGGCCGCTCCGCAGGACGCGGACCGACTGCGGGAACTGATCGCCGGCCATCTGCCGGCCGCGTAGCCGCACATGGCCGGCCGGCGACGGATGCCGACGGCCGCGGTGTGACGTTTGAGGGCGCGGCTTCGCTTGGTTGGGGGAGGAACCGAAAGGGGTTCCCCGCCGGGCGTCCGGATGAGGCCCCCGGAAGACGACAGCTGGGGGGCTGCGGTGGGTTCGGGTGGGGAACAGAGGCGTCTCTTGTCCGCCGGTGAGATGCGCGTCGGGGTGGCTGAGTTCATACGCCGGGTGACAGCGCGAAACCGGTTGCCTCTGGACTACTCGGTGGCGAGCCTTCGCGTGGTGGACCGCATCACCGATGGGCTCCGTGGCGCCGGGCCGGAGCAGAGGAACGTGGCGCGTGAGGTGTTCTGGCTCGGGGCCTACGCGGGAGAGGTGTTCGTCAGGAGGGCCGGCGCGGAATGGGTGGATTTCGACCGGGGACAGCAGGAGCTCTTCGGTCAGATGGTGGGTGTCCGGATGCCTGACGGACGACTGTGGAATCCGATCGGGAAAGTGGCCAAGCGGTTCGTGACCGGTCAGGAGGAGTCCGTGCAGCAGATGTACTTCCTGCTGCACGGCCGCGTGCCGATGAAGGCCGCGCCATGAAGCCCACTCCCCGTTCTTCGCGGGCGTCCGGTGAAGACGGCGCCGCTCCTCCAGCGCCCGGGAAGCCGGCCAGGACGACCGCCCCGGGGCAGTCGAAGAATCACCCGGCAGCCTCTCCCGCACGAGGCAGGAGTGCGGATCACTCCCCCGGCGCCGGTGAGAATCGGTAGCCGGGCTCACCGGAAGCACCTGGGCCGGAGGAGCGGCCGTGGGCCTGCCGGGGTTCACCCGTACGCGGTGAACCCCGGCGCCTGCCGGGCCCGGCGGGCCCGCCGGCCGGTCAGGACGCAGATGCCGCCGCCGAGGGTGAGGAGCACGCCCAGCACCGCGGCCAGTCCGGGCTTCACCGGGGCGGCGCCGTTCCTGAGCGCCCGGCCCTGGACCGCGGCGGTGGGAACGGTGCCTGAGTGCTCGCTCAGGAAGAACCGCGAGTCGTTCGAGTTCTCCCGGTTGTCGCCCAGGAGGAACATGCGTCCGGCCGGCACCTTCACGTCGTAGGGTGCCGTGCCGAACACGGAATCCGCCTCCTTCACGTAGGGCTCGTCAGCCGGTTCTCCGTTGACGGTCAGAGTCCCGTGGGCGAAGACGATGCGGTCGCCACCGAGCCCGATGACGCGCTGCAGCACCGGCAGCCCGTTGTACCGGTCCGGCACGCCGTAGAGCACGACGTCCCCTCGCCGCACGTCGTCGCCACCCGTTCGCTCCACCATGACCCGGTCACCCTCGCGGTAGGTGGGCTCCATCGCCCCTCTGGCCGTTACCACCGTGTAGGAGCTCAGGACGGACCAGAGCGCCCCGGCAGTCGTCGCGACCCCCAGGGCCGCCAGGACTGTCCCGGTGATCAGCACGCGGCGGCCGGCGCGCAGGCGTTGACTCTCGCTCATCGTCACTCCGTCACCTGAGGGCTCCGGCTCTTCGGTCGGTGGCATGCGGCGTCCCGGCTTTCCTGAGGCATTGATCGATTCCGCGCTTGTGCTCAGTCGCGGGCCGGGCGGTTGTACCCCAGGCGCGGGACGCGATTCCACTGCGCGGAAATAGCGGGCGAATCACCCGCGAAAGCGGGGGCAACTGTCCGCATTGTGCAGCTGCTTGATGTGCACACAGTCCGGTGACTGAACATCCCCCGCCCCCGCCGAGCGACAACTCGCGCGGGTGAACACTCTGCGCCCGTACCTGAGTGGCCGCGGTCACTGAGCCTTTCCAACCCGGTGGCAGCAGCCACGAGTTGGACACTCCGGCGCAACAGCGAAGCTCCTGGTGGACGGTGTCACGACCAAGATCCACCGCGCTGCCAGGAGCCGCACGTGCTCGACCACCCGTCGTTCGCCTTCGCTCAGCTCCCCGCCCGCGCCCGGCGCGAGACCACCGCGCGCAGCACCCGCTGACCTTCGGTCGACAGGTCCAAGGCCCGGAGCACCCCCGCGGCCCCCGCCGTCTCGGCGAGGGTCTCCAGGATCGCGATCTGGCGCCGCAGTTCACCGGCGACGAGCGGGCCGATCCCGTCCGTACTCTCCGCGCCGTCCGCCGCGTCCGCCACCGCGCCGGTGTCCTCCCGGCACCGCGCGAGCCGTTCCGCCGCGGCGGCGGGCCCGTCCTCGCCCACGGCGTCGAACCGCTGGTGGATCTCCAGCGCGACGACGGAGCAGGTGTCCGCCCAGGTCCGCAGCGGGCCGGCCGCCCATTCCGAGGGCGCGGCACCGAGCATGGTCCGTACGAGCGCGGTGGTGACGTCGGGCGCGGGGCCGGCGACGGCGTCCAGGGCGTCCCGTGACGCCGACAGCCGTGCCGGCCAGTCCTGTTCGCCGCTCACGACGCCCGCCCACAGCGGTCGCAGGACCTCGGTCTCCTCGGCGAGCAGCGGCAGGCAGCGGTCCAGGCAGGCGAGCCCGCTCGCGGCGAGGCCGCGCTCATCCGCTTGTGCGATCAGCTTCACCAGGCTCATTCACGTCTCCCGTCACGGACGCAGTACTGCCCCCTTGCCCCCTACTGCGTCGAACGGCTGAAATACGTCACTCGTAGATCGTCCGGAGCGCGGCCCTGGGCTCGCCCCCCATCGCTATACGCCGGGTTTTTCCGGTACGCCCGGGATTCCGAGCCCGTCGAGAAGGCGAAAGAATAATTCCTCGGCGATTGATTCCGGCCGCTGGAGGCGCAGCACTTCGAGGAGGGTCCACGGCTCCACGGCGGCGCTCACCGCGCTGCCCGCCTCGGTGGCCCAGGCGACGGCCCGTCGCGTCGCGTCCTCCGCCGACAGGAAGAGCTCTTCGAGAACCATGTCGTTCGCGGCGAGATGGCGGGCCATCGGCTCCCGCGCCAGACAGGCGTACCAGGACCCGCTCTCGGGAGCCGCAGCCTCCACCATCACGCATTCGCCGCCCATCACGAAGCCGAAGAGCACCGGCGATCCCATGGCCCTGGCCAGGGCGTCCATGTCACCGATGTCGGGCTCGCTCGGATGCCGCCACACCTGCCAGCCGTCGGCGCGCCGCTGATGGAGTGTCAGTCCGTGGCGTACGGCGGCCAGCGCCGGCTGCTCGGCGAGCGGGTCCTCGCTCCTGCCCACGACGAAATAGCCCCAGAAACCCATAACCCGCTCCCCCGTACCCACGCATATGTGGGCTACAGCCTCACCCGGCCCGTAAGGCCGCGACCCGGGCGGCACTGATCCGTCACAAGGCCGCCACACCTCGTACACACCGCGCGGGCGCGGCAGGACGCGCGGGCGCGGCAGGCGCCGCCACTCCCGCGCCTGCCGCGCCCCGCCCCGCCCCGTCCCGTGTCGTGACTCGGCCGGTCAGCCGGCGCTGGTCACCTTCGCCGCCAGCGACTGGAACGCGCTCCAGCTCAGCGTCGGTTCGGCCGGGTTCCACAGCTTCTGGGAGACCGCCGCCAGCGGCAGTCTGATCCCGTTCGCCACCTGGTCCTGGGTCTGCGCGTTCGGGAAGTCGCCCCAGACCGCGAACAGACCGCCCTGGATCTGCTTCGAGTACCGCTCGGGCACCGGCGTCGTGCCGCGCAGAACCAGCGGGGTCCACTGCTCGTAGATCCGCTTCCCGGTCGGGTAGATGAAGTTGTTCGGCTGACCGAGCACGTAGTACAGGTACTCGTCGTTGAAGTTCACGACCTTGCGCCCCTCGTTCAGATACTCCTCGGGAGGCCGGGCCCCGATCTCCCTGCCCGTCCAGTACTGGACCTCCAGGGCCGGATCGGCCTTCACGACACCGCCCCGGAAGAGGCCGTCGTTCCAGACCTTCAACGTCTTCTTGTACGGAGCGAGCGCCGCGGCCCGGTCGTTCGTCCAGGCGGTCGTCAGATCCTGGAGCGTGGCGTTCGGCCCGTACTTCTGGACCGCGAGCTTCGCCAGCTTCGGGTACGACGCCTCGGGGTCGGGCACCACCAGCGCCTGGTACTCGTCGGCGCCGAGGTTCCAGTACCGCCCCTTGAACAGCTGGGCGAACTCGCGGTCCAGTTCATCGATGAGCTTCGCCGCCGCGGGCTGCGAGATGTCGATCGCGCCCTTTGTCGGCACCCCGTTCACGTTGCGCAATTGGAGCGAGGGGTAGGCGCGCAGGACCGCTCCCAGGTGTCCCGGTGAGTCGATCTCCGGGACGACGGTGATGTGCAGCTGTTCGCCCAGCTCCAGGATCTTCAGGACATCGGCCCTGGAGAGATGCTGCGGGGAGACGATCTCGGGGTGGGTCCTGGACTCTATGCGGAAGCCCTGGTCGTCGGAGAAGTGCAGACCCAGCTGGTTGAGCTTGAGGTCGGCCATCTCGCGCATCCGGGCCTCGATCCAGCCCGGCGTGTAGTACTTGCGGGCGATGTCGAGGTTCAGCCCGCGCTGCGGGCGGGCTGGACTGTCCTGTACGACGCCCTCCGGCATCACGCCGTCGGCGCGTATGGACTGCTTGAGCGTGCGGGTGCCGTAGAAGACCCCGGCCTGGTCGGGCCCGGTGATCCGGACCCGGCCGCCGCTCGTGTTGAGCGTGTACGACTCGGCGGAGCCACTGCCGCCCTTGAGCGCCAGCTCGACATCGCCGGGCCGCGCGGCGACCACGCCCCGGTAGCCGATCTTCAGCTCCTTGGCGAGCAGCTTGCCCTCGTCGGCAAGACCCTCACTGCCCTTGGCTATGACGACCCCGCTGTTCGAGGCGGGTTTCCAGCCGGGACCGCGCGCCGCCTCGTGCTTCCGTACGGAGGGTATGCCGCGCGGCGTGGAAGAAAGCGGATACGACCGTGTGGGTGATGGCGTAGCGCTCGCGGCGGACTGGTCCGCCTGGCCGGAAGCGGACGCCGGCGACCGCGCGTCACCCGGTGAACCGGAACCCGTGCCCGTGGAGCCACAGGCCGACAGCGAGACGGCGGCGGCCAGAGCGACAACCGCTCCGGCGGCTCGGGCACCCTTTGATGGCGACATCACTCGTAAACCTCCCGTATGCGGCTGTCCTGCGAAAGTGCGACACGATTACGGCGAAGGTCGCACAGCGGCGTCCATCCCGCGCGTCGAAACTCTCCCATCCGGGTGAAAACGGCGCATCCGTCGGACGTCTTCCACAGGATGTCGATAACGTTTACGACGCAATTACCACTCCGTGCTCAACCGCATCACGCGCGATCACGTCCGTCAGTACGGATGTCACCTCGTCCGTCCGCCGCGTCCGCCCACCGCGTCCCTCACAGCGCATGCCCCGCCACTTCTGTCACACCGCAGCCGTCCCGCCGCGTTCGAGGAGCCCACGCTGTCCCGCGCGTCCCACACCGGCCACACGAACGACCCGACCGGCAACCCGACCGGCCACGCGACCGGCAATCCGACCGGCCCCGCGACCGGCCCCGCCGACGGTCTTACCCTCGGCCTCCGCCGTTTCAACGCCCTCCCGCCGGGCGTCGCCCAGGCCGCGCTGCTCGCCTGCTGCGGCAGCCGCCGCTGGACCCAGCGGATAGCCGCGCACCGCCCGTACCACGATGTCGATTCACTGCTCGCGGCCTCCGACGAGGCGAGCTACGACCTCTCCCACGCCGACCTCGCCGAGGCGCTTGCCGCCGAGGCGTCCTCGGGGCCGCCCCACAGCGCGCCGGCCTCGGCCAGGACCGCGCTGCGCGCCGCGCACGCCGCGTACGAGAGCAGCTTCGGCCACGCCTTCGTGATCAGCCTCGACGGTCACGCCCCGGAGGAATACCTCGACCACGTGCTGGCCGGTATCCGCGCCCGGCTCTCCCACGACCCGGACCACGAGAGGTCCGTCTCCGCCGACGAGCTGCGCCGACTCGCCCGGGGCCGGCTGACCCGCCTGCTCGCCTCCGGCCCCACCGCCGGAGCGGTCGGCTCCGCCACCGGAACGATCGGC
Source organism: Streptomyces sp. NPDC056835 (assembly GCF_042789485.1). NCBI lineage: Bacteria > Bacillati > Actinomycetota > Actinomycetes > Kitasatosporales > Streptomycetaceae > Streptomyces > Streptomyces sp. NPDC056835. The sequence goes on from NZ_JBHUBB010000002.1 coordinate 75,744, forward strand.
TCCACCACGGGAACGGTCGGCTCCACCACCGTCGCGGCGGACTGCATAGCCGGAAGCGGGCAGGCAGGCTGAGCGATAGCCCGTACGTGGCTGTTTGATTGCCTGTTTGATCACACCTATGGGCCCCCGGGCGAACGAACCGACAAGTCGTCGCTACGATGGCCGGGGCCGGTGGACCGTACCCGGCCGGGCGCGACCGACACCACTGTGCTTGATTGAGTAGAAGATGGCGGCCGGCCCCGATCCCCGCTCCCGGAGGGTTTTTCCGTGCCGGCTGGAACGCTGTACCGCGGCCGGGAAGGAATGTGGTCGTGGGTGGCTCATCGAGTCACCGGCGTGCTCATCTTCTTCTTCCTGTTCGTACACGTGCTGGACACCGCTCTCGTCCGTGTCTCACCCGAGGCATACGACGACACCGTCGCGATCTACAAGACGCCGGTGGTAGCGCTGCTTGAGTACGGCCTTGTGGCCGCCATCCTCTTCCACGCGCTCAACGGCCTGCGCGTCATCGCCGTGGACTTCTGGTCCAAGGGCCCGCGCTACCAGAAGCAGATGCTGTGGACCGCCGTGGGCATCTGGTTCGTCCTGATGGTCGGCGCCCTCTACCCCGTGCTCGGCCACGCCGTGCGCGAAGTCTTCGGGAGCTGAGAGTCCGCCGATGTCTTCGAACAACACAGTCACCAAGACCTCTTCCTCGATCGGTTTCATCGAGAGCGAGAGCCTGTACGACGTCGATCACCCGGCGCCCGTCATCGAGGCGCCGCGTCAGCGGACCAGCAAGACCCCGAAGGCGACCCGCGGCAACTTCGAGATGGCCGCGTGGCTCTTCATGCGGCTGTCCGGCGTCGTGCTGGTCGTGCTGGTCCTCGGTCATCTGCTGATCCAGCTGGTGCTGGACGGCGGCGTGTCCAAGATCGGCTTCGCCTTCGTGGCCGGCCGCTGGGCCTCCCCGTTCTGGCAGGTCTGGGACCTGCTGATGCTGTGGCTGGCGATGCTTCACGGGGCGAACGGCCTCCGTACGATCATCAACGACTACGCGGAGCGCGCCAACACGCGCCTGTGGCTCAAGGGCCTGCTGTACACCGCCACGGTGTTCACCATCCTTCTGGGCTCGCTGGTGATCTTCACCTTCGACCCGAACATCCGCTAAAGCCGGGGCTGACGAGACAATGAAGATCCATAAGTACGACACCGTCATCGTCGGCGCCGGTGGCGCCGGTATGCGCGCGGCCATCGAGTCGACCAAGCGCAGCCGTACCGCCGTGCTGACGAAGCTGTACCCGACCCGGTCCCACACGGGCGCCGCGCAGGGCGGCATGGCCGCCGCGCTCGCCAATGTGGAGGAGGACAACTGGGAGTGGCACACCTTCGACACGATCAAGGGCGGCGACTACCTGGTCGACCAGGACGCCGCCGAGATCCTGGCGAAGGAGGCCATCGACGCCGTCCTCGACCTGGAGAAGATGGGCCTGCCGTTCAACCGGACCCCGGACGGCACCATCGACCAGCGCCGCTTCGGCGGTCACTCCCGTAACCACGGCGAGGCGCCGGTCCGCCGGTCCTGCTACGCCGCGGACCGTACGGGCCACATGATCCTCCAGACGCTGTACCAGAACTGCGTCAAGGAGGGCGTGGAGTTCTTCAACGAGTTCTACGTCCTGGACCAGCTGCTGACCGAGGTCGACGGCGTCAAGGTGTCCGCCGGAGTCGTGGCGTACGAGCTGGCCACCGGCGAGATCCATGTCTTCCAGGCGAAGGCGGTCATCTACGCGTCCGGCGGCACCGGCAAGTTCTTCAAGGTGACCTCCAACGCGCACACCCTGACCGGTGACGGCCAGGCCGCCTGCTACCGGCGCGGACTGCCGCTGGAGGACATGGAGTTCTTCCAGTTCCACCCGACGGGCATCTGGCGCATGGGCATCCTGCTCACGGAGGGCGCCCGCGGTGAGGGCGGCATCCTGCGCAACAAGGACGGCGAGCGCTTCATGGAGAAGTACGCGCCCGTCATGAAGGACCTCGCCTCGCGTGATGTCGTCTCGCGCTCCATCTATACGGAGATCCGCGAGGGCCGCGGCTGCGGTCCCGAGGGCGACCACGTCTATCTGGACCTGACGCACCTCCCGCCGGAGCAGCTGGACGCCAAGCTGCCCGACATCACCGAGTTCGCCCGTACGTACCTGGGCATCGAGCCGTACACGGACCCGATCCCGATCCAGCCGACCGCGCACTACGCCATGGGCGGCATCCCCACCAACGTCCAGGGTGAGGTCCTCGCGGACAACACGACGGTCGTTCCCGGGCTGTACGCGGCCGGCGAGGTCGCGTGCGTCTCGGTGCACGGCGCCAACCGGCTGGGCACCAACTCGCTGCTCGACATCAACGTCTTCGGACGCCGTTCGGGCATCGCCGCCGCCGAGTACGCCGCGAAGCACGACTACGTCGAGCTTCCCGAGGACCCGGCGTCGCTGGTCGAGGCGCAGGTCGAGCGGCTGCGGAACTCCACGGGCAAGGAGCGGGTCGCCGTGCTGCGCCTGGAGCTCCAGGAGTGCATGGACGCCAATGTGATGGTGTTCCGCACCGAGCAGACGATCAAGACGGCGGTCGCGAAGATCGCCGAGCTGCGCGAGCGCTATCTCAACGTGTCCGTCCAGGACAAGGGCAAGCGGTTCAACACGGACCTGCTGGAGGCCATCGAGCTGGGCAACCTGCTCGACCTCGCCGAGGTGATGGCGACCTCGGCCCTGGCGCGCAAGGAATCGCGCGGTGGTCACTACCGCGAGGACTACCCGAACCGCGACGACGTCAACTTCATGCGCCACACCATGGCGTACCGCGAGGTGGGCGACGACGGCAGCGAGTCGATCAGGCTCGACTACAAGCCGGTCGTCCAGACCCGCTACCAGCCGATGGAGCGTAAGTACTGATGGCTACCCCGACCATGGACAAGCTGGAGGCGCTGGAGGCGGACTCCACCTCCTCGCACCTCATCGCGGTCACGTTCCGGATCCGCCGCTTCAACCCGGAGGTCTCCGCCGAGGCCGAGTGGGAGGACTTCCGGATCGACATCGATCCGAAGGAGCGCGTACTCGACGCTCTCCACAAGATCAAGTGGGACATCGACGGCACGCTCACCTTCCGGCGCTCCTGCGCGCACGGCATCTGCGGCTCCGACGCGATGCGGATCAACGGCCGTAACCGGCTGGCGTGCAAGACGCTGATCAAGGACATCATCTCCACGGACAAGACCGGGGCCGTCAGCAAGCCGGTCACGATCGAGGCCATAAAGGGCCTCACGGTCCTCAAGGACCTGATCGTGGACATGGACCCGTTCTTCCAGGCGTACCGCGATGTGATGCCCTTCCTCGTCACCAGCGGCAACGAGCCGACGCGCGAGCGGCTTCAGTCCGCCGAGGACCGCGAGCGCTTCGACGACACCACCAAGTGCATCCTGTGCGCGGCGTGCACGTCGTCCTGCCCGGTGTTCTGGAACGACGGGCAGTACTTCGGCCCCGCCGCGATCGTGAACGCGCACCGCTTCATCTTCGACTCGCGTGACGAGGCCGGGGAGCAGCGGCTTGAGATCCTCAACGACAAGGACGGCGTGTGGCGTTGCCGCACGACGTTCAACTGCACGGACGCCTGTCCGCGCGGTATCGAGGTCACGAAGGCGATCCAGGAAGTCAAGCGCGCGCTGATCACGCGCCGCTTCTGAACACGCGGGTCTGAGCTCGCGGGTCTGGGCGCTGGGCTCCGAGGGGCTCGTTTCTGTGCGTACGTCATACGGAAACGGGCCCTTCCTGTGTCAGGATCGATCCTGTCGGCAAGCCCAGGGGAACGGGGAGATGAAGAGATGACTGAGCCCAACCCGTACGCGGACGGCGAGTACAAATGGGGACCGACGCCGGGCACTCCACCGGGCAGTACTCCGCCGACCGGTGTGCCGGGGGTACCGGAGTACGACTTCCCCAACCCGACGCTCGCCGACGGAGCGCCGGGGGCCGCCACCGCCGGCTACGGCTACCCCGGCGCCACCCCCGCCCCGGGCTACGGCTATCCGCAGTCCGGCGCCCCGTACCCGGTACCGACGGGCGCCGCAGGAACGCCGCTGGTGTCGATCGGTGACATCACGGTCGTGGGCGACTCGATCATCACCCCGTCGGGCACGCTCCCGCTGAGGGGCGCGATCTGGAACGCGACGGACATGTCGCGCACGGAGGAGAAGATCCCGACGCACGCCATCATCCTGGCCATCGTCTTCTTCATCTTCTGTCTGCTCGGGCTGCTCTTCCTCCTGATGAAGGAGAAGACGACGACGGGCTTCATCCAGGTCACGGTCACCAGCGGCGGCAAGCACCACTCGACGATGATCCCGGCCAACCACGCGGGCACGTTCCAGATGGTCATGGGCCAGATCAGCTACGCGCGGTCGATCAGCGCGATGTGAGCGGCAGGTAACGGTAGCCGGGGTGGGCCGGAGTCGGTCATGGCGGGTGGGGGCCGCCCCTCGGGCTTCAGTTTCGCGGCTCCGGGCCGGGCATCAAGGGCGCTCCTACGTCGCGTCGGCTACGCCGATTCCGCTTCGCTCCACCCTGGACACCCAACCCTCCACCGCAAGTGCTGCTTTGAGGGGGGCGGCCCGAGGGGAGGGGTCCCCGGAGGGCTGGGATCGTGGGGCCGGTCTGCTCCCGGCCTGCTGGTTGGTGGGCCCTGCGGGGCTGCGCGGCAGTGGAGTGGGGCGGCCCGGCACCGGCTCAGCGGGCTGGTGTGAGTGGGTGGTTGGGACTCATGCCCCACCGTGAGGGGTCCGTTGTCGGGTGGCACCTGTTGGCTGGGGCGGACGGACCCGCAACCTGCACCCTATGTCCCAGTTTGGAACGGTCTTGGGAGGGTCCTCCGGCCGGTGATGCGTCCTAAGGCCGGTTAACCCGTCCCCACGACACATCACCGCCTCCGACCGGCCCACTCAGCGCCTCACCAGTCACACACACCCCACCACCCACACAGCCGGGCAGCGGGGCATGAGTCCCGGCCGCTTCCCGACCGTCAGACGCTTTGCCGGGGCCGGGCCGCCCCACTCCACTCCCGCGCAGACCACCCACCGACCCGAGGTCGGCAACGGACCGCCCCCATGCACGGATCCCCTCCGGGGACCCCTCCCCCGGGCCGCCCCCACAAAGCAGCACTTGCGGTGGAGGGTTGGGAGTCAAGGGTGACCGCAGGTCATCGGCTTGCCGACGCGACGCAGGAGCGCCCTTGACGCCCGACCCGGAACCGCGAAACTCAAACCTGAGGGGCGGCCCCCACCCGCCATGACCCACTCCGGGTCACCCCGGCTACTCCTCGGCCCTCACCTCACACCCCACCCCTGCTGCTGCGCCTATTCCGTTCCGCCACCCGCGCGCTCAGCCCTTCGGCGGACAACGATTCATCGTGGGGAGACTTGGGCTCCGTACCCCGGACGCCCTTCTTCACCACGAGCACACCGTCCATGCCGAACGCGGCGATCAACAGAGACAGGCGCCTCCGCGCCTCGCTGCCCCTCACGCGGCCAACCACCCCCGCCCGCAGCCCACATACATCGGCCCCGGCAGCACCTGCCCCACTCAGCGTGGCCAACTCGTCCGGGTCACTCATCCTCGTATCGGTGGCTTGTTCGGTCATGACAGATGTACCTTCCGTTATCTCGCGCTCGCTTTATGTGTCCAATCTTCGAAGTCCGCGAGCGTGCTCAACAGGTAGGCAACTTGGACTCCGAAAGGTGTCCAATGACCATTCGAGGGTTCACGGCAAAGAAGCCTGCTGTAGTTACTCACTCGTGGCGAAGATCGAGGCCGGGCAGCGCGTGCCGCCCCTGACTTTCGCCGAAGCGTGCGACCGGACCTTCGCCCATTCCCAGGGGCGCTTCGTCCGCCTCTGGCCGCTCGTCCTCCGGTATGCCTTTCCGCCATGGTTCCGTCAGTACGCGGAGCTGGAGTGGACGACTGCCGCACTGCGAATGTTCCATCCGCAGCTACTGCCCGGGATCGTACAGACAGAGGAGTACGCGCGAGCCGTACTGCGAAGCGGCCGCCCGACCAACCTTGAGGAACTCGTTACGGCGCGCGTCGAGCGGCAGCGCATCCTTGAGCGGAACGATCCAACGCGGTTGTGGATCATCCTGAATGAATCCGTCCTCCGGAACACGGTGGGCAGCGAGGCCATTATGCGGAAGCAACTCAGCTCTCTCCAGGACCTGGCTCGGACACCCCCGCACGTCGTGCAGATCATCCCTGACAGCGACCGCCACCACGGTTGGGGAAGCCCCTTCGGCCTGTTGTCCTTCGACGAGGGCGCAGTGTGACCCATGTCGACGGGTTCCCACGTGGCTATCTGCTGGCCGAGGCCGACGATGTGCGTGCGGCAAGCAATGCCTACGATCTGCTGACGGCCATGGCAGCGCCGCCCGACGAGTCGGCGGACATGATCGCTTCCATCGTGGAGGACCGTTACCCGTGCTGACGGAGTGAGCGAAGTCGCCCGAATACCTCCCTCGGAGGTCACAAGCCCATGAGCACCGTTCAGTTCACCGTCGACCCGCATCAGGCCGCCGCCGAATGTCGGCCGTCGGCCGTCGGCATGGGAACGCCGGGTGCGCCCCGCGAGTTCATCCGGCATGACGAGCGCGGTGTGGCAGATCGCAGGGGGAGCGGTCGCGCTGGGTGCGGCTGCGTTCGTCGCGGACCGCGCGCTGCTGTGGATGGAGCGGCGGGGCTGGGTCTACTGGCGCAAGCGCAAGGGCCTGTCCTCCATCGGTATGGACTTCGCGCAACAGATCACTCCCGGGGCGCAGGACGGCAAACGTGCCATGGAACAGGAGCGGGTGCGCAAGAACGTCAGGCCGGCGGAGGAGCCGCCCTTCCGGGTAGACCTGGACGCGGGCGTGGTGCACGTTCGCCGTGCGGGGCAGGACGGGCAGGGTTCGTAGAGCCCGATCCGGTTCTGTCTCCGGCCCCTCCGCCAGGACGTGGGTACGGCCCATCGTCCCGCGTCAGCCCGAAGCCGGGGCGCGCAGGGGCGCGGTCGTAGGGGTCTTCCCGATGCGCCGCCGCCCGGCCCCCGGTTTTCCGGGTGTTCCCGGCGTACCTCCCGCACACCTTCCCATGTGTCCCGTACCGCACGGGCATTGGCTTGAACACGTTCAAAAGTAGGTCTACAGTCCATGACACCAGCTTTTGAACACGTTCAAAGGGAGGGTGGGGGGATGGACCTCACTGTTGTCGCGTATGTGGTCTACCTGGTGATCAGCCTGGCGCTGACCGTGTGGGTGGCCCGGACGCTGAGCCGGAACGGGCGCGTCTTTCTGGCCGACGTACTCCAGGGCAACGAGAAGCTCGCCGACGCCGTCAATCACCTGCTGGTGGTCGGCTTCTACCTCGTCAACCTCGGCTTCGTCACGCTCTATCTGAAGTCCGCCGACACCGTGGAGCACGCCCGGGGGCTCTTCGAGGCGCTGTCGGTGAAGGTGGGGGTCGTACTGCTCGTACTCGGAGTGATGCACCTCGGGAACGTGTACGTACTCAACAAGATCCGGCGGCGCGGGATCATGGAGCGCGAGCAGACGCCGCCGGTGCCGCCGCAGGGCTGGACGGGTCCCATGGGCAAGGGCTCCGGCCCCGGTCCACGGATCACGCCGGCCACTGGGACGTGAGCCGCCATGGCCCGGCCCGCGTACCGGCTGCCTGTCCGACGGCTGACCCTGCTGTACGACGCGCACTGCCCGCTCTGTGTCCATCTGCGGTACTGGCTGACACGGCAGCCCCAACTCGTACCGATCGACCCGGTGCCCGCCGCCTCGCAGGAGGCGCGGCGGCGGTATCCGGACCTCGATCACGGCAGCACGCTCAAGGAGATCACGGTCATCGGTGACGGCGGCCAGATCTATCGCGGGACCGCCGCCTGGATCGTCTGCCTCTGGGCGCTGGCCGAGCACCGGCCCAAGGCCCACTGGCTGTCCACACCGGCCGGCGCGCCCTTCGCCCGGGTCACTGTGCTCGCCGCCGCCAAGTACCGGGAACTGACGGCGGCCCCGTGCGAAGGGGCGTGCGAAGCACCCGCTCCTTCGCATTAGGCTCGGTCGGTGTGAAGGACGAGAAGGACCAGAAGCAGGACCGGAAGCAGGACCGGAAGGACGCACGCGGAGTGCGGCGGTCCACGGCCCCGCAGGTCCCAAAGCCCCTGAAAGCCCCGGTCCCCAAGAGCGAGCAGACCCGCACGCTCATCCTCGAAACCGCGCTCCGGCTCTTCCGGGAGCGCGGTTTCGACAAGACGACCATGCGGGCCATCGCCACGGAGGCCGGGGTCTCGGTCGGGAACGCGTACTACTACTTCTCGTCCAAGGAACATCTGGTCCAGGGCTTCTACGACCGGATCGGCGCCGAACACCGGCTGGCGGCGCGGGCCGTGCTCGACCGGGAGACCGATCTGGAGGCGCGCATGGCCGGCGTGCTGAACGTCTGGATCGATGTCGCGACCCCGTACCACGAGTTCGCCGCGCAGTTCTTCAAGAACGCCGCCGACCCCGAGAGCCCGCTGAGCCCCTTCTCTCCCGAATCGGAACACGCGCGCGACGCGGCGGTCGCCGTCCACCGCGAGGTGCTGGCCGGTTCCAAGGCGAAGGTCGCGGACGAACTGGCGGACCTGCTCCCGGAGTTGATGTGGCTGGCCCAGATGGGACTGGTCCTGTACTGGGTCTTCGACCGCTCCGAGGACAGCGAGCGGTCACGCCGGCTCGCGGAGCGCGGCGCCCGGCTGACCAGCAGGGGCATCGCGCTCTCGCGGTTCCGGGTGCTGCGGCCGCTCGTACGGGAAGTGCATGAGCTGTTCGAGGACTTCCTGCCCGGGATGGCAGAGGTGGCCGCGACGCGCGCCTCCCGGAAGCCGAGCGGCCAGAGCTGACCGGCGGGTCAGCCCCAGCCCACCGTCAGCCCGGACTTCCCACCGTCGGTCCGGACTTCCCGCCGTCAGCCCGGGCTTCCCGCCGTCAGAGCCAGCCCAGCTGCCACAGCCGCCAGATCCCGGTCCCGTCCGACAGATACTGCGCGCCCGTGACATCACCGCTGCTCAGTACGTAGTCCTTCTTCTGCCACAGCGGCAGCAACGGCACATCCTCGGCCACCGCCTTCTGGATGGACCTGAAGTCCTCCGAGGCGCGGGCGCGTTCGCCGTACTGCTGGGTGGACTCGATCAGCCGGTCGACGCGGTCGCTCACGTACCCCGCGTGCAGCGTGGAGTCGCGGCCGACCAGAGGCTGGATGAAGTTGTCCGGGTCCGGGAAGTCCGGGAGCCAGCCGACGGTGTACGCGTCGTACTGCCCGCTGGTGTAGCCCTTCTGGAAGGCCGTCCACTCCCGCTCGACGATCTTCACCTTGAACAGCCCGGTGGCCTCAAGCTGCTTGCGCAGCTCCGTCGCCTCCGGCGCGGCCGAGCCGCCGTCCGCGTGCGCGAGCGTGAACGTCACCGGGGTCTCCACGCCCGCGTCCGACAGCAGTTCCTTGGCCCGCTTCAGATCCGGCTCCGGATAGGTGTCGAAGAACGGTGTGGTGTGCGAGGTGATGCCCTGCGGGATGAGCGAGTAGAGCGGATCGACCGTCGAGGCATAGACATTGAAGGCGATCTTCGACCGGTCGACGATCGCGGCGACCGCCTGACGTACCGCCTTGTCGGCCATCGCCGACCCCTTGCGCACGTTGAAGACGAGGTTGCGGATCTCGGCGCTGTCGGCCTCGTTCATCCGGATGTCGTCGTTGCTCGCGTCCAGCCCGGCGATGAGCGACGGCGGCAGCTGGCGGTGGGTGACATCGACCGTACGGGCGTTCCAGGCGGCGGCCAGTTCGGCGGACTTCTTGAAGTAGGTGATGTCCACGGGACCGCCCACCTCCGCGATCGCGCCGCGATACCTCGGATTGGGCTCCAGATGCGCCGTGGAGCCCGGGGTGTACGTCTTGAGGACGTACGGCCCCGACCCGTCGGACTCCGGGTCCGTGCGCAGCCCGTTCGCCGGGTAGCGGGTGTGGTCGACGATCGAACCGGCGCCGGTGGCGACCTTCAGCGGGAACGTCGCGTCACGGGAGTCGAGATGGAAGGTGACGGTCAGACCGTCCGCCTCGACCGACTTGAGCGTGGCGAAGAGGGACTGCGGGCCGACGTTCGACTTGATGGCGAGCACGCGGTCGAAGGAGTACTTGACGTCCTCCGCCGTGATCTTGTTGCCGTTGGAGAACTGAAGATCGTCCCGCAACTCGCAGCGGTAGGCCCGGAGTTCGCTCCCGATGAAGCCGCAGGTGCGGGCGGCGTCCGGGACCGGCGTGACCGAACTGGGTTTGAACGTCAGCAGTGACTGGTAGATGTTGCTGAACAGCGCCCAGGATCCGGCGTCGTACGCGCCGGCCGGATCGAGCGAGGTGACCACGTCGGTCGTACCGACGGTGATCGCTTTCTGGTTGGCGTCGCGGGACGGAAGCAGCTGCCAGCCGCCCACCCCCGCAACCACCAGCACAAGAGATGTGATGAGTATCCGCAGACGGATCGGCCGCATGTGCTGTGCCCCTCTATCACGCCCACCCCTGACCGTGATGGCGCTCACCCAACCACACGGGAATCCCCGGCGGAAGAGAAAACCCGGGTCGCACAGGCAACGGTCGTGTTAAACGCGCGGGATCCGGGACAGGCCCTGGGGCCTGTCCCGGATCCCGGACGCGCGCGGCTCTCAGGCCTGCCGCGAGGCCAGTTCCACGATGGTGATGTCGGAGGGGGCACCGACCCGGACCGGCGGGCCCCAGGCGCCCGCGCCGCGCGATACGTACAGCTGGGTGTCGCCGTACCGCTCCAGACCGGCGACGGTCGGATTGGCCAGTTCCGCGAGAAGATTGCCCGGCCACAGCTGGCCGCCGTGGGTGTGCCCGGAGAGCTGGAGGTCGACGCCGTAGCGCACGGCGTCGTCGATGACGACGGGCTGGTGGGCGAGGAGTACGGACGCCCTGGCCCGGTCGCGGTCGTCGAGCGCCTTCGCGAAGTCGGGGCCCGCGCCCTCGCTCTCGCCCGCGACGTCGTTGACCCCGGCGAGATCGAAGCCGGGGATCTCCACGCGCTCGTTCTCCAGCGGCCGGAGGCCCAGTTCACGGACGTGGTCGACCCAGGCGTCGGCGCCCGAGAAGTACTCGTGGTTCCCGGTCACGAAGAAGGAGCCGTGCCGGGATGTGAGACCGGACAGCGGCTCCGCCGCCGGGCCCAGGTTCTCGACGCTGCCGTCCACCAGGTCGCCGACGACGGCGATCAGATCGGGCTGGGTGGAGTTGATGGTGTCCACGATGCGCTGGGTGTGGGCGCGGCCCAGGATCGGTCCGAGGTGGATGTCGCTGACGACGGCGATACGGAAGCCGTGGGCGCCGCGCGGCAGCTTGGCGAGCGGGACGGTGACGCGCTTGACGCGGGGGCCGCGCAGGACGCCGTACGTGCCGTATCCGACGGTCGCGAGCGCGGCGGTGGCAGCCGCGCCGCCGACGACACGGGACACGAACAGCCGACGGGAGGGCTCGGGGGTGAGTGCGGGGGTGGGTCCGGTGGCCGGCGGTTCCGGCAGGTCTGAACCGCCGTCGGATATGCCCGTGCCAGGAACCGTGCCCGGGCCCGCGCCCGTATCAGCGCCGGCGCCCACCGGCGTCCGTGCGACGGCCTCCGCCGGGACCTCAGCCTCGGCGGACGCGTCCCGGCCCCGGCGCTCCAGCAGCCGCCGCAGCAGCGGCCGTACGACCTCGCCCACCAGCACCGCGAGCAGCAGGTAGAGCAGCGTCGCCAGCCACAGATAGCCGGGCCAGGCGAGCACCTGCTGTGCCCGGAAAGGCATCCCCGAGCGCCCCGAGACCACGGCGCCGACCGACAGTAACGGCAGCACGAACGCGGCGACGGTGCCCAGCCGGCGGGCGAGGCCGCCGGGGCTGGTCGTGTCGCGCACCAGGCGCCGCCAGATGTACCAGTGCGCCGCTGCCACCAGCGATACGGCGGCGAGCGCCCCCAGAACGATCACGACGACCACGAACAGGCCCCTTATCCCAGATTTTCACGGTGCTCGCGCTGTTCGCGCCGGAGTGCGCGCACACCGCGGAACCCGATGGCGCCAACGGCCGTCCCCAGAAGAAAGGACACGATGGCGAGCGTCAGGTGCACCCAGAAGTACCCCGTCGGATCACCGGCGTCGTCGAACGCGAGTCCGCTGCCGTCCTGCCACAGGTTCTTGACGAAAGTGATCCAGATGAACCAGCTCCACACCCCGAACACGAGCAGGAACCAGGACACGGGGCGGTTGAGCTTCATGGATTCAGTATCACCGGCGCCCTCGGGGCGACGGCAGCGGGGTCCGGAGAGCGGGCGGCCGGGTCCGGAGGTCACCCGTCCGGGTCGGCAAGCGATACGGTCATCGGATCCGCGCGCGCGGGAAACAGAGCGGGAAACAGGGCGGGGAATGGGGCGGGGAATGGGGTCGGGAATGGGGCCGATCAGCCCACCCGGGTCGGCACCGGGGTGCGGGCCATGTACGTTTTCGATCGTGTCCGCTCTGAAAAAGACCGCCTTGACGGTCATCTCCGCCGCATTGCTTCCCGTAATGACCGCCGTACCCGCGTCGGCGGACGGCAAGAACGACGGGCCCGACAACAACAACCAGCCGAAGCCGCCCGTTTCCATGTCCACGGTCGGCGGGGCCAAGCTCGGCCGGGCGGGTACGCAGGTGAACCTCGGCGCGGGCGCGCCGGTCCTGCCCAAGCAGCTGAGCGGCCGGTCCTGGATCGTCGCGGACGCCGAGTCGGGCGCGGTGCTGGCCTCGCACAACGCCCACTGGCGGCTCCCGCCGGCCTCCACCCTCAAGATGCTCTTCGCGGACACGGTGCTGCCCAAGCTGCCCAAGGACGAGGTGTACAAGGTGGCGCCCACCGATCTCGCGGCGGTGGGCGCGGGCAGCAGCCTGGTCGGTGTCAAGGAGAACCTCAAGTACTCCGTCCACGATCTGTGGCTGGGGGTCTTCCTGCGCTCCGGCAACGACGCCGTCCATGTGCTCTCCGAGATGAACGGCGGGGTACCCAAGACCGTCAAGGACATGCAGAAGCACGCCGAAGAGCTCCAGGCGCTGGACACGCGTGTGGTGACGCCCGACGGTTACGACGAGAAGAACCAGGTCTCCAGCGCGTACGACCTCACCCTGATCGCCCGCTCCGGCCTCCAGAAGAAGGACTTCCGGGAGTACTGCTCGACGGTGTCGGCCAAGTTCCCCGGCGACGTGAAGCAGGCGAAGGAGGGCGAGAAGGTCGAGAAGGACAAGAACGGGGACCCCAAGCGCGACTCGTTCGAGATCCAGAACACCAACCGGCTGCTGACCGGCGCCCCCGGCGTCCCCACGTACAAGGGCATCGCCGGTGTGAAGAACGGCAACACCACCCACGCGGGCGCGACCTTCACCGGCGTCGCCGAGCGCGACGGCAGGGTGCTGCTGGTCACCGTCATGAACCCGTCCTCCACGGAGGGCCAGGCGGTCTACCAGGAGACGGCGCGGCTGCTGGACTGGGGCTTCTCGGCGGCCGGGAAGGTGACTCCGGTCGGTGAGCTGGTGCCGCCCAAGTCCGCCCGTACGAACGCCTCTCCGAGCCCCACCCCCGTGGGAGCGGACTCGGCCGGAGCCGGTACGGCCACCGGGCCCGCCAAGCTCGCGGCCACGAACGGCGAGGGCACGGGCGGTGTCGGGACGGCTCTCGCCGTCGCGGGCGGGGTGCTGGTGGTGCTGGGAGGCGCGGTGTTCCTGGTCAACCGGCGCTGGCCGCTGCCCGACCTGGTCCGTCGCCGTTCGCGCGATTAGCCCCGCAGGCGCGGTCGCCGTTCGCGCGAGTAGCCCCGGCGGCGCGGTTGCCGTTGCCGTTGTCCCGCCTCTGCTCGATCTCCGGCCCGGTCTCTCCGTCGCCCGTCCCGTCCGCCGCGGCCGCCTCGTCCGCCTTGCCGCGCGTCGCCGTCCAGGCGGCGCAGAACAGCAGCAGCTTCGCCGTGAAGTTGATCCACAGCAGCAGCGCCACCGGCACCCCGAACGCGCCGTACATGCTCTTCGCCGCCACGCCCCTCATATAGCCGCCGAGCAGCAGCTTGAGCAGTTCGAAGCCGATGGCGCCGATGAGCCCGGCGACGACGAGCCGGCGGCGCGGCGGATGGACGCGGGGCAGCAGCGTCAGCACGTACAGCAGCAGCACGAAGTCGGCGAGGACCGCCACGACGAGGGCGGCGGTCTGGAGCAGTGCGCCGCCCGCGCCGTTCTGGGGGATGCCGAGCCGGTCGGCGGTCCAGCCGACGGCGGTCGAGCCGAAGCCGGAGGCCCCCAGTGAGGCCAGCCCGACCGCCCCCAGACCGACGAGCGACACCGCGTCCCTGCCCTTGAGCAGGAACGGATTGCCTTCTTTCGTATCGTCCAGCTCCCAGACGGCGCGCAGGCACTCCCGCATGGAGCCGACCCAGCCGATCCCGGTGAAGAGCAGCACCGCGCCGGCCACCACCCCGACCGTGCCCGCGTTGGCCACCAGACCGCTGATGTCCAGCTGTTGGGAGATGCCGGGGACCTGCTGCGTGATGCTGTGCTGGAGCCGGTCCAGCTGGCTCTGGCTGAGCAGCGCGGCGCCGATCGCGGCGCCCACGGTGATCAGCGGGAAGAGCGCGATGAAGCTGATGAAGGTGATGGCGGCGGCCAGCCGCGTCCAGTGGACGCGGTCGAGCGTCTCGTACGAACGCCAGGCGTGCGTCCGCGTCAGCCTCGCCACGAACGGGCCGACAAGGGGCAGTTTCTTCAGCCAGTCCATGAACGACGTGTACCCCCTGATCGGAAAACAAGCGCGGGCGTCACGACAAAGGCCACAAAGAATGCAGTATGGGGCGATACGGTCACCACCATGTCTGCCGACACCGCCCTCGACACCGACGCCCCTACCGCTTCTGACGTCGCCCCTGCGGACGGCGGCGTCGACCCGTTCGTCTCCCTCACCGGCTGGGGCCGTACCGCCCCGACGACCGCCCTGCTGATCCGGCCCCGTTCGTACGAGGAGGCGGTCGCCGCCGTACGCGCAACCGGAAGCCGTGGTTCCATCGCCCGCGGCCTCGGCCGGGCCCATGGCGACGCGGCGCGGAACGCCGGCGGCGCGATCCTCGACATGACCGCGCTGGACGGGATCCATTCCATCGACGCGGACACGGGCGTCGTCGTGTGCGGCGCGGGCGTGAGTCTGCGCCGTCTCCTTGAGGTGCTGCTGCCGCTGGGGTGGTTCGTGCCGGTGATGCCGGGCACGGGCCATGTGACGGTCGGCGGGGCGATCGGCGCCGACATCCACGGCATGAACCATCCCGCGGCCGGTTCCTTCGCCCGCCATGTCCTGTCGGTGGAGCTGCTGACCGCCGACGGTGAGGTACGCACCGTCCCGCGCGGCACCCCGCTCTTCGACGCGACGACGGGCGGGCTCGGGCTGACGGGAGTGATCCTCTCGGCGACGGTACGGCTGGACCGCGTGGCGACGTCCCTGATGTCCGTCGACACCGAACGGGCCAGGGATCTGGACGATCTGCTGGCCCGGCTCGCCGCCTCCCTTCCCCGTGACGGCGACCGGGACCGCGACAACGACGGCGACGGCGACGGCGACCACCATCGGTACGCGGCCGCCCGGATCGATCTGCTGGCCCGGGGGGCGGCTCTGGGGCGCGCGGTGCTGCTCCGAGGGGACCACGCGCCGCTGGACGCCCTCCCCGCGCGCGCCCGGCGGCGCCCGCTGGTCCATCGCCCGCTCCCCTTGCGGCCGGGAGATCTCACGGCCGCGCCCGCGCTCGTACTGCCCGGGCTGCTGGGACGGACCGCGCTCGGGCTCGTCAACGCGGTCGGATACCGCGCGGCGCCATCGCGCGGAAGGACCGGGGAGCTGCGACGGCTCGCGGCGTTCTTCCATCCGCTGGACGGCGTGCCGCACTGGAACCGGATCTACGGGCGCGACGGCTTCGTCCGGTACCAGTTCGTCGTCGGGTACGGGCAGGAGGAGGCCCTGCGGCGGATCGTGGAGCGGGTGGCGCGCCGGGGCTGCTCGTCCTTCCGCGCCGAACTCAGACGGTTCGGGGAGGCGGATCCGGGCTGGCTGTCGTTTCCGATGGCCGGGTGGGCGCTGGCCCTGGACCTGCCCGCGGGGCTGACCGGTCTCGGCCCGTTCCTGGACGAGCTGGACGAGGACGTCGCGGCGGCCGGGGGCCGGGTCTGTCTCGCGAAGGACGCCCGGCTGCGGCCGGATCTGCTGGCCGCCATGTATCCGAGGCTGGACGAGTTCCGGGCGCTGCGAGCCGAGCTCGATCCGCGCGCGGTCTTCACCTCGGACCTGTCACGCCGCCTGTCGCTCTAGCCATAGCCATAAGTGCCTGTGAGTGCCTGTGTGCACTGCTGCCCCGTTGCCCTGTTGCCCCCTGAGGAGCGATTCATGAAGGACGCCTTCGGCACCCCGCAGTCCCTGCTCATCCTCGGCGGTACGTCGGAGATCGGGCTCGCCACCGCGCGCCGGCTGATCGCCCGCCGTGCCCGTACGGTCTGGCTGGCGGGCCGTCCCTCCCCCGCCCTGGACACCGCCGCCGACCGGCTGCGGACTCTGGGCGCGGACGTCCGTACCGTCGCCTTCGACGCCCTGGACCCGGGCTCGCACGCAGAAGTGCTGGGCAAGGTCTTCGCGGAGGGCGACATCGATATGGTGCTGCTCGCCTTCGGGGTCCTCGGCGACCAGGCGCACGACGAGGCGGAGCCGCTTGCGGCGGTCCGGGTGGCGCAGACCAATTACACCGGCGCGGTTTCGGCGGGGCTGGTGTGCGCGGGCGCGATGCAGACGCAGGGGCACGGTTCGCTGGTGGTGCTGTCGTCGGTGGCCGGCGAGCGGGCCCGCCGCGCGGACTTCATCTACGGGTCGAGCAAGGCGGGCCTGGACGCGTTCGCGCAGGGGCTGGGGGACGCCATGTACGGCACGGGGGTGCAGGTCATGGTCGTACGGCCCGGCTTCGTACGGTCGAGGACGACGGCCGGCCGGCCGGAAACACCGCTGGCCACCACACCGGAGGCGGTGGCCGCGGCCATCGAGCTGGGGCTGCGACGGCGCTCGGAGACCGTGTGGGTGCCGGGGGCGCTACGGGTGGTGATGGCGGCGGTGCGCCATCTGCCGCGCCCGCTGTTCCGCAGGCTGCCGGTCTGAGCAAGCAAGGGTCCTGACGCCGGGGCTCGGCGCAGGCGCAGGGGCGGGGCCCGGCGCAGGGGCGGGGCCCGGAGGAGGGGCGGGGCCCGGAGGAGGGGCGGGGCTCAGAGCAGGGTGGTCGGCCGGTCGGCGGGGGTGCTCTGTGGGGGCACCCCCGAGACCTCCCCGCCACCGCCGAACGCGTACTCCTGCAGCTTGCGCCATACGGCGTCCGCGCCCTGCTCGTACAGCGCGAAGGAGGTGCAGCTCCAGGCCGCGCCGTACTCGGACAGCTCCTCGTAGGCCCGGTCCATCGCCTCCTCGGCGATGCCGTGCGCCACCGTCACATGGGGGTGGTACGGGAACTGGAGCTCACGGACGAGCGGTCCCGACGAGTCCCTGACCCGCTTCTGGAGCCAGGTGCAGGCCGACGCGCCTTCGACCACCTGGATGAAGACCACCGGTGAGAGCGGGCGGAACGTGCCGGTGCCGGACAGCCGCATCGGGAACGGCCTGCCGGCCGACGCGACTGCGGCGAGATGCGCCTCGATCGCGGGCAGCGCCGACGCGTCGACCTCGGTGGGCGGCAGCAGCGTGACATGCGTGGGAATGCCGTGTGCGGCGGGGTCACCGAAGCCCGCACGCCGGTCCTGGATCAGGCTCCCGTACGGCTCCGGGACCGCGATCGAAACGCCGAGCGTTACGGTCCCCACATCGATCTCCTCAGTCCCGTGGTCCATGTGTCGATGGTCTGTGTCTTCGCCGCCGCTCGCCAGTGTGACGGTCGCACCGCCCGGCCCGCCAGCGGCGACCGGAGCCGTGGGACGCGGTGGCGTTCCGTGCTCGTGCACCCCACTGACCTCCGGTGTCTCCGCTCCGGGGCGGCCTCCGCGCCGGTGCGCCGCCGGTGCTCCTCGGTACCGCGCCAGTACTCCGTCGGTGCGCGGCCCGTACTCCGTCAGTGCTTGGCGGGGAGGAAGCCGACTCTGTCGTAGGTCTGCGCCAGGGTCTCGGCCGCGACCGTACGGGCCTTGTCCGCGCCCTCGGCCAGGATCGAGTCCAGCGTCTCCGGATCGTCCAGATACTCCTGGGTGCGCGACCTGAACGGGGTGACGAACTCGACCATCGCGTCCGCCAGGTCCGTCTTCAGCGCACCGTAGCCCTTACCAGTGTATTTCTCCTCCAGCTCAGCGACGGTGGTGTCCGTGAGCGTGGAGTAGATCGTGAGCAGATTGCTCACTCCCGGCTTGTTCTCGGTGTCGAACCGGATCTCCGAGCCGGTGTCGGTGACCGCGCTCTTGATCTTCTTCGCGGTGGCCTTCGGCTCGTCGAGCAGATTGATCAGGCCCTTGGGGGTGGACGCCGACTTGCTCATCTTGGCCGCCGGGTCCTGGAGGTCGTAGATCTTCCCGACCTCCTTGAGGATGTACGGCGCCGGGACCGTGAACGTCGGTCCGAAGCGGCTGTTGAAGCGCTCGGCGAGATCGCGGGTCAGCTCGACGTGCTGCCGCTGGTCCTCACCGACCGGGACTGCGTTCGCCTGGTACAGCAGGATGTCGGCGACCTGGAGGATCGGGTACGTGAAGAGCCCGACCGTGGCGCGGTCCGCGCCCTGTTTCGCGGACTTGTCCTTGAACTGCGTCATCCGGGAGGCCTCACCGAAGCCGGTGATGCAGTTCATGACCCAGGCGAGCTGCGCGTGCTCGGGCACATGACTCTGGACGAAGAGCGTGCAGCGCTGCGGGTCGAGACCGGCGGCGAGCAGCTGCGCGGCGGCGAGACGGGTATTGGCGCGAAGCTCGGCGGGGTCCTGGGGAACGGTGATCGCGTGCAGGTCGACGACCATGTAGAAGGCGTCGTGGGTTTCTTGCAGCGCGACGTACTGGCGCACCGCGCCGAGGTAGTTCCCGAGGTGGAACGAGCCTGCGGTGGGCTGGATTCCGGAGAGCGCGCGGGGACGATCAGAGGCCATGTTCACCATTCTCTCAGGTACGACCGACAGGTCGGGAACGGAGTAGGGGGCGAAGACCGGGCGGGGACGGTGCGGAGAGGAGGCGGACGGCGGGGCCGGCGGTCGCCCGGCGTCCGGCCTCTGTTCAGCCAGGGCATGCCCAGGGCAAGGTTTCCTCGTCCACACTGCGAGCGACGATAGAAAGTAGGGCCTCACCCCGCCCGCACCGCAGAGCTTGTACCGCACAGCTTGTACCGCAGAGCTTGTCCCGCACAGCTTGTCCTGACCGATCGGAGAAACCCGTGTCGACAACGGAGAGTGCCATCGCCTCGGCGGAGGCCCACAGTGCGCACAACTACCACCCGCTGCCCATCGTGGTCGCCTCGGCGGACGGCGCCTGGATGACCGATGTCGAGGGGCGGCGCTTCCTCGACATGCTGGCCGGGTACTCGGCGCTCAATTTCGGCCATGGCAACAGGAGGCTCATCGACGCCGCGAAGGCGCAGCTGGAGAGGGTGACGCTCACCTCTCGCGCGTTCCACCACGACCGGTTCGCGGACTTCTGTACACAGCTGGCCGAGCTGTGCGGCATGGAGATGGTGCTGCCCATGAACACGGGCGCGGAGGCGGTGGAGACCGCGGTGAAGACCGCCAGGAAGTGGGGCTACCGGGTCAAGGGCGTGCCGGACGGCATGGCGAAGATCGTCGTCGCGGCCAATAACTTCCACGGCCGTACGACCACGATCGTCAGCTTCTCGACGGACGCGGAGGCGCGGGCGGACTTCGGCCCGTACACGCCCGGCTTCGAGATCGTTCCGTACGGGGATCTCACCGCGATGGACGCGGCGATGACCGAGAACACGGTGGCCGTGCTGCTGGAGCCGATCCAGGGCGAGGCCGGGGTCCTGGTGCCGCCGGCGGGCTATCTCGCCGGGGTGCGGGAGCTGACCCGGCAGCGGAACGTGCTCTTCGTCGCGGACGAGATCCAGTCGGGCCTGGGCCGGACGGGGAAGACCTTCGCCTGTGAGCACGAGGGCGTGGTGCCCGACATGTATGTCCTCGGTAAGGCGCTGGGCGGCGGGGTGGTGCCGGTGTCTGCGGTGGTGTCCTCGGCCGATGTCCTCGGCGTGTACCGCCCCGGCGAGCACGGCTCGACCTTCGGCGGCAATCCGCTCGCCTGCGCGGTGGCGCTGGAGGTCATCGCGATGCTGCGGTCGGGCGAGTTCCAGCAGCGCGCGGCGGAGCTGGGTGATCATCTCCACCACGAACTGGGCCTGCTGACGGGCGGCGGCGCCGTGGAGGCGGTACGCGGCCGGGGCCTGTGGGCGGGGGTGGACATCGTGCCGTCGCACGGGACGGGCCGGGAGATCTCGGAGCGGCTGATGGACCGGGGTGTGCTGGTGAAGGACACGCACGGCTCCACGATCCGGATCGCGCCGCCGCTGGTGATCAGCAAGGAGGATCTGGACTGGGGCCTGGACCAGCTCCGGGCGGTGCTGGCCGACTAGGGCGTGTTTCGGAAGTCCTGTCTGCCCGGCGGAGTTCAACACGCGCGTGCGCCCGCGTCCGGAGGGTCCGGGTCCTGTCCGGTCGGACAGGACCCGGGCGCGACCCGCCCTAGAGGATCACGTGCGGCAGGAAGCGGGCGTACTCGTCGGTGATCAGGCCCGAGGACTCGCGGATACCGAGGCCCGCCGCCTCGTCCTCGACCACCCACGCGCCGAGCACCACGCGGTTGCCGTCGAAGTCGGGCAGCGGCGCCAACTCCTGGTAGCAGCAGGGCTCGTCGCGTAGCACCGGGGGCGCCCCCGGCTCGTGGATCGTGACGCCCGCGCCTTCCCTGCCGAGGAGGGGCTTGGCCACATAGCCTCGGGAGGCGGCCAGTTCGCGGGGGCCGTCGAGGTAGGAGGGCAGCAGGTTGGGGTGGCCGGGGTGGAGTTCCCAGAGGATCGCCAGGAGCGCCTTGTTGGAGAGGAGCATCTTCCAGGCGGGTTCGATCCAGCAGGTGGTGCCCGTACCGCCGCCGTTGTCCAGGGTGTCCTGGACGTACGGGCCGAAGCGGTCGGTGGCCAGCCACTCCCAGGGGTAGAGCTTGAAGCAGCTGCGGATGAAGCGCAGCCGGTCGTCCACGAAACGGCCCGACAGCCGGTCCCAGCCGATCTGTTCGACGGAGAGCGCTTCCGTGTCCAGGCCGGCCTGCTCGGCGGTCTCGCGCAGATACGCGACCGTCATCAGGTCCTCGCCCAGTTCGTCGCCGTCGGAGTGCGCGAAGTGCACCGGGCCGGGCGGGAGGAGGCCGGACTGCCGTTTCCAGGCGGCGACCAGACGTTCGTGCAGTGAGTTCCACTGGTCGGCGTGGGGGAAGCGGTCCTCCATCCAGAACCACTGGGCGCTCGCGGCCTCGACCAGTGAGGTGGGGGTGTCGGCGTTGTACTCCAGCATCTTGGCCGGACCCGTGCCGTCGTAGTGCAGATCGAACCGCCCGTAGATGGAGGGCAGTTCGGCGCGACGCCGCCAGGACTCGGCTATCAGGGCGGCGAGCCGGGGGTCGGTGATGCCGAGGTCGGCGAAGCGGTCGTGTTCGACGATATGCGCGGCGGCGCCCAGGCACAGCGCGTGCAGTTCTTCGACGACCTCTTCGAGCGCTTCGACCTCGGGCAGCGTGAAGGAGTAGTAGGCGCTCTCGTCCCAGTACGGCCGCAGCGAGTCGTCCGGGTAGCGGGTGAGCGGGTAGATGACGCCCTGTTCCTCGACAATCCGCTGCCAGTCGGGGCGGGGCTCAGTGGTGTGACGTTTCATCAGCGCGTCGACGGTCGGCAGGCCAGGACCACTCAGCCGCCACCGGAGCCGGAGGAGCAGCCGATTCCGCCCCGGTCGACGGCCGACTTGTCGAAGCTGCCGCCGTCGACCTTGCCCTTGCTGCTCGATCCGCCGTAGTAGTACGAGCCGCTGCCGCCGCTCTTGCACTCGGAGCTGGGCAGGGTCTGCCGGGTCGTCCGGTCGGCGCACCGCTTGTCCGGGTCCGAGCCGCAGGACGTGATCGTGACGGCGAGGACCCCCATGCTCCCGAGCACGACCGTGCTCGACCTCAGTCTCCGTTGACGCGTAGCGGCCATGTCCCCGCCCCTTCCCCCGTTGTTGGGACCACAATAAGCGGCCCCACCGCGCTGCCGTAGGGGCGGTACGAGGTCATTCCTCGACCACTGCCCCACTGGAACGCGTACGTACCTTTTGAGATGATCCGTCCCGGCCGACCGGGGCGCTGCCGTCCGGCGGCGCGGCTCCGGCGGCGCGGTTCAGGCGGCGCGGTTCAGGCGGCGCGCCGGATCTCGCCCTCCGCCGGCAGCAGATCCGTGATCATCTCCCAGACCCGCTTCGCGTCCGTCCGCGTCAGCCGCACCGTGCTCTCGGGGCCGACCTGCCCCGGGGCGACCGGCTCCGCGGGCAGCTCGCGGTGCCAGTAGCCCAGCGGGCCGCAGTCCCAGACGCCGAAGCCGCGGACCGCGACGCCGTCCTGGCCACCGTCCCGGCCCCGCCAGGCCGCGGTCATGCGCCAGCTCGACCGCAGCTCGCCGATCATGTCGGCGAAGAGCGCGAGCGCCGGTTCTTCCAGGGTGCCGGCCGACTCCAGGGCGGCGCGGATGTGCTCCCGCTCCGTTCCGCCGGACGCGGCGGCGGGGACGTCCGCCACACTGCCGACGCCCGCTTCGAGCGTTGCCATGGTGGTCTCCACGACGGCGAGCCCCGCGTCGCGCACGGCGGCGGACTGCTGGAGGTTCACCATGTTCGCCATCGCCCAGACCAGCGTTTTCGGCTCGACCGTCGTGTACTCGGCCTCACGCTCGCCGGGCCAGGACTGGTGGGCGACCACATGGTCGTCCCCGATGATCAGCCCGTGGTTCAGGGTGCCCTGACGGCCCGTGGCCTCCAGCGAGATGACCACGACCGGGTTGACCAGCGTCTTCATCAGGGGCAGCAGCAGAACGGACAGCTCACCGTCCTGGCTGAGCAGACCGCACCGCCGTAGTTCGTCCCTGGCCGCGGTGTACTCGTCGGGCACGGGCCGGTCGGTCGCCAGCTCGGTGAGGACGATGACGTGCTCGTCGGTCAGCCGGAAACGGGGCCGGGTGATGTCGTACGAAGGCATGGGCGGAACACTCGCTTTGCTACTGGTCGGATGGGTCGTCGGGTGCCGCGTTCCAGCCGGGACACGGCACCGTGTTCCAGCCGGAACGCGCTCAGGACTGGCTCTCCGCGAAGAGCCGGGTGGACCGCGCGAAGGCGGACCGTATGGCGCCGCCCCTGGTCAGCGGGGCGCGGTCCACACCGGCGAAGAGCGTGACGAGCGCGATGTCCGCGGCGACGGCCCGGCCCGTCAACCCCACCACCAGCTTCTTGCCCGCGCCGATACCGGACTGCTTGGCCGTGACGGAGACGCCCGGGTCCTCGTTGTCGGCCTCCCGCCGCAGCACGTACTGCTTCCGGTTGACCGCCCACAGCCGGTAGTGGTCCCCGCCGTACTTGAAGTGCAGGGCACGGGCCTTGTGCGTCAGCGCGAAGCGGTTGCGCCGCAGGTACACCATCGCGTCGCCGACCCTGAGGGTGGACCGGTTGAGCGTCGGCAGGTCCGCCGCCTCGGTGTGGATGCCGCGGGTCTCGAACGTCGCGGTGGGGATGAGGGTGCCGCGTACCTCGGAGACCACGCTGCCCGGGGTGGTCTTCCTGGGCAGCGGGGAGGTCAGCACGATCTCGCCGAACTCCGGTGAGGTGCCCCGGTAGCCGGCGCGCCGCTCGTGCGTGCGGCCCTCCTTCCAGAACTCCAGCGTGATCGGGGCGGTGGCGGTATGCATCGGTCTCCTTCAGTCGAACGGGTTGAGGGCGCTGCCCAGCTTCTTCGCCCCGCCGGCGATACCGTCTCCGATGTCCGACGCCTTGTCGCCGACCCAGTCCCCGGCCTTTTCGATGCCCTTGCCGATGGCCTCGTGGTTGTCCCAGATCAGGGCCCCCGCGTAGGCCGCACCGGTACCGACGGCCAGACCGAGCGTAACCGGGTTGGGGGCCACGGTCAGAGCCGTCATCGAGGCACTGAACGCGGTCCCGGTGAGGTCGGTCGCGAACTTCGACGGATTCGCCTTGATCATGTCGGTGTCGTACGTCGCGAGGTTCGCGACGCCGTACGCCGTCGACGCGACACCGCCCACCACGCCGGCTCCGCGCAGCCAGCCCGCCGCCTTCGCGGCGTTCGCCAGGCCGCCCTGCGACGCCACCCTGGCCAGGTTGGCCTCGGAGGCCGTCGGCATGAAGAAGGCGCCGTTGCGCATGTAGCCGCCGAACATGGCCGCTTCGTCCGATCCGGTCAGTGCCGTGATCATGCCGGGCGGGACACGGCCGAGCAGACTGCCCGGAGGCGCACCCGCGAGACGTGTGTTGATCGTGCGGCTGATCAGGGTGCCCGGGGCGTTGGGGATCTGCCCCTTCATCACCTTGACCAGCTTGTACGAGTACAGGCCGGCCGCGGTGAGGGCGCCGGCGAACGCGCCCACCGTGATCGCGCCGTTCGACACCTGCGACACCAGCTTCGCCAGCTCGGGGTTGCCGGTGAGGCGGGTCATGCCGTCGCGTTGCAGGCGCTTGATGTAGTCGTCAAGGGTCTCGTTGTCGCGCTTTTCGAGCCACGCGAGGTCGAGGCGATCCTGCTTCTGCTTGTCGTCGGACTTCGCCACCGCGCCGGCGTCGCCGTTGAAGCCGGTACCGGGCGTTGCGTCGTTCTTGCTTCCCTGGCCGTCCTTGACGACGGCCTCCAGGTCCTTCTTCAGGTCCTTGTCGGCGTCATCGACCGCCTTGACACACGACTTGATGTACTCCACCCAGGACTGCTCGCTCTCCCGGATGCTCTTGGCGTAGTCGGGGTCGTGCCGGGTCGCGGCGCGCTCCGCTTCGGTGAGCGCGGCGTAGTCGAACGCGACGTTGCCCTGCTCCGAGACTTTCATACCGGCCTTGATCGCGTCGGCGCGGGCGTTCTCCAACTGCTTCTTGAGCTCGGTGAACTGCTGGTGCGCGTTGCGCAGCAGGGTGGCGGTCGCCTTCGCCTGGGTCTGTGCGGCCGTGTACTCGTAGCGCGTCGCGGCGAAGTTGGTGTGCGCGCGGACGGAGCTGTCGCCCAGCCAGGTGCCGTCCATGGTGATCTTCTGCACGCTGTCGCGGTAGCGCTTCTCGACCTTGTGGAACTCCTCGGCCATCTCCTGCCACTTGTCGGCGGCGGTGTTCAGCCCACCGAAGTCGGTGGTCATGACCTCGTAATACGTCAGCATGCTGGTCTTTCCCCCGGGAGACTACGTGGGTACGTCACACGGTCCTGACATCGGGACGCGGCGCGACGGGGCGGCGGTTCGGTGTCCGCGCGTCGGAACGTCAGTACGTCGGTCAGTACTTGTCGAAGTTCGACGGGATGCCACTGATGGTGCCGCGACGGTCGACATCGGTCTGCGTGAAGATGGTCACCGTCGCCCGCAGGGCGCCCTTCTCCGTGTTCAGCCGTCCCACGAGAGTCTTCACCTGGCTCTCCCAGGTGGTCTGCACCGTCTTCAGCCCGGTGGCGGTGGCCCAGCCGGAGAAAGCACTGATCGCGCTGGTCATCGACCCGTCGGCCCAGTCTCCGGCCTTCTTGGTGTTCGGCTGGAGTTCCGTCTCGATCGTGTTCGCGGCCGCGCGCTTCTGGGCCGGCGTCGACGCGAGATTGGGGGCGCCCCCGCCCGGCGGCGACACGGGCGGGCGGTCCTCGTCGGGGACCCTGTTGAGCTGCATGGAGGCGGTCGGCCCGCCGTGCGACGGAGCCCACCCCTGCTCGAATCCCATGTCCGTAACCCCCCGGTTTTCGGTGCCGCGATCACAATTCCGCGGTGGGATTGTATAACTACAATTGGCCGGTGCAAACGGTTGGTTCGCCGGTACGGCACGTACCGACCGAAGCGGCGCGAGCCGCGCGCCCTCAGTGCCCGCGGACCATACGGGGCAGACCACCACGACCCGCGAACTCTCGTGCGGCGCACCGGCCGACGCCGTCCGCCCGGGGGCGGGCCCCGGGGGGGCGACGCGGTGTGGGTCGGGTTCTTGTGGGTCCGGGCAGGGCCTAGGGCGTGTTGCGAAAGTAGCGCCGTCCGCCCGCAGGGCGGGGCTCGCGGCGTCCGGTGCGTGCGATCGCAAGGCGGAGGATCGTCCGCGTACTGGACGTACGTGGACGACTCCGACAACGCGGCGAGCGTGCGTGCCGGGCGTCGCGAGCCAGGCGGGACTTTCGCAACACGCCCTAGCTCGCGCCTGATCCGTAGGGGCGGGTGATCGCTTCCAACGCGTGACCCGCGGGATCCAGGAAGTACATGCCGCGCCCACCGTCGTTGTGGTTGATCTCGCCCGGTCGCTCGCGGTGCGGATCGGCGTAGTACGTGAGCCCGGCGTCCTGGATCCGCTGAAAGATCCCGTCGAACTCGGCCTCGGTGACCAGGAAGGCGTAGTGCTGCGTGACGATGGACTCTTCCGGAGTGTTCGCGAAGTCGAGGGTGACGCCGTTGCTCAGTTCCACGGGGATGAACGGGCCCCACTCGTCCCCGACCTCAAGGCCGAGGATCCGCGCGAGGAACTCGGCGGATTCCCGTTTGTTCTTGGAATGGACGATGGTGTGATTCAGCTGGACTGGCACGGTGAAATGCCTCCGTAAGGACAAATTCACGGACACCTCCATGCCTCACCCGGACGGTGACCGACACGCGATGCCGTGATGATCAGCGTAGGCCGGGCCCCAGGGGCTGTCACGCCCCGTTACTCCCTACGGACCCGGTACGGCGGTACGAGCCCGCCCCCAGCCGCGACCCCCGGCGCGACCCCCCGCGCGGCTCACGGCAGTACGCGGCACAGCGCGTCCAGCGCGCCCGTCCACGCGCTGTCCGGCGGGGTGGCGTAGCCGACCACCAGGGCGTCGCGCCCCGGCGGGGCCGAGGGGTGGGTGAAGTGGGACATGCCCTCCAGCGCGAGCCCCTGCCAGGCCGCCGCCCCGACGACCGACCGCTCGCTGCCGGCTGGCAGTTCGAGGACGGCGTGCAGGCCGGCCGCGATCCCGCTCACGCTGATGCCGGGCGCCCGGTCCGCCAGCGCCTCCACGAGCTGGTCGCGGCGGCGGCGGTAGCGCAGCCGCATGGAACGGACATGACGGTCGTACGCGCCCGAGGCGATGAACTCCGCGAGCGTGAGCTGGTCCAGCGCGCTCGACGCCCACTCCACCTCCCCCTTCGCCGCCACCACGTCCCCGGTCAACTCCTCGGGCAGCACCAGCCATCCGAGCCGTAGCCCCGGCGCCAGGGACTTGCTCGCCGTGCCGACGTACACGACCCGCTCGGGGTCGAGCCCTTGAAGGGCGCCGACGGGCTGGCGGTCGTACCGGAACTCCCCGTCGTAGTCGTCCTCCACGATCAGCCCGCCCGTACCGCGCGCCCAGTCCACAACCGCCGCGCGCCGGTCGGGGTGGAGCGCCACACCCGTCGGGAACTGGTGCGCGGGTGTCAGCAGTACCGCGCCGACGCCACGGGCGCCCGCCGGGGCGGACAGCTCCGCCAGGTCCTCGGTCCGCGTGCCGCGCGCGTCCACCGCGAGCGCGGGGGTCCGCAGCCCGGCCCCGGTCAGCAGGTTCCGGTGCACATCGAGGCCGTACGCCTCGGTGGCCACCGCCCGCACCCCGCGCGCGGCCAGGACCTTACCGAGCAGGGACAGACCGTGGACGAAGCCCGAGCAGACGATGATCCGCCGGGGGTCGGCGTACACGCCGCGCGCCCGCGCCAGATAGTCGGCGAGGACGGTACGCAGCTCGATCCGGCCCCGCGGGTCGCCGTACCCGAAGGCCTCGTGCGGCGCGGCCGTCAGCGCCCGGCGGGCGGCCGTGAGCCACTGCGCCCGGGGGAACGCGGCGAGGTCGGGGGTGCCCGGCATCAGGCTGTACGCGGGCCCGCGTACGACCGGCCGTGTTCTGGGCGCGGCGGGCGCGGCTCTGCGGGGTGCGGCGCGCCGGGCCACCCGGGTCCCCGAGCCCTGCCGCGCGGTGAGCCAGCCCTCGGCGACCAGCTCGGCGTACGCGTCGGCGACGGTGTTGCGGGCGATGCCCAGATCGGCGGCGAGCGAACGGGAGGACGGCAGCCGGGTGCCGGGCGCGAGGCGGCCCGTACGGACGGCGTCGCGCAGGGCGTCCATGAGCCCGGAGCGCAGCCCGGAACCGCGCAGCTCCAGATGCAGATCGACACCGGCGATCGACGTATTGGCCCAGGAATCCGTCATGGAAGTGGACCATACCGGGGTGCCACTGGGCGCGTAGCGTCGTATCCATGACGACGACAAACACGACCAGGACAGACACAGCGACGGCGGACAAGGCGACGGCGGACAAGGCGAGCGCGTCCACGGAGTACGCCCCGGAGCACAGCCCCCGCCTGAACATGGCCAAGCTCGCCCCCGAGGTCTACAAGGCGATGGTCCGGCTGGACGCGGCGGCCCGGCAGGGCGTCGATCCCACCCTCCTCGAACTGGTCAAGATCCGCGCTTCCCAGCTCAACCACTGCGCGTTCTGCCTCGACATGCACACCAAGGACGCGCTGGCGGCCGGTGAGTCGGTGGAGCGGATCATCCAGCTCAGCGCCTGGGAGGAGTCGCGGCACTTCTACACGCCGAAGGAGATCGCGGCGATCGAGCTGACCGAGGCGGTCACCGTGCTGACCGACGGTTTCGTGCCGGACGAGGTGTACGAGAAGGCCGCGGCCCACTTCGACGGGACCGAGCTGGCCCATCTGATTTCCGCGATCACGGTGATCAACGCCTGGAACCGGTTCGGGGTGACCACCCGGATGGCCCCGGGCCACTACACCCCCGGCCAGTTCAAGCACTGATCGCCCCAGCGAGTCGAGAGGTCACGCGCCCGGCGAGGGTCCATCCGCCGGAGCGTCATGAGGCGCGCGGCCTCTGAGGACAAACGCCGATCGACCGTCTCGCCCAGGAGCTTCCTGGTCCGACGAGTCTTCCACTGCGGGAGTGAACCGCGGCTCACGAACCTTGCCGCCGGGGTGGCCACGCCCGACGACGAGCCGTTCCGCCATCGTCGGGCCCCGGCCCCCGTTCCTACTTCGCCGCCGGCCCCTTCCGCCTACTTCGTGAGCCACTTCTTCCAGGTCGGCTCATTCGCCGTGACCCACTTCGCGGCCGCCTCCTCCGGGGAGAGCTTCTGCTCCGCGATCATCAGGGCGACCTCGTTCTGCTGCTCGGTCGTCCAGGTGAAGTTCTCCAGGAACCGGGCCGCGCTCCCGCCCTTCTTCGCGAAGTCCGCGTTGAGGAACTTCTGGAGCGGGGTGTGCGGATAGGCACAGGCCACCTTCTCGGGGTCGGCGTCACAGCCCTCCTTGTACGCCGGGAGCCTCACCTCCGTCATCGGCACCTTCTGGAACAGCCACTGCGGCTTGTACCAGTAGGTGAGGAAGGGCTTCTTCTCCTTGGCGAACTGCTTGATCTGGGTGATCTGCGCCGCCTCCGAGCCCGCGAAGACGACCTGGTAGTCCAGATCCAGGTTGTTCACCAGCGCCTTGTCATTG
Organism: Streptomyces sp. NPDC056835; assembly: GCF_042789485.1. Taxonomy (NCBI): domain Bacteria; kingdom Bacillati; phylum Actinomycetota; class Actinomycetes; order Kitasatosporales; family Streptomycetaceae; genus Streptomyces; species Streptomyces sp. NPDC056835. Next base: position 105,557 of record NZ_JBHUBB010000002.1, read on the forward strand.
GTGACATACGACGGCGAGCCGTCGAGCAGCTGGCCCTTGCCGCCGCTCTCCGCGGTGCGCAGCTGGGAGGCGTACTTGTCGAGGTTGCGCCAGTCCGTGACGTCCGGGTGCCGCTCGGCGAAGTACGTCGGTACGAACCAGCCGATATGGCCGGTCACCCCGAGGCCGCCGCCCGGCGCGATCGTCTTCTTCTCCTCGACGTACCGCGCTTCCTGCTCCGGGTGGCCCCAGTCCTCCAGGATCGCGTCGACCCGGCCCTGGCTGAGGGCGTCCCAGGCGGGGACCTCGTCCACCTGGACGGTGTCCACGCGGTAGCCCAGCTCGTGTTCGAGCAGATACGAGGTCACCGCCACGTTGGCCTGCGCGCCGACCCAGGACTGCACGGAGAGGGTGACGGTCTTCGCGCCCTGCGCGTTGGCGTACGGGGACGCCTGCTTGGTCATGTCGGCCGCGCCGCAGCCGGTGACCGCGAGCAGGGCACCGGCCGAAGCGAGAGCCAGAGCCGCGTGGGTACGGGTACGAGCCATGTCAGGCCGCCTTCCTGGTCCGGTCGGCACGACGTTCCGTACGACGTTCCGTACGACGTTCTGTACGGCGTTCCGTAGGGCGTGGCGTACGGCGTTCCGTAGGGCGTGGCGTACGGCGTTCCGTACGACGTGGCCTACCGCGTGGCGTACGGCGTTCCGTGGGCTGGGTCACCCGGTCGAGCATCAGACCGAGGCAGACGATGGCCGCGCCCGCGACGAGGCCGGTCGCCAAGTCGCCCTGGGCGAGCCCGAACACGACGTCGTACCCGAGCGCCCCGCCGCCCACCAGACCGCCGATGATGACGACGGCGAGCACCAGCACGACGCCCTGGTTGAGCGCGAGGCGCAGCGCGGGCCCCGCGAGCGGCAGTTGGACCTGGCGCAGCTGCTGGCCGCCGGTCGCGCCGAGCGAGCGTGCCGACTCCATGGCGGCCGGATCGACCTGGCGCAGGCCCTGGGTGGTGATACGGACGACCGCCGGCAGCGCGTACACGACGGCCGCGGCGACCGCCGGGGCGCGCCCGACGCCGAAGAGCGCGACCACCGGGATCAGATAGACGAACTGCGGCAGGGTCTGGAAGACGTCCAGGACGGGCCTGAGCAGTGCTTCCACCCGGGAGCTGCGGGCCGCCGCGATGCCCGTGGCGAAGCCGATGACGAGCGTGACGGCGACGGCCGCCAGTACCTGCGAAAGCGTGTCCAGCGACGGCTTCCACACCCCGAGGACACCGATCGCGGCCATGGCGAGTACGGCGATCAACGCGGTCCGCCAGGTGCCGATCAGCAGCGCGAGGGCGGCGACCAGCAGCAGGACCGTCCACCAGGGCAGCGCCTGGAGGCCGCCGCGCAACGGGTCGAGCACCCAGGTGGTGAAGCGGCCGGCCCAGTCGGCGGTGCCGCCGATGACGGGGACTCCGGAGTAGAGGTGGGCGGTCATCCAGTCGACGGCCCGGTTGACGGGCTCGGCGATGTTCGCGGTCCAGGTCTCGGGCCAGTCGAGCCGGTCCGCGAGGCGCCCGGCGACGGCGACCGCGGCGGTCACCACGGCCACCACACACCAGCGGCCCCAGCCACCCCAACCGCCCCAGCGACCCCGGCCGCGCACGCCGCGGTCCCCGGCGCCGGAACCGGCCGCCGCCGTCGTACGGTCCAGGACCACCGCGAGCAGGACGATCGGCAGCCCCGCCGCGAGCGCCGCGCCCACATCGACCGACGCCAGCGCCTGGTACACCCGGTCGCCGAGTCCTCCGGCGCCGATCACGGACGCGATCACGGCCATCGAGAGCGCCATCATGATCGTCTGGTTGAGACCGAGCAGCAGTTGCTTACGGGCGAGCGGCAGCCGGGCCGTCAGCAGCCGCTGCCGGGCGGTCGCGCCGAGCGAGGAGACGGCCTCCATCACCCCGCGGTCGGCCTCGCGCAGCCCGAGCGCGGTCAGCCTGGCCATCGGCGGAGCCGCGTAGACGACGGTCGCGAGGACCGCCGCCGGGACGCCGATGCCGAAGACCAGCACCACAGGCAACAGATACGCGAAGGCGGGCAGGACCTGCATGGTGTCGAGCAGTGGCCGCAGCGCCCGGTACAACCGGTCGGAGAGCCCGGCGGCGAGGCCGAGCAGGGCTCCCAGCACCACGGACGCGGTGACGGCGACCACCATGAGAGCAAGCGTCTGCATGGTGGGCACCCACATACCGAGCACCCCGCAGACGGCGAACGACACGACGGCGGTGAGGGCGAGGCGCCCGCCCGCGACGCGCCAGGCGATCAGCCCGGCCGCCGCGGTGACCCCGGCCCAGCCGGCCGCGAGCAGCAGCAGGTACACGCCGCGCACGGAGAGCACGACGGCGTTGCTGATGTGCCCGAAGAGGTAGAGGAAGAGCGGGTGACTGTCGCGGTTGTCGATGATCCAGTCGCTGGCGCCGCCGAGCGGCCCGGACAGATCGACGGTCAGGGCGTCGGGCCAGGCGGTGCCCGGCCAGCGGGTGAGGGCCAGCGGTACGAGGACCACGGCGAACAGGACGAACGGCAGCAGCTTGCCGAGCGCGTGGTCGCGGGCCGAGGAAAGCGCGGCGGGCGGGCCCGTACGGTCGACGGGCGCGGTGGTCGCGGAGGTCGCGGCGGTCATCGGAGCGCCGCCTTTCCGGCCTCCGCCCTCGCTCCGGGGGCTCCGGGCACTCCGGGCACTCCGGGCGGCTCCCCGGGACCCGTCATGCCCGCCGTTCCCGCCACCACGTTCAGCAGGCACTCGCGGTCCACGACCCCCAGCAGCCTGCCCCCGTCGACCACGCGCGCCGCCGCGTCCCCGGAGCGCGCGACCGCCTCGATCGCCTCGGAGACGGTCGCGGTCGGCGCCAGCGCGGGCCCGGAGCCGGCGTCGCCCGCCAGCGGGCGCCGCATGGCGGCCCCGACGGTGATGACCTGCTCGCGCGGTACGTCACGGACGAAGTCCCGTACGTACGCGTCGGCGGGCCGGCCCACGATCTCCTCCGGCGTGCCCAGCTGTACGACACGGCCGTCACGCATCAGCGCGATCCGGTCGCCGAGGCGCAGCGCCTCGGTCAGATCGTGCGTGATGAAGACCATCGTGCGGTGCTCCTCGTGGTGCAGCCGGATGACCTCTTCCTGCATGTCCCGGCGGATCAGCGGATCGAGGGCGCTGAACGGCTCGTCGAAGAGCAGCACTTGAGGGTCGACGGCGAGCGCGCGTGCCAGCCCGACACGCTGCTGCTGACCGCCGGAGAGCTGGCCGGGACGGCGGTCCTCCATCCCGTCGAGGCCGACCTTCCCGATGACCTCGGCCGCCTTCTCCCGGCGCTGGGCCCGGCCCATGCCCTGGATCTCCAGGCCGTAGGCGACATTGTCGAGGACCGAGCGGTGCGGCAGCAGACCGAAGTGCTGGAAGACCATGGCGGCGCGGTGGCGGCGCAGTTCGCGCAACCGGGCCCTGTCCATCGACAGCACGTCCTCGCCGTCGATGGCGATGGCGCCCGCGGTCGGCTCGATGAGCCGCGTCAGACAGCGGACGAGCGTGGACTTGCCGGAGCCCGACAGCCCCATGACGACGAAGACCTCGCCCTTGCGGACGTCGAAGGAGACATCGCGTACGGCGGCGGTGCAGCCGGTACGGTCGCGCAGCTCGGCGGCATCGAGTGCGGCGAGTTCCGGGTCGCCGGGGACGCGGTCCGCCTTGGGGCCGAAGACCTTCCAGAGGTCGCGTACGGCGAAGACCGGCGGCCGTTCCCGCACCTCGCTCTCCGTGCCGGGCGGGGTGAGGTCCCTGCCCGCCGGATCGTCCCCGTATGCCGTCTCCGCCGATGTCGCCGCTGTCTCCGGTGTTTCCGCTGTCTCCGCTGTCTCCGGTGTTTCCGCGTCGCTCATCGCTTCGGGCCCTTCTGATCGTCATGAGCCTCGTCGCGGGCCTCGGTCAGCAGCTGGGCACACTTCTCGCCGACCATCAGGACCCCGATCATGGGATTCACCGCGGGCATCGTCGGGAAGACGGACGCGTCGGCGATACGGATGGCCTCAAGCCCCCGGATTCTCAGATCGGGTGCCACCACGGCCTGTTCATCGCCGGCGGCGCCCATCCGGCAGGTGCCCGCCGGGTGGTACACCGTGTGCGCGCACTTCCTGGCGTACTCACTCAGCTCCTCGTCGGAGGTGACCTCTGGCCCCGGGCAGACCTCCCGCTTCAGCCAGGCCGCCAGCGGCTCGGCGGCGGCGACCCGCCGCGCGATCCTGATGCCGTCGACAAGGGTCCGGCCGTCGTAGTCGTCCTCGTCGGTGAAGTAGCGGAAGTCCAGGGCCGGTTTGACCTCCGGGTCCGCGCTCGTGAGGTAGAGCCGGCCGCGGCTGCGCGGCTTGGGGATGTTCGGGGTCATCGACACGCCGTGCGCGGGGCGCTCGTACCCCAGCCGCTCCGGATTGTCGGTGAACGGGATCTGGTAGAAGTGGAACATCAGGTCGGGGCCCTCGGCCGCCGGATCGCGCCGGACGAACAGCCCCGCGTCGGAGTCCATCGCCGAGTTCTCCGGGATCGGCCCGTCCGTCTCCCAGACGATCACGGACTCGGGGTGGTCGAGCAGGTTCTCCCCGACACCAGGCAGATCGTGGACGACGGGTATGCCGAGCTTCTCCAGGTCGGCGCGCGGTCCGATGCCGGAGTGCAGCAACAGCCGAGGAGTGTCCACGGCGCCAGCGCAGACGAGGACTTCGCGCCGGGCCTCGATCAGCCGCTCCTCGCCGTCCGCCGTCCGTACGCGCACGCCCGTGGCGCGCGTGCCCGCCAGCTCCAGCCGGAACGCCCAGGTCTCCAGCAGCAGTTGCAGGTTCGGCCGGTCCAGGAACGGATGGAGATACGCGACGGACGCCGACGACCGCTTGTTGTTCTCCGGGTGGTACGCGAGGTCGAAGAAGCCGGCGCCCTCGTGGAAGGGCTTCTTGTTGAAGCCCTCGACGCGCGGGACGCCCAGCGCGTCGCGCGCCGCGTCCACGAAGTCACGGGCGATGGGATTACGGTCCCGCTCGTCCACCGGCACGATGTTGTTCCGCAGCCGGCCGAAGTACGGGTCCATCGCGGCGGCGTCCCAGCCCTCGGCCCCCGCCGCCGCCCACTCGTCCCAGTCGGAGGGCAGCGGCTTGAAGGCGATCAGCGTGTTGTGCGAGGAGCAGCCGCCGAGCACCCGGGCTCTGCTGTGCCGGATGTGCGAGTTGCCGCGCGGCTGCTCGGTGGTCGGATAGTCGTAGTCCAGCTCACCGCCCAGCAGGCCCATCCAGCGCCGCAGCGTCAGCACGTCGGGGCGGTCTACGTCGGAGGGGCCGCCCTCGATGACGGCGACGGTGATATCCGGATTCTCGGTGAGGCGGGAGGCGATCACCGACCCGGCGGTGCCGCCGCCGACGACGACATAGTCGTACACATAGTCAGGCGTCGGCTCGTACGCGGGCTCGGGCTCGGGCGCGACCGTGGTTCCCATGGCTGGATCTGCTCCTCTGCTTGCGGTGACGCGGGGTCGTCAGCCCGCGAACCAGCGGACCGGGCGCGGTGCGAGGTTCTGGTAGATGTGCTTGGCCTCGCGGTATTCGGCGAGCCCCGCGGGCCCCAGCTCCCGTCCGATGCCGGACTTGCCGAAGCCGCCCCACTCCGCCTGCGGCAGATACGGGTGGAAGTCATTGATCCAGACGGTGCCGTGCCGCAGCCGTCCCGCCACGCGCCGCGCGCGCCCCGGGTCCGCGCTCCAGACGCCGCCCGCGAGCCCGTACTCGGTGTCGTTGGCGAGGGCCACGGCCTCGTCCTCCGTACGGAAGGTCTCCACCGTCAGCACGGGTCCGAAGACCTCTTCCCGTACGACCCGCATCTCGCGGTGGCACTGGTCGAGCACGGTCGGCTCGTAGAAATAGCCCTCGGCGGGCCGGACGTCCGACGGCTCGGGCCGCTTGCCGCCGGAGCGCAGCACGGCGCCCTCGGCCAGGGCGGACGCGACATACTCCTCGGTCTTCGCCAACTGCCGCGCGGAGACGAGCGGTCCGCACTCCACGCCCCGCTCCGTGCCGCGTCCGAGGCGGATCCGCCCGGCGCGGCGGGCGAGTTCACCGACGAAGCGTTCCCGTACGGACGCCTCGATGATCAGCCGCGCACCGGCGGAGCAGACCTGGCCGCTGTGGATGAACGCGGCGTTCAGCGCCTGGTCGACGGCGGTGTCGAACCCCTCGTCGGTGGCGCAGGCGTCCGCGAAGACGACGTTCGGGTTCTTGCCGCCGAGTTCGAGGGCGACCTTCTTCACGCCGGGCGCGGCGGCGCGCATCACCCGCGTACCGCTGCTGAGCCCGCCGGTGAACGAGACGAGGTCCACGTCCGGGTGTTCGGACATCCGGGCGCCCACCGGGTCACCCGCGCCGGTCACCAGGTTGGCGACGCCGGGCGGCAGGCCCGCCTCGGCGAGCAGGTCGATGAGGTCGACCGTGGTGAGCGGGGTCAGCTCGCTCGGTTTGACGACAAAGGTGTTGCCCGCGGCGAGCGCCGGGGCGATCTTCCAACTCGCTTGCAGCAGCGGGTAGTTCCAGGGGGTGATCAGCGCGCAGACACCGACGGGCTCATGGACGACCACGCTGTGGACGGTGTCCGAGCCGGCGTCGACGACCCGGCCGCCGCTCTCGTTCATCACGAGATCCGCGAAGTAGCGGAAGGCGTCGGCGACACAGTCGACGTCGACGCGCCCCTCTTCCAGGGTCTTGCCCGAGTCCCTGCTCTCCAGCAGCGCTATCTTCTCGCGGTTGCGGATCAGCAGATCGGCGGTGGTCCGCAGCAGCCGGGCCCGCTCGGCGACCGGGGTACGGGGCCACGGGCCCTCGTCGAAGGCCGTACGCGCGGCGGCGATCGCGGCGTCGGCATCCTCGGCGCCGCCCTCGGACACGACGGCGAGGACCGTCGCGTCGGCGGGGTCGAGGATGTCCCGTGTGGCGCCGGAGGCGGCTTCACGCCACTTTCCGTCCACATGAATCGTCTGTTGTGCCGACACGTCGCGTATCGCCTTCCATTCCCGGAGCGTTCACCACCAGCAAGAACTGGCGATCCGGGCGCCTGCCCCAAGGCGCGGAAAGCATGCGTACCGGGTGACCCGAAGTGCTCGGGGTCACCCGGCCGGGGCGTGTCCACCGGTCCGCACCCCCGTGCCGGACCGGCGGTCCGCCGGTCAGTCCTCGTCTGGCTCGTCCGGGACCGTCAGTCCGGCCACCCAGTGGGGCATCAGCGCGTGCACGATGAACACCTCGACCAGTACCGGAGCGATCAGCGCCTCGACCCGTACGTCACCGAGCCAGCTGAGCGCACCGGTGCCGACGGCGGCGGCCAGCAGCAGGAGCGAGGTCAGCCGGTGGGCGCGCGCGAGGACGCGGTCGCGCTCCCTGAGCTGACGCTCGTCCAGCGCACGGCTGCGCAGTTCCAGCAGCCCGCGCGTGGCTCCATTGATCACGCCGTTCGCGACACACCACGGCAGCAGCACCCCGAAGAGGACGAAGAGAGGCCACATCCGCTCGGCGAAGACTGCGGTGATCCAGGCAGCGCTCCCAATGGCGGTCAGCGCGATATGCGCACAGACGACCGCGCGCCTGCGGGCGGCCGTCGCGTAGAACGGCCGCCCCTCACGCCTGTTCATCACCGCGTACAGGCTCCGGTCGTACTTGGTCAGTCCTGTGGTCATCACTGCTTCCTCCCGTAGACCTCGTCCGTGAGCGGGCTGAAGGGTTCGAGGGAGAACAGCGCCTCCACGGGGAGGCCGAAGAACTCCGCGATCCTCAGCGCCAGGTCGAGGCTGGGGTTGTACTGGCCCCGTTCGATATAGCCGACCGTCTGGTAGTGGGCCCCGACCGCCTCGGCCAACTGCTGCCGGGACACCTTCCGTTCGGCCCTGACGACCGCCAGCCTATTGTGAACCTGCTCGCTCATGTATAAGAAGTACTACATTCGGGTGGACGTACGCAACAGCTCGCAGGTGCGCTGCGGCCTTCCGGCGGCTCCCCGGACACCGAAAACGCCCCCGGCGAGAACCGGGGGCGTTCGGGGGAAGAGGTGAGTGAGGGAAGAGGTGAGCGGAGGAAGTGGTGAGTGGGGGTCAGATCAGACCGAGTTCGCGCACCGCGTCGCGCTCCTCGGCGAGCTCCCGCACCGAGGCGTCGATCCGGGTCCGCGAGAAGTCGTTGATCTCCAGGCCCTGGACGATCTCGTACGCACCGTTCTTGGTGGTGACGGGGAAGGAGGAGATCAGCCCCTCCTCGACACCGTAGGAACCGTCCGACGGGATACCCATGGAGGTCCAGTCGCCCTCGGCCGTGCCGTTGACCCAGGTGTGGATGTGGTCGATGGCGGCGTTGGCGGCGGAGGCGGCCGAAGAGGCGCCGCGGGCCTCGATGATCGCCGCACCGCGCTTGGCGACGGTCGGGATGAACGTGTCGGCCAGCCACGCCTCGTCGTTGACGGTCTCCGCGGCGTTCTTGCCTGCGATCTCCGCGTGGAAGATGTCCGGGTACTGCGTGGCGGAGTGGTTGCCCCAGATCGTCAGCCGCTTGATGTCGGAGACGGCGGCGCCGGTCTTCGCGGCGAGCTGCGAGATGGCGCGGTTGTGGTCGAGGCGGGTCATCGCGGTGAAGCGCTCGGCCGGTACGTCGGGCGCGGCGGCCCGCGCGATCAGCGCGTTGGTGTTGGCCGGGTTGCCGACGACGAGGACCTTGATGTCGTCCGCGGCGTGGTCGTTGATGGCCTTGCCCTGCGGCTTGAAGATGCCGCCGTTGGCGGCGAGCAGATCGCCGCGCTCCATGCCCTTGGTACGGGGGCGGGCGCCGACCAGCAGCGCCACGTTGGCGCCGTCGAAGGCGACGTTCGGGTCGTCCGTGATCTCGATGCCGCTGAGCAGCGGGAAGGCGCAGTCGTCCAGCTCCATCGCGGTGCCCTCGGCGGCCTTGAGGCCCTGCGGGATTTCGAGGAGACGCAGCTTGACCGGCACATCCGAGCCGAGCAGATGGCCGGAGGCGATGCGGAAGAGCAGCGCGTAGCCGATCTGGCCGGCCGCGCCGGTGACGGTGACATTCACGGGAGTGCGGGTCATGGCGATCTCCGTAAGACAGCTGGCGGTGGGGGTCCCTGCCCCTGGTGCGGGGACATCTCCCCGTCGCTGAACTGAATCTTGACGTGAAGAGATATCCAGCGGTCAGGCTATCCGACCCGGGACACCCCGGACCCACGCACCCTTGTGGCACGGCTCACGACAGGGGCGGGACGGCGTGGCGGCCTCGCGGCCTCGCGGCGCGGCGGCGTGGCGGCCTCGCCGCGTGCCGGGGTGCGGCGGCCTCGTGGCGTACCGGGGTGCGGCCCGTGGGCCCGGGTCACCGTACCGGGGTGCAGCCCGTCTCGCCCGAGGCGAGGGTCGCGCATGCCTTGGCGCCCGCGGAGTCCGGTGAGGCGACCATCGGGGTGTAGGCGTTCGTGGCCGTCTCGACCTCGCCGGTCTGGCCGCTCGTCTCCCCGCCCGCGGTGATCCGTACCTCGTCGCCCAAGGCCGCCTGGGTGATCCGGGCCCAGGCCGCCGAGCAGGTCTTGCTGTAGCGGACCTCGATCAGGGTCGTACCGACGGTCGCGCTGGAGACGGTCTCGACGAACTCGCCGCCGCATCCCATCTCTTCGGGGTCCTTCCCGGTGCAGGCGTCGCCGCCGCACTTCACCCCGGCCGGCAGTACGGGGGCGCTGCTGGACGGCGAGGGCGACGGGGACTCGGCGACGGTCCGCTCACCGCCGTCACCACCGAGATCGGTCAGCAGCACCGCGCCGGCTATCACCAGCGCCGCGCCCACGACACCCGCGACGAAGATCGTCATCTTGCGCCGTCCGCGCTCGCGGCCCCCCGCCACCGGCGGCGGCCCGGCGGGAGACGGGCCCCCGGGCCGCGGCGGACCGCCGGGACCGCGCTGCTGCGGTACGGAGGGCACCCCGGGCCCGCGTACGGCACCGAAGTCGACGGTCGCACCGGCCGGCCGGCCCGCCGGACCGCCGGGCCCACCCGGGCCGGCGGAACCGCCCGGCCTTCCGGAGCCGCCGGCCGCCCTGCCGGAGCCTCCCCCCTGCCTGCCGGAGCCGCCGGCCGGGTTCTGGCCGAACTCCCCGAGCGCCGACCGCGCCTGGGAGATCCGTATCGCTTCCATCGTCATGTCGTGGCGCATCTCGGACCGGCTCCAGGCGCGCTCCGCCAGCTCCCACATCGTGGTCAGATGCCCCTGATGCGTGCCCGTCACCTCGGCCAGCGCGACGATCGCGCCCTTGGGCGCGAGCAGCCGCCCGTTCAGATAGCGCTCCCACGACGTCTTGCTGTAGCCGGTCCTGTCGGACACGGCGGCGATGCTCAGGCCACTGCGGTCGACGAGCCCGCGCAGCTGGCTCGTGAACTCGCTGACCTCCGGATCGAGCCCCTCCGGTAGCGCCTTCCAACGAGGCATTCTGTGCCTCCCCCTTGTCCCCCCGCACGTGGTAAATGTGCCCCGCGCTGTCATCCCCCGCCGCCCCGTCGCCCTCCCCGGCGGCCGGTGGCGCCCTCCCCCGGTCACTCACCGCCGTGGGCCGCCCGTCTCGGGCTACCCACGGGGATGCACCGGGCAAGGATGTCAGTTCCTCGATCGACAGCGCACAGGAGCATTCGGGACGGTCTTCACGCCCCGTTGCGCGCCCCCGTACCGAACCCCGCACAGTCTCGCATCCGTTGCCCATTGATCACACCACGGCGGAATAGTCACTTCCGTGCCGCGGGCACCGGGCGAACCATGAATGATCCTGGCCGGTCCGTGACGTCTGTCCGGTCCTTACTGGCGGCCGGGGCCGGTCCTTCCTCGGGGGAGATGACGAGTGCCATCACGTGTGTTCACGACGCGGGCGCCGCCCGGCGCGCGTGGCCCAGACACTCCTGTTCACCATGTCCACCTCATGCGTGATCGGACCCTCCAGAGTTCCTCGTCCCCTTTCCTCCCCCCGGACGGCGGCCTCGCAACACCCGGTCCCGCGGGCGGCCACGCGCCGCCGCCATCCGGACAGGCCACCGCACCGCGACAACCGGCCCACGGCGTCCCACGACATCCCATGGGATGCGGCGTCCCCACAGGTCAGAGTCGCGCGCGTCCCACAGATGCCCGGTTCGACGGGTTGCCTGGCGGCGGTACGAGGTGACGCGGAACAGTCTGTGGTGCACACCGGGCGGCGCGGTCCACCCCGCGCCAACAACGTTTACGGCTGGACGGCGCACTACAGCAGCACCATGACCGCCGTCATCGGCGTGGGCAACACGGGCAGCCACGTCACCGAGGCGCAGTGCATGCTCCTCGGCTGGGACTTCGACCCGAAGGGCGTGGACGGCGTCTTCGGTGCCAACACGGCGGCCGCCGTCAAGAGGTTCCAGAATGACCAGAGGATCTCGGCCGACGGCGTCGTCGGCAAGACCACATGAAGCCGGCTGCGCAACCCCCAGTGATCCGCCTCATCGCGTGATCGGGCCGCACACGTACGGCGGCCCGTCCTCCCCGGGGGAGAGGACGGGCCGCCGTCACAGGTCATGGCACACGCCGCCGTGGCACACGCTAGGGAACCGACGAGTGGACGACGTCCTCCAGGAACGGGATCTCCAGCCACGGCTTGGGCTGCGTCATCAGGCTGAGCAGCACGATCGCGAGGCCCAGCAGGCCGTACGTGAGCATGTCGGTGAAGCGCGACCGTACGGCCAGCATGCCCACGGAGGGCAGTACGCGCCGCAGGACGGCGCCGCCGATGAGGGCCACGCCGATCAGGATCGTGCCGACCCGGAACGCCTCCGCGAAGGGGTGCGTGCCGACGATCAGCAGTCCGAGAGCGGTCGTCCCGAGGACGCTGAGCAGCGGCCACTGCCTGACGGGCGCCGAGGCGTCCGAGGGCGCGGCCCGGCCGCCGCCCTCGGGGCGTGCGGTGTCCCGGGTGAGCGAGAAGCGCCGGCCGCGCTGCTCCGAGGTGCCGCTCCCGTCCGAGGTGCCGCTCCCGTCCGGAGTGCCGGTCCCGTCCGGGGCGTCAAGGGCGTCGGTCGTGCCCAAGGTGTCGCCCGAGGTGTCGGTCGTACCCGAGTCGGTCGTACCCGAGTCGGTTGTACCCGAGTCGGTCGTGTCCGGGACCGCAGGCACCACGGGCACCACAGGCACCACAGGCCCCGCGGCCACCACCGACGCGGGCTCCGTGACCGCCTGCCCGTCGGCCTCCGACGCCTGCCGTGTCCCGCGCCGCGACCGGGCCGCGTCGCCCGCGCTCGTACCAGCACCCATCAGTGGCTCCCCTTTCCGGTTCCGGTTCGGCTCGCGTTCAGCCCGCGTCCGCGACGGCGCGTTCGGCCGCCTCGACCACATTGACGAGCAGCTGGGCTCGGGTCATCGGACCGACGCCGCCCGGGTTCGGCGAGATCCAGCCTGCCACCTCGGCGACGTCCGGGTGGACATCGCCGACGATCTTGCCGTCCCCGTCCCGGCTGACCCCGACATCGAGGACGGCCGCACCCGGCTTCACGTCCTCGGGCTTGATGATGTGCGGCACCCCGGCGGCGGCCACGATGATGTCGGCCTCCTTGAGGTGCGCCGACAGATCACGGGTGCCGGTGTGGCACTGCGTGACCGTCGCGTTCTCGGACTTACGGGTCAGCAGGAGCGGGATCGACCGGCCGACGGTGATCCCGCGCCCCACGACCACGACATGCGCGCCCTTGATCTCGACGCCGTGGTGGCGCAGCAGCTGGATGATGCCGTACGGGGTGCAGGGCAGCGGCCCCGTCTCGTTGAGCACCAGCCGGCCGAGGCTCATCGGGTGCAGCCCGTCGGCGTCCTTGACCGGATCCATCAGCTCAAGCACCCGGTTGGTGTCGATGCCCTTGGGCAGCGGAAGTTGCACGATGTAGCCGGTGCACTCGGGGTTGGCGTTCAGCTCCGCGACCACGGCCTCGATCTCCGCCTGGGACGCGGTGTCGGGCAGTTCGCGCTGGATCGAGGCGATACCGACCTGGGCGCAGTCGCGGTGCTTGCCGTTCACGTACCAGCGGCTGCCCGGGTCGTCACCGACCAGCAGGGTGCCGAGCCCGGGTGTGACGCCACGCTCCTTGAGGGCCGCCACGCGGGCGGTCAGATCGGATTTGATCGCGGCTGCGGTGGCCTTGCCATCGAGAATCTGGGCGCTCATACCCCCATCCTCGCGGATGACCCCTCCCCGGTTCCAATTCGTGTCCCTTCCTGAGACGACCTGGGGGTTCGCCCGCCCCGCTCACAGCCGCCGCGGGAGGTTGCGCTTGCACAACGCCCGCCTATAGCGACTGGACAAAATAAGACGTGGATAACACGATTGCGGGCGCAGTACGCGGCCGTCGACGGGGGGCAGACCGCTCACTTCTGAGAAGTTCCTCCTCCGCGTGGGTCGCACCGTCCCCGCATTACCCAACGGAGGAACCCCGCCATGAGCTTCGGCGACCCCAACAACCCGTACGGCCAGCAGCCCCCGCCCGGATCAGGCCAGCCCCAGGGTCAGCCGGGCTACGGCCAGCCCCAGGGCCAGCCGGGCTACGGCTACCCGCAGGGTCAGCCGCAGCAGCCCGGCTACGGCTTCCCGCAGGCGCCGCCGGTCCAGCCGTACGGCGGCGGTGGCTTCCCCGGCGGCCCGACGGAGATGCCGGGCGGGGTGAAGGCCGCGCGCGTGATGCTGTGGGTCATCTCCGGTCTCTGCCTCATCGGGACACTGATCTTCTTCGGCGCCGCCGCGTCGCTCAGCGCGGCGAAGGACAACGAGACCCTGCAGAGCGACTCGCAGTTCCAGGATCTCGTGGATCAGTCGAGCGGCGTCCTGTACGCCCTCGGCGCGCTGGCTCTCGTGTGGCTGGTCCTGTCGGCCGTCCTCGCCACGAAGGTCAAGAACGGCGGGAGCGGCGTCCGGGTCACTCTCATCGTCTTCGGCGTCGTGACCGCTGTCCTCGCCATCTACCCGTTCACCGTGTTCGGCATCGTGCACCTCGTTCTCGCCATCCTGATCGCCGTCTTCGCCGGCAAGTCGGACGGCGCCGCCTGGTTCCAGCGTCCGCGCCACTGACGGTCCGCCAGTGCGCTCCTCAGCGCGTCGTGGATGACGTGAAGGCCGTAATCCCCGCTGTTCGGCGGGAGATTACGGCCTTCCGGCGTTCCGTCGTCCCCTTATCGGCAGGGGTCTCAGAGGGGGCTCAGTGGGGGCTCAGTGGAAGAAGTGCCGCGTCCCCGTGAAGTACATCGTCGCGCCCGCCTTGCGCGCCGCCTCGACGACCAGCTCGTCACGGACCGAACCGCCCGGCTGCACCACCGCCTTGACGCCCGCGTTCAGCAGGATCTCCAGCCCGTCGGGGAACGGGAAGAACGCGTCGGACGCGGCGTACGAGCCACGCGCCCGCTCCTCGCCCGCCCGCTCCACCGCGAGCTTCGCGGAGTCCACGCGGTTGACCTGGCCCATACCGACGCCCACCGACGCCCCGCCCTTGGCGAGCAGGATCGCGTTGGACTTGACCGCGCGGGACGCCTTCCAGGCGAAGGCCAGTTCGCGCAGCTCCGCCTCGGAAAGCGCCTCTCCGGTCGCGAGGGTCCAGTTCGCCGGGTCGTCGCCGTCGGCCTGGAGCCGGTCGGTGACCTGGAGCAGCGCGCCCCCGTCGATCGGCTTGACCTCCACGGCCGCGGACGGAGCCTCGGGACAGCGCAGCACGCGGATGTTCTTCTTGCGCGCCAGCACCTCGACCGCGCCGTCCTCGTAACCGGGCGCCACGATGACCTCGGTGAAGATCTCGGCGACCTGCTCGGCCAGCGCCACGGAGACCGGACGGTTGACGGCGATCACCCCGCCGAACGCGGACAGCGGGTCGCAGGCGTGCGCCTTGCGGTGCGCCTCGGCGACATCGTCACCGATCGCGATGCCGCACGGATTGGCGTGCTTGATGATCGCGACACAGGGCTCGGCGTGGTCGTACGCGGCACGGCGCGCGGCGTCCGTGTCCGTGTAGTTGTTGTACGACATCTCCTTGCCGTGCAACTGCTCGGCCTCGGCGAGGCCGCCCTCGGCTCCGGTGTAGAGCGCGGCGGGCTGGTGCGGGTTCTCGCCGTACCGGAGCACGTTCTTCCGCGTGTACGTGGCGCCCAGGAAGTCCGGGAGTCCCGAGTCGTCGGGTGCCGCGTAGTCCGCCGCGAACCAGGAGGCCACGGCCACGTCGTACGCGGCCGTGTGCTGGAACGCCTCGGCGGCCAGCCGCTTGCGGGTCGTCAGGTCGAAGCCGCCGTCCCGTACGGCGCCGAGGACATCCCCGTACCGCCCGGGGCTGGTGACGACCGCGACCGAGGGGTGGTTCTTGGCGGCGGCGCGGACCATCGAGGGCCCGCCGATGTCGATCTGCTCCACGCACTCGTCGGGGGTGGCGCCGGAGGCGACCGTCTCACGGAACGGGTAGAGGTTCACCACGACCAGGTCGAACGGCTCGATGTCCAGCTCCGCGAGCTGTTCGCGGTGCGAGTCGAGCCGGAGGTCGGCGAGGATGCCGGCGTGGACGCGCGGGTGCAGCGTCTTGACCCGGCCGTCCAGGCACTCGGGGAAGCCGGTCAGCTCCTCGACCTTGGTGACCGGCACCCCGGCGGCGGCGATCCTCCCCGCGGTGGAGCCGGTCGAGACCAGGGTGACGCCCGCCTCGTGCAGCCCGTGGGCCAGCTCTTCCAGGCCCGTCTTGTCGTAGACGCTGACCAGCGCTCTGCGAATGGGGCGCTTCGTACCTTCGGCGGTCACTGGATTGTTACCTTTCGTCCCTCAATGCGATAGCCGTGCCGGGCGAGACGCCCCACGACCTCGACGAGCAGGCGTCGCTCGACTTCCTTGATGCGCTCATGGAGAGCGTCTTCATCGTCCTCGTCCCGCACCTCGACCACGCCCTGCGCGATGATCGGGCCGGTGTCGACACCGTCGTCGACGAAGTGGACTGTGCAGCCGGTGACCTTCGCTCCGTAGGCGAGCGCCTCGCGCACACCATGGGCACCGGGAAAGCTGGGGAGCAGCGCGGGATGGGTGTTGACGACCCGCCCGCCGAAGCGCGCGAGGAACTCCTTCCCCACGATCTTCATGAAGCCGGCCGAGACCACCAGATCCGGCTCGTACGCCGCCGTCGCCTCGGCGAGCGCCGCGTCCCAGTCGTCGCGGCTCGGGTAGTCCTTCACCCGGCACACGAACGTGGGAAGCCCGGCGCGCTCGGCGCGCTCCAGCCCCGCGATGGAGCCGCGGTCCGCGCCTACGGCCACGACCCGCGCGCCGAAGGCCACCGGATCGTCACCGATCGCGTCGAGCAGGGCCTGCAGATTCGTACCGGATCCGGAGACCAGGACCACGAGCCGGGCCGGGCGGGCGGAGGAGGGCGGGGAGGCCACGGCGGGCGCCTTTCTGGGAGCGAGCACAGCCTCGCGGGTCGTGCGGAGTTGTCGCGTCGTCGTGCGGGGATCAGGGATCGTCGGGTGCTGGGCGGCGTTGTGCGGGCGGCTGCTTGAGTCTGCTTGAGTCGTCGTACGGTTTGTGTGGTCGTACGAACGAATCAGGTCCCCCGATACGGGGAACTCTACGAAGAAGCCGACCGTCAGCAACGATACCGGCACACCGAGCGGCCCCCACGGGACGGGGGCTTGGCCGGGAGGTAGCGTCTGGGGACAGGGTTCGTCTCCGGGACGGGCCATACGAGACAAGACCCCCGCGCACTGGGTCTGAGGGGAAGACGTTCACCTGATGCCGGACCGACGCCGCCGCACGGCACTCCGCCTCCCGCCGCCTTCTGGGCCGGTGCTGCTGCCGCGGGAACGCCAGTCCTCTTCCACCGGACCCTCGGGGACCTCCGAGCACTCCGGGACGGGCGCTCCCGGGACCTCCAAGACACCGGACGCTTCCGGGACACCGGGCACCTCCGGGACACCGGGGACCTCCGGGACACCGGGCGCCTCCGGGACACCGGGTCCTGAGTCCGCGGGCTCCGGCTCGCCGGGCTCGTCCTCGTCGGGCCCCGCCGAGGACAACCCGTTCGCGCCGCCGCCCGAGGGCAGGCCCGACCAGCCGTGGCAGCCCCGCCATCCCGAGCACGGTGGTAACTCGTCGAACGACGGATCCGGCCCGGGGCGGGGCGGCTGGGGCAGCCAGTGGAGCAGCCGCCAGCCCGGTCGCTCCCAAGGCGGCTTCGGCAGCCGTCCGGGAAGCCCCAACGGTCAGAACGGCCAGAACGGTCAGGGCTCCGGCAAGGACGGGCCCGACGGAGGCCGCGGCGGACTGCGCTGGGACCCGACGGACCCGGCCCAGCGCCGCGCCCGCTATGCCCTGCTCTCCGGGATGTGGGCCTTCTTCTTCGCGCTCTTCGACTTCCCGGAGATCGCGCTGCTGCTCGGGGCGCTGGCGCTGTACTGGGGCATCAGCTCGCTGCGTAACAAGTCCAGGAAGCCGTCGTCGGACACCGACGGCGCGGCGGCCGACGGCTCGTCCCCGGCAGCGGTGCGGTCGGCCCCCACCCCGGCGCAGCCGGGACAGGCGACGCAGGTGGCGCAGACGGGACAGGCTGGACAGGCAGGACAGCCGGCACCGTTCGGCGCGTCCGGCCAGTCGGGAGCTCCGGTCCCGGCGTCGAGCAGGCCGCAGACCACCGCGGCGGTGAGCGGGCTGGTGACAGCCGTCATCGCGCTGGCGATCGTGGCCACGACCTTCACGGTGCAGCTGGTGTACCGCGACTACTACACGTGCGTGAACGACGCCCTGACGACCGCGGGCCAGCTCTCCTGCAACGATCAGCTGCCCGACTCGCTGGTGCCGGTCTTCGGCGTCAAGGAGTAACCGCCCCAGGTCCCTCGCCCGCATCGGAGCCGCCTTTCCTGGGGAAGGGCGGCTCCGGCATGAGCGGCCCCGGCCCGGAGGCGGGACGCTCCCCGGGCGGCGGCGGTGTGGCCGGGAAGTCGGCCATCAGACCTCCCGACGCCTCCTTGAACGCCGCCCATCGCGCCTCCCGGGCACCGCGCTCGTGCCAGGCCTCGGCCGGCAGGAAGTCGTACGGCTCGAAGTCGGGATCGAACGCTTCCGGCCCGCCGGCACCCGCGCCGCCCGTACCCCCCGCGCCCGAGGTCGCGCCCGAGCCCGCACCCGCACCGGGGCCCGCCCCGGCCTCCGCCACCTCCAGCCCGTCCAGGATGTCCAGGCCACCGCTCGCCTCCCGTCCCTCCGACGCCGCGAGTGATGCCGGTGTCTCCGCGCCCACGCCTCTCCGTCTCGTCCTTCGCCGCCAGGGCGCCGGCCACCACGCTCCTCCCGAAGCACCGGACTCCGCGCCCCCGGCCCCCGCCCCGGTCCGGGTCCGGGTCCTGGGCTTGGGCTTGGGCTTGGGCTCGGTCAGGTCCCCGGCCCCTGCCCTCGCCCCCGCCCCCGCCCTCGTCGCGGGGAGCGGTTCGGCCGCCGGTACGTCCTTCAGGCGCGGCTCCCGCAGCCGCCAGAGCCGGAGCAGCAGCGCGGTCGGTACGCCGAGCGCCACCGTCCACGCCAGCGCCGCGGCGCCCGTCAGCCACCACACGGGGCCGAACGCAGCCAGTCTGCCGTTCCCCAGCGGACCGCCCGCGAGCCCCGCCGGCACCGCGGTCAGCCCCGCGCACACGACGCCCCCGAGCGCCGCCGTCAGCGCCGTCCCACGCGCGCTCCACGCCTCTTCCCGCAGGGCGTACGGGGGCGCGGCCACCCGTGCCGTGAACCAGGCGACCGCCAGCCCCGCGACGGCCGGCACCCCGGCCGCGGCCCAGTTCGCCGCCGTGCCAGGACCGTCCGGTACGGCGGCGAGCAGCGGGAAGGACGGCAGCGCGGGGGTGCCGACGACCCCGAGCGGGGTGGCCGTCGCTGTCGTACCGAGCGCGAAGCCGGGCCCCAGACCGTACGCGGCGCCCCAGACCGCCGCGTTCGGCACCAGCGCCAGCCCCAGCAGCAGCACGGCGACCCGCCCCGACCAGTCACCCGCGAGCTGGACGAACGAGGTGTGCGCCGGATCTCCGTGCCATACGAGCGAGGCCCCGACCAGGAGCGCGCCGCCGCCCACCAGCAGCAGGAAGGCCGCCGCCCCCGAGCGCCCCGCGACGACGATCCCCCGGCGTCCCGCGGGCGCCCAGACCGTACGGGCCAGTGATCTGCGCACCGCCCCGGGCAGCCGCTTGGGCAGCGGAACGCGCGGACACCCATGCGCCGTCCATGCCCCGGCCGCCGCCGAGAGCACCGTCAGCACGGGCAGCGTGAGCGCCGCGCGCAGTGGATGCGTGGTGAGCGCGCCGCCGCTCGCATAGATCACGGCGGCCGCGCCGACCAGCAGATACCCCCCGGATACGGTGCAGACGGCGCCGAGCCCGGTGAGCTGGGGCCGCCCCTCGTCGGGTTCGAGGGCGTCGCGTGCGGCGCGGTAGGCCAGCCAGGCCGGCAGACCCATTAGGAGCAGCGGTACGACTCCGATGGGCGCGGGGGTCCCGGAGAGGGTGTCCTCGCGCACCAGCTCGACGCCATGGCTCAGCAGCCAGAGTCCGGCCGCGATATGCAGAGCACCGCCCGCACCGCTGTCGGGGAACGGTGAAGTGATCCACATCGCCATCACCAGCACGGCGATCGCGCCGAGCCCGAGGCACGCGGCGATGGCCCCACGGAGGACGGCGGAGGTCAGCGCAGCGGCCCTACCACGCTCAAGGGCCGCGGCCGAGGACAACGGCGCACTGTGTTCGGTCAATTGGGTCACGAAGTCATGCTGCCCACGACACCCATCTAATTCGCGCAACAGGCGCATAGTCGCCGTGTCGCCCAATATACGTTTATGTGCTTTTTCGCCCAGAACCGTGCTGCGGGGAGTCCCACATGACGCAGAAGGCCACGCAGAGCACCGCACGAGGCACCAAGGCCGGCGCCCCGTCGCTGCCCGCCCCCGAGCATCGGCGAAGACTGCGCGAGTCGAGGCCGATGACCGAGAAACAGGCCGCCGCCGCGGTGGGCGTCACGCGGTCGACGCTCAGGTCCTGGGAGACCGGGCGTACGACTCCGCGCGGGCGCAAGGCGGAGCTGTACGCGAAGCTGCTGGCCGGGATCGCCGCGGAACTCCGGGAGAAGGCCGCGCTGGAGGAACGGACCAGACGGGAGGCGGAGAAAGCGGCGGCGCAGCGGTCCGCGGCGCGGAACCGGAGCACATCCGCGTCCACGAGAGCCGTGCGTACGACGAGAACCGCCGCGGCGCCCACGGCCGGCGCGGCACCACCATCCGCGCCCACCACCGCCGGGCGCGGCCGTAAAGCGAACGCGGCGCCCGCGAACGCGGCGTCAGCGAGCGCACCCGCCACGAGCCGGGCAGGAAAGCGCACGACCAGAAAGCGCACGGCCGGAAAGGGCCCGTCCGGAGCAAGCCCGTCCGGCGCGAGCACGGCGGAGGCAAGGACGGCAGGGGCAAGCACGACGGCAGCGAGCACGACCGGGGCGAGCACGACCGGAGTGGCCGCGCCCGCCGCTGATGTGCGCAACACCGACTGGCCCGACCCACCCGACGTCGGGATCGAGGCACGCACGCCCGACGAGGCCTTCGACGCCCTGTACGCGTTCACCGCGCCCGCCCTCGTACGCCAGGCGTATCTGCTCACCGGCAGGCGGGCCCTCTCCCAGAAGTCCGTCGAGCGCGCCTTCCATCTCGCGTGGGCGCGCTGGCCCGAGGTCGCGATCGACCGGGACCCGGCGGGCTGGCTGCGGGCCGCCGCGTACGAGTACGCGATGTCGCCGTGGCACCGGCTGCGCAGCCCCCGTATGCGCCCCGATTCGGTCCCCCGCGACCAGGAGCGGCCGGATGAGCGGGAGTTGCGCGAGACGCTGCTGCGTCTTCCCGCGTCGTACCGCCGCACGCTGCTGCTCTACGACGGGCTGGGCCTCGATCTGCCGGAGACGGCGGCCGAGACCGAGGCGAGCACCCCGGCCACCGCCAACCGGCTGCTGAACGCGCGCAAGGCGGTCGCCGCGCGGCTGCCCGAGCTGACCGACACGCAAGTGCTTCAGAGGCGGCTCGGCATGCTCGTTCGGGCGGTGGCACCACCCCCGATCGCACCGGCGCCGGCCATGAGGTCCGGCTGCGAGCGGCGGGTCCGGTTCTGGACGCGGGCGGCCATCGCCTTCACCGTGCTGATCGTCGGGGCGACGGGGTTCACCCTGGCCACCGCCCCGACGCAGTATCAGCCACGGGTGTCGCCGGGCGAGCGGGTCGGCGGTGTTCCGGTGCCCAACGGACCGCAGCGGCTGAGCAAGCAGGACCTGGTCCTGCGCGACAAGCTCCGCCACGAGCCGGTGACGGGCCCCCACCGGCTCGTGCCGCGACCGGGCTGAGCGGAGGCGCTGAGCAACGACGCTGAGCGATCTTCGACCACTCAGGAACGCGCGTGGGCCCGCACCCGGGAGAGGGTGCGGGCCCACGCGCGTGGCGTCCTGCGGAGAGGCGGAGAGGCGGAGATTCAGCCCGCGAGGATGGCGCGAGCGAGCCCGGCCGTCTCGGTCGGCGTCTTGCCGACCTTCACGCCCGCGGCCTCCAGGGCCTCCTTCTTCGCCTGGGCGGTGCCGGAGGAGCCGGAGACGATGGCGCCGGCGTGGCCCATGGTCTTGCCCTCGGGCGCGGTGAAGCCCGCGACGTAGCCGACGACCGGCTTGGAGACGTTCTTGGCGATGAAGTCCGCCGCGCGCTCCTCGGCGTCGCCGCCGATCTCGCCGATCATCACGATCAGGTCGGTCTCGGGGTCGGCCTCGAACGCGGCGAGCGCGTCGATGTGCGTCGTACCGATGACCGGGTCGCCACCGATGCCGACGGCCGAGGAGAAGCCGATGTCACGGAGCTCGTACATCATCTGGTAGGTCAGCGTGCCGGACTTGGACACGAGACCGATCCGGCCGGGCTTGGTGATGTCGCCCGGGATGATGCCCGCGTTGGACTGGCCGGGGGTGATCAGGCCGGGGCAGTTCGGACCGATGATCCGGGTCTTGTTGCCCTTGCTGCCCGCGTACGCCCAGAAGGCGGCGGAGTCGTGCACCGCGATGCCCTCGGTGATCACGACGGCCAGGCCGATCTCGGCGTCGATGGCCTCGATGACGGCGGCCTTGGCGAAGGCCGGCGGCACGAAGACGACGGACACGTCGGCGCCGGTCTTCTCGATGGCCTCGGCGACGGAGCCGAAGACCGGTACGGAGGTGCCGTCGAAGTCGACGGACGTGCCGGCCTTGCGCGGGTTCACACCGCCGACGATGTTGGTGCCGTCAGCGAGCATGAGCTTGGTGTGCTTCATGCCGGTGGCGCCGGTCATCCCCTGGACGATGACCTTGCTTTCCTTGGTCAGGAAAATAGCCATGGTGTTGGAGTCCCTGTCCCTTACTTCGCAGCCGCGAGCTCGGCGGCCTTGTCGGCCGCGCCGTCCATGGTGTCCACGCGCTGCACGAGCGGGTGGTTGGCGTCGGACAGGATCTTGCGACCCAGCTCCGCGTTGTTGCCGTCCAGACGCACGACCAGCGGCTTCGTGACGTCCTCGCCCTTGCTCTTGAGCAGCTCAAGAGCCTGGACGATGCCGTTGGCGACCTCGTCGCACGCGGTGATGCCACCGAAGACATTGACGAACACGGACTTGACGTCCGGGTCGCCGAGGATGATCTCCAGGCCGTTCGCCATGACCTCGGCGGAGGCGCCGCCGCCGATGTCGAGGAAGTTGGCGGGCTTCACGCCGTTGTGGGCCTCACCGGCGTACGCGACGACGTCGAGGGTCGACATGACCAGACCCGCGCCGTTGCCGATGATGCCGACCTCGCCGTCGAGCTTGACGTAGTTGAGGTTCTTGGCCTTGGCCGCGGCCTCCAGCGGGTTGGCGGCGTCCTTGTCCTCAAGCGCCTCGTGCTCCGGCTGGCGGAAGTCGGCGTTCTCGTCGAGCGAGACCTTGCCGTCGAGCGCGATGATCTTGCCGTCGCCGGACTTGATCAGCGGGTTGACCTCGACGAGGAGGGCGTCTTCCTTGATGAAGACGGTCCACAGCTTCTGCAGGACGTCGGCGACCTGGTCGGCGATCTCGGCCGGGAACTTCGCCGCGGCGACGATCTCGGCGGCCTTCTCGGGCGTGCAGCCCTCGTTGGCGTCGACCGGGATCTTGGCGAGCGCGTCGGGGTTCTCCTCCGCGACGACCTCGATCTCCACGCCGCCCTCGACGGAGGCCATGGCGAGGAACGTGCGGTTGGTGCGGTCCAGCAGGAAGGAGACGTAGTACTCCTCCGCGATGTCCGCGGTCTGGGCCAGCATCACCTTGTGGACCGTGTGGCCCTTGATGTCCATGCCAAGGATCTGACCGGCCTTCTCGACGGCGTCCGCCGGGTCGGCGGCCAGCTTCACGCCACCCGCCTTGCCGCGCCCGCCGACCTTGACCTGCGCCTTGACGACGGCCTTGCCGCCGAGCCGCTCGGTCACCTCGCGAGCCGCGTCAGGCGTCGTGATGACTTCACCGGCCAGCACCGGTACACCGTGCTTGGCGAAGAGGTCCCTCGCCTGATACTCGAACAGGTCCACGCGTGTCCGTCCCTTTGTCTTTTAAACCGCAGCCTGGTGATCGCGGGTTCGTTGTCTGCGTGGGCGTGCCGCGAAGGGCAACGTGACTGCGCTGTCACAGAGGGAGGCGTACTCGCTGTCCGGTACGCGGCATGTCCGTCTCGCAGGTTATCCCCGTGGGCAGTAGGTCCCTAAATCGCAGATCACAGATGAGCGGTGATACCTGTCACAGAGCGGTGATACCCATCACAGCCGGCCCGGAAGCCCTCCGCGTCACCGGGAGATCGCCCCGTTCGGCAGCTCCTTGTCCGGTATGGGAAGGGGGCGCTTCTCGATCGCCGCCGCCATCACCTCCGGGAAGAGATCGGGGGTGCAGGCGAAGGCCGGCGCACCGAGCGCGGCGAGGGCCGCCGCGTGCTCGCGGTCGTACGCGGGCGCTCCCTCGTCGGACAGCGCGAGCAGCGCCACGAACTGCACGCCCGACGCCTTCATCGCCGCGACGCGCTTGAGCATCCCGTCACGTATCCCGCCCTCGTAGAGGTCACTGATCAGTACGACCACGGTGTCGGCGGGCCGGGTGATCCGCGACTGGCAGTAGGTGAGCGCGCGGTTGATGTCGGTGCCGCCGCCGAGCTGGGTCCCGAACAGGACATCGACGGGGTCGTCGAGCTGGTCGGTGAGATCGACGACCGCGGTGTCGAAGACGACGAGCCGGGTGGCGAGGGAGCGCATGGAGGCCAGGACCGCTCCGAAGACCGAGGCGTAGACGACCGAGGCCGCCATCGAACCGGACTGGTCGATACAGAGGATGACCTCCTTCTTCACGGACCGCGCGGCGCGGCCGTAGCCGATGAGCCGCTCCGGCACCACCGTGCCGTGCTCCGGGAGGTAGTTCTTGAGGTTGGCGCGGATCGTACGGTTCCAGTCGATGTCCCGGTGGCGCGGCCGGTTGACGCGCGCGGACCGGTCGAGCGCGCCGGTCAGGGTGGCGCGGGTGCGGGTGGCGAGCCGCTTCTCGATGTCCGCGACCACCTTGCGCACGACGGCGCGCGCCGTCTCCTTGGTCGTCTCGGGCATCGCCTTGTTGAGCGACAGCAGGGTGCCGACGAGATGGACGTCGGCCTCGACGGCCTCCAGCATCTCCGGCTCCAGGAGCAGCGTGGAGAGCCCGAGCCGGTCGATCGCGTCACGCTGCATGACCTGGACGACGGAGCTGGGGAAGTACGTACGGATGTCCCCGAGCCAGCGGGCGACGGCGGGCGCTGAGGCTCCGAGCCCGGCGGAGCGGTCGGTGCCGGCGGCGTTGCCCTTCTCCTTGCCCGTGCCGTAGAGGGCGGACAGCGCGCCGTCCATCGCCGCGTCCCTGCCGGAGAGCGCGCTTCCCGTCCCGTCGGCGCTCTCCCCGCCGAGGACCATCCGCCAGCGGCGCAGCCGCTCGTCGGCGGCGCGGTCCGTCCCGTCGGTGCCGATACCGCCGGTGCCCGCGAGGCCGGTGCCCCCGCGGTCGCTCGTTCCGTCGCTCGTCCCGCCGCCCGTTCCGTCGCTCGTCCCGCCGCTCATTGCGCCGCTCATCCCGTCGCCTCCAGAAGATCGTCGCTGTCGTCGGTGGTTCCGATGCCGTCGGAGCCCAGCAGCAGACGGAGCACCGGCAGTACGGCGTCCGCGCGCGCCTCGTCGAGCCCGGGGCCGAAGCCGGGCGCGATGGCCTCGGGCGCCACCGGGCCGCCGTGCGCGGGCCCGCGCCTGACCAGCTCGCCCAGCGTGCGCCGTACGCCGGGCTCGTACGCGGAGAACGTGCGGCGCAGCAGCGGGAGCACATCCGTGAAGGCCTCGGCCGACACACCGGTCAGCCAGGCGTCCACCAGGCCGAGGAGGCGTTCGTCATGGACCAGGAGCATGCCGCCCGCGCTGCTCGCCGCCTGATGGCGCCCCGCGCCGGACGGTCCGCCGACGAAGCCCTCGATCCAGGCCGCCGCGTCGGTCGGCGGGGTTCCGGGTGACAGCGCGAGCCCCATGAACCGGGCGGCCTCGTCCTCGGCGAGCCGGCCGTCGTCCAGCAGCAGCCGGGCGGCCCGGCCCCTGATCACCCCGGGGACGGTGTCCCGTCCGGCGAGCTTGCGCAGGACGGCCCCCCAGCGCCCGGCCAGATCACGGCCGTGGCCGTCCGGGAGGAGCCCGACAGCCGTGTGGACGCTGTCGAGATGCCCCCGCATCTCGGCCGCTCCGTCCGCGTCGAGCCCGGCGCAGGCGGGCGGCAGACCGACGCAGATCCGCTCGGCGAGCCCCGCCGCCACCTCACCGAGCGCCCCGGTGTCGGTGGAGCGCACGTCCCCGTACCGCAGCGAGCGGGCCAGCGCGGGCAGCGCCTGGGCGAGCCGGCCGACGTCGGCGTCGAGCGCGGCACGGTCGGCGAGGGCCCGCATCACCACGGGCAGGGCGTTGGGAAGCGCGGCCAGCAGACAGCGCTCGGCCAGCGCCGTGACCTCCGCGAGCGCGGTCGCCGAGAGGGCCTGTGACTCGGCCTTGGCGGTGGCGGCGGAGAGCACGGTCGTGCCCCATACGCCGGCCTCCGCGACCCGTACGTACAGCTCGGGCTCCCAGCGCAGCCGCCAGCTCTCCCGGAACGTGCCGGTGCTCCCCCGCCCCACGGCCGGTTCGCCCCAGTCGATACCGAGCAGACGCAGCCGGTGCAGGAGCCTGCCGCGCTCCGCGTCGGTCTCCTTGCGCAGATCGAGATCCAGCTCGCGCTCCAGCGCGTCCGGTTTGAGCCGCAGCGTGCGCTGGAGCGCGGTGAGATCACGCTGGAGCGGCACGGCGGGGGCCGCGTCGGGGACCTCACCGAGCACCTCGCCGACGATGAGCCGGTCGTGGATGAGGTCGAGCGGCACATCCGATCCCTCGCACATCACGGCCCGGACCGCGTCGGTGGTCTCGGTCAGACCGGCGAGCGGACGCCCGCGCATGGCGGCCAGCGTCTCGGCGAGCCGTACCGCCTCGATGACATGGGCGGAGGAGACGGTCCTGTCCTCCTCCCGGAGCAGTCCGGCGACCTTGGTGAGCCAGCGCTCCACGGGGCGGTCGGGCACGCCGAAGAGATGTCCGTACCAGCCGGGCGAGTCGATGCCCGCGCCGTAGCCGCTGTGCCTGGCGAGCCTGCGGTGGGTCCAGGGCACCCAGGTCATTTCGGTCTTGACCTTGGGCAGCCCCTTCATCAGCGCGCGGTCCGCGGCGGCGGTGGTCTTCCGGCCGAGCGCGGGCACATGCCAGGCGCCGCAGACCACGGCGACGCCGTCGTCCCCGAACTCCTTGCGCGCGGCCCTGAGCCGGCTCCGCATATGGGCCTCGCGGACGAGATCGCGCCGGGGCCCGTCGTCGCCGTGCCGCTCGCGCAGCGCGCCCATCGCCTCGGCGACCGCGGCGAACGGCGCGAAGGGGTCGTCCGCGCCGCCGGGGCCCTGGTGCTCGACGACGTCCTCCCACCACCGCTCGGGGTCGTCGTACCCGGCGGCCTCGGCGAGGACGGCCAGGGGATCGATCCGCAGGCTCTCGCCGTGCGGGGATGCGTCGTCGCTGGATCCGTCGTCGCTGGAAGCGCCCTCGCTGGCACCGTCGTCGCCGGCACCGTCGTCGCCGGCACGGTCGTCGCTGGAAGCGTCGTCCGCCGCGGCGAGCGCGAGTGAGTGCGCCGCGGGCAGGTCGATGAACCTGGCCGGTACGTCATGCGCCAGCGCCCAGCGGATCGCGACCCACTCCGGGGAGAATTCGGCCAGCGGCCAGAACGCCGCGCGCCCCGGATCGTCCACCGCGTGCGCCAGGAGCGCGACGGGCGGTCGCATCGCCTCATCGGCGGCGAGCGCCAGCAGCGCGTCCCCCTCGGGCGGGCCTTCGATGAGGACGACCCGGGGCGCCGCCGCGTCGAGCGCCGCCCGTACCGCACGCGCGGACCCCGGCCCGTGATGCCGGACGCCGAGCAGCAGCGGTCCGTGCACCGTGGTCACGCGCTCACCTCGCGGCAGGCGCGGTAGAAGTCCTTCCAGCCGTCGCGCTCGCGGACCACCGTCTCGACGTACTCCTGCCAGATCACCCGGTCCGCCGCCGGGTCGCGGACCACCGCGCCGAGGATGCCCGCCGCGACATCGCCCGGCCGCAGCACGCCGTCCCCGAAGTGGGCGGCGAGCGCCAGGCCGTTGGTGACCACGGAGATCGCCTCGGCCGTGGAGAGCGTCCCCGAGGGGGACTTGAGTTTCGTACGGCCGTCGGTCGTGACGCCGTCGCGCAGCTCACGGAAGACCGTGACGACCCGGCGGATCTCGTCGATGCCCTCGGGTCCGGTCGGCAGATCGAGCGAGCGCCCCATCTGGTCCACGCGCCGGGAGACGATGTCGACCTCGGCCTCCGGGGTGGCCGGCAGCGGCAGGACCACGGTGTTGAAGCGGCGGCGCAACGCGCTGGAGAGGTCGTTGACCCCGCGGTCGCGGTCGTTGGCCGTGGCGATCAGATTGAACCCCCGGACAGCCTGCACCTCTTGTCCCAGTTCGGGGACCGGCAGGGTCTTCTCGGACAGGATCGTGATGAGCGAGTCCTGCACATCGGCGGGGATACGGGTCAGTTCCTCGACGCGCGCGGTCATGCCCTCCGACATGGCGCGCATCACCGGACTCGGCACGAGCGCGTCGCGGCTGGGGCCGTGGGCGAGCAGCCGCGCGTAGTCCCAGCCGTAGCGGATCGCCTCCTCGGGCGTGCCGGCCGTGCCCTGTACCAGCAGGGTCGAGTCGCCGCTGACGGCCGCCGCGAGATGTTCGGAGACCCAGGTCTTGGCGGTGCCCGGCACGCCGAGGAGCAGCAGCGCCCGGTCGGTGGCGAGCGTGGTGACCGCGACCTCGACGATCCGCCGCGGTCCCACGTACTTCGGTGTGATCACCGTCCCGTCGGCCAGCGTGCCACCGAGCAGATACGTGGCCACGGCCCACGGCGACAGCCGCCACCTGACGGGCCGCTGCCGGTCGTCGGCCGCGGCCAGCGCCTTCAGCTCGTCGGCGAACGCGTCCTCGGCGTGCGGGCGCAGCGCCTCCTCGGTCCCGGCGGGCGCGGTGTTTTCGGGCACGGTCATGGATCCCCCTCCAGATCGGTCGACCGGATGTGAGTTCCACGGTGCACCACGCCACTGACAATCGGCCGTCGCCGCGGGCCGGGCGGGACGGGACGTCGCGGACGCGCCCGCGTACGAGGGGAGTTGCCCGGCGACGGGGGGTTGCCCCGGCGACCGGACGGGGAGTTGCCCCGGCGACCGGGAGTTACCCGGCGATCGGGGAAACCGCGATACAGCCGCCCACCGCGGTCTTGCCCGCGTCCTTCTCCTCCTTGATGACCTTGCCCTTGTAGATGATCTTGCAGGTGATCTCGGCATCGGACAGGTCCACGGCGGACGGCATGACACCGGGCGGCATGATGCCGCGCAGCGTGACCGTCTTCGTCCAGGGCAGCGTGGGCTTCTCGACCGTCTCGATCTTGGGCTCCATGGCGTCGCCGCCCCCGCCGTGGTACTCGATCGTGTCGATGTTCTTGCCCGTGACCTCGTAGGTGACCTCGTAGGTCTCGTTGACGGCCTTGTCGACCTCCTCGGTCACGGCCTTGTCGACCTGCTCCGCGGCCTCGGAGCAGGCGCCGAGGCCCAGCGCGAGGCCGGTGACGGCGACGGTGGAGAGGGCGGCGCGGACGGTGCGGTTCATCAGTGATCCCCCGGATCGTGGCGTAGGAAGCTCGCACGATATAGCAAAGGAAAAGCAAAGTCATACTGCCGGTTGTTCGTTGAATGCGCAGGTCAGGGCGATTGTCAGTGGGGCGTTCTAACGTCGTGGACATGAATCAAACGGGGGTGCGCTGGACGACGGAACAGGTGCTCGCTCTGGCTCCTGACGAAGCGTCACGTAAAGCGGGCAACAAACTGGGCACGGCCGGGCCGTGGTCGGAGGCGGGCAGCGGCTCCGCGGGCGCAGTGTGGGGCCTGTGCAAGGGCAGCGGCAGCAAGCCGTATCAGACCATTGTGGACACAACGGGCCCTGCTTACAAGTGCAGTTGCCCCAGTCGGAAGTTTCCGTGCAAGCACGCGCTGGGGCTGCTGCTGCTCTGGTCGGCGGACGAGCGGAGCGTGCCGGATACGGCCGAGGCGCCGGGCTGGGCCGGGGAATGGCTCGAAGGGCGCCGGAAACGGGGTGAGGAGCCGGACGCCGGGAAGGCCGGCGCGGCCGGGTCCGTGAAGCCCGCCGACCCCGAGGCCGCGCGGCGCAGGGCGGAGCGCAGGGCCGGCAGGATCAGCGCGGGCGCCACGGAGCTTGAGCAGCGGCTGACGGATCTCCTGCGCGGCGGGCTGGCCTCGGCGGAGCAGTCGGGGTACGGGCTGTGGGAGGAGACGGCGGCCCGCATGGTCGACGCGCAGGCGCCGGGGCTCGCGGGCCGGGTGCGGGAGCTGGGAGCCATCCCCGCCTCGGGCCCCGGCTGGCCGGTGCGGCTGCTGGAGGAGTCTGCGCTGCTGCATCTGCTGACCACGGCGTGGCTCGGCCGCGACCGGCTGCCGGAGCCGCTGGCGACGACGGTCCGTACGAGGATCGGCCTCCCGTCGCCGGCCGGTGCTCCGCCGGTCAGGGACCACTGGCTGGTCCTGGCGCAGTACGACTCCTCGGACGGCAAGCTCGTCACCCGCCGGATCCGGCTGTACGGACGGGACTCGGGGCGTTCCGCGCTGCTGCTCGCCTTCGGCGCGGCGGGGCGCTCCCCGGAACTGGGGCTGCCGGTGGGCCTGATGATCGAGGCCGAGATCGCCCCGCACGGCGGCTCCGGGCAGCTACGGGCCG
This sequence comes from Streptomyces sp. NPDC056835, assembly GCF_042789485.1. Lineage (NCBI taxonomy): Bacteria > Bacillati > Actinomycetota > Actinomycetes > Kitasatosporales > Streptomycetaceae > Streptomyces > Streptomyces sp. NPDC056835. Next base: position 136,040 of record NZ_JBHUBB010000002.1, read on the forward strand.
ACTGGGGACAGCAGTTCGGCACCCCGGCCCCGATCCCGGGACCGCCGCCCGGTGGCTCCACGACAGCGGCGATCGAGGCGTACGGCGCGGCGCTGCGCGCGGATCCCTGGCTGGACGCGTGGCCGGTGACGCTGACCGACGTCATACCCGTACCGGCGCCGGGCGGCGGCTGGCAACTGGCCGACGCGGACGGGGAATCCGCGCTGCCCATCACGGACTCGGCCCTCTCACGACCCGGTCCGTGGAAGCTGGCCGCGCTGTCCGGCGGCGGTCCGGTCACGGTCTTCGGTGAGTGCGGCCACCGCGGCTTCCATCCGCTCGCGGCCTGGGCCGAGGAAATACCGGGGCCGGTCCCGCTGACCTGACGGTTCCGCTCACCCGGAAGTCCCGCTCACCCGAAGGTCCCGCTGACCTGACAGTTCCGCCGACCTGACGGCCCCGTTCACACCCACTGGTCCCGCTCAGCCGACCGCGCCGACAACGGAGGGCTCCATGACGGACACGACTCGCACCACCGACCCGGCCGGCCCCACCGGCACACCCCGCGTCACGACGCTCTGGGAAGGGCTCGTCACCTCCGCGCTGCTCGGTACGGAGCGCCGCACCCCGCCCGCGGAGATCCTGGCCCCGCGCAAGGAGACTCCGGTGGCCCTGCTGGACGCCGCCGCGCTGCACACCGTACGGCGCAGGGCGGGGCTCCTTCCGGCGCGCGCCGCCGCCCGCCCGGAGCCCACGCCCCACGACGGCCGCGCGCGGCTGCCGGAGGCCGCCGGAAGACGGCTCGGCCGGCTGCTGGCCGACCGGTCGGGGTCCTCCGGCGGCGGAGGGCGACGCGGCGCGGCGCCCGATCTCACCGAACTGCTCCCGCAGTGGCTCGCCGCCGCGAATGAGCACGGCTACCGCGCGCCCGCCGCCGTACTGCCCGCGCTGCTCGACGCGGCCCGCGCGCGTACCGACCTGCGACCGCAGGCGCTGACGTTCGCGGGGCCGCGCGGGCTCTGGCTCGCCCGGCTCAACCCGGAGTGGAAGTTCGCGCTGCGGGGTGCGTCCGGCGGCGCCCTGCTGCCCGACCCGCGGGACGGCGAGGCTGTCCGACTGCTCTGGGAGGAGGGCCTGTTCGCCGAGCGGGTCGCGCTGCTCGCCGCCGTACGGTCCCAGGACGCGGAGGCTTCCCGGGCACTGCTCGCCTCAACCTGGTCGACCGAGCGCGCCGAGGACCGGCTGATGTTCATCGACTCGCTGCGTACGGGGCTGTCCGGGGCCGACGAGCCGTTTCTGGAACGGGCCCTGTCGGACCGCAGCCGCAATGTCCGCCACACCGCCGCCGAATTGCTCTCCGCTCTGCCGGGCTCCGCCCTCGCCGGAAGGATGGCGGCCCGCGCGGCGACCTGCGTCAGCATGGACCGCACGGGCGGCGGACAGGTCATCGCGGTCGAGGCGCCGCACGAATGCGACGCGGACATGCAGCGCGACGGCGTGGTCCCGGCCCCGCCCGGCGGCCGGGGCGAACGGTCCTGGTGGCTGGGCCAGTTGGTGGAGGCGGCCCCGCTGGCCACGTGGCCGGCCAGGCTCGGCGGCCGTACGCCCGAGGAGATCGTCGCGCTGCCCGTCCTGGACGACTGGGCCGACGAACTGCACGCCGCGTGGTGCCGGGCGGCCGTACGGCAGCGGGACGCGCGCTGGTCCACCGCCCTGCTGGGCGCGCCCGCCGCTTCCCCGGCCGCCGGTCCCGGTACCTCGTCGCTGGCGGAACGGGCGAAGCTCCTGGCCACGCTGCCGCCCGCCGAACGGGCCTCCTGGGTGGCCTCGTTCATAGCCGCCCACGGTCTCTCGGAGGCGTTCCAGCTGCTCGGCGTCTGCGCGGTGCCGTGGTCGGAGCCCCTGGGCCGTGCGGTCGTGGACGCGCTGGACATCGCCCGGGACGCGGGAAGCTACCCCTGGAGCTTCAGCGGGGTCATGGGCCTCGCCGAGCGATGCCTCGACCCCGCGGAAGCGGACCGGCTGGAACTGCTCACCGCGGCCCAGGACGAGCCGGAAGACGCGTCACCGGGCGCGGGTGGCTACTGGTCGGAAGCTTTCCGACGGCTGGTCTCCACGCTGCGTCTGCGTGCGTCGATGCTGGCCGAACTCAGCGGGCACTACGACCGCGGCCAACTCGCCGACCCCACCGACCCCACCGAATCCAGCGAATCCAGCGAATCGGCAGCGCCATGAGCGACGCCGCGCGTCACGCGCCCGCGGGCTGGCGGACGTTGGCGTTGACCCACGTGACGATGGAGGTCGTCGTCGCCCCGGGGGTGAAGATCTCGGCCACGCCCAGCTCCTTGAGCGGGGCGATGTCCGCCTCCGGGATGATGCCGCCGCCGAAGACCTTGATGTCCGCCGCGTCCCGCTCCTTGAGCAGCTCGATCACCTTCGCGAAGAGCGTGTTGTGCGCCCCGGAGAGGATCGACAGACCGATCGCCTCGGCGTCCTCCTGGATCGCGGTGTCCACGATCTGCTCGGGCGTCTGATGGAGCCCCGTGTAGATGACCTCCATCCCCGCGTCCCGCAGCGCACGCGCGATCACCTTGGCCCCGCGGTCGTGTCCGTCGAGTCCCGGCTTCGCCACCACCACCCGGATCGGGCCGCCGGCCGCGTGCGCTCCGCTCGTCCCGTCCTGGCTCCGCGACTGATTCTCCGGACTCTGATTCTCCGGATGCCAAGCCACACCCATCACTGCCTCCACATACCGACCGCACTGTCATTGGCACGGGTCCCCGCGCCCCGGTCCGGTCGGGACCGGGCACACGGAAGTGAACGAACGTTATCCACAGCATCCCGCACGCGCCTGTTTCGCGGAGGTCGGCGAGGGGGAAATCACACGTGGGACATGTTCGCTTTGCGTCGTTCCGGTATGACTCGGCATACCCAGCCGGGTCGGGACGACCGCAAGGGGAGCCGCAGAAGGAGTCGCCACACGGGCGCCGTTCCACCGTGCCGCCAGCCGCGCGGCGCGGCGGCGCGGCTCGTGTGTGCCGACCTCGGCACATCGGCGTGCCGGAAGCCATCCGACCCGCCCGGCGGCCCCCTGTGAGGGCACGCGGAGGTCAGAGCCGCCCCCCGGGTGCCGTTCGGAGGTCGGCCATGAAGGTTTCGCCGTTCTTGCCGCTCTTTCCCTTCGTTCCGCAGCTTCTGCGCCAGGCCGGCCGCGTGTGGGACGCCACGCCCGCCGCGGACCTGCTCCGCGCCACCGCGCTCGACCTGGCGGTGCTCAGCGGCCATCTCGTCCTCTACCCCGCCGGAATCGTCCAGGAGCGCCGAGCCGAGCCCCTGCCGCCTGAAACCGCCCAGCTGCCCACCGAGGGCCGCGCCCATCCCCCCGTCGTCCTGCTCCACGGTCTCGTGGACAACCGGTCCGTCTTCGTCCTGCTGCGCCGCTCACTCGCCCGGCACGGCTGGACCCGTCTTGTATCGCTCAACTACTCGCCGCTGACCTGCGACATCCGTACGGCCGCCGAATCGCTCGCCGAGTACGTGGAGGAGATCTGCGCCCGCACCGGGCACCGCCAGGTCGATGTGATCGGGCACAGCCTCGGCGGCCTGATCGCGCGGTATTACGTACAGCGTCTGGGCGGTGACACACGGGTACGTACGCTGGTCACGATCGCCACGCCGCACGAGGGCACGGCCGTCGTCCCGCTGGCGAACGCCCACCCCGTCGTACGGCAGATGCGGCCGGGTTCGGACCTGATCGAGGAGTTGCGGCTGCCCGCGCCCGGCTGCCGTACGCGGTTCGTGAGCTTCTGGAGCGACCTCGACCAGCTGATGGCGCCGGCCCTCACCGCGCGCATCACGCACCCTGACCTGCTGGCGGAGAACGTGCTGGTGAGTGGGGTGGGACATCTCGCCATGACGGTGCACCCCGGAGTCGCGGCCGGCATCCGGCACGCGCTCGAATCTCCCGGGCACGAAGGCGAATCCGGCCCGGACTCGGTCAACTCCGGCCTGGCACCCGAGGAATCGCCCGAAGGATCCGCCGGGGAATCCGAAGAGGACAACCCCCGCTTCGACGGACCGGCGTCCGCCGCCTGACGTCTGACGTCTGACGTCTGACGTCTGACGTCTGACGTCTGACGTCTGACGCGCGCCGACTGCCGGCTGTCGGCTGTCGGCTGTCGCGTGACACTCGAAGGCCGGGGCTCTTCGAAAACACCTCTCGAAATCCCACTCCTGTCTCGAACGTATTTCGAACGTAAGGCCAAGTCTGCGCCCGGCGTCCGCCGAAACACGGCCGAATGCCCGTTTCAACGGAACGCAAAACCTGCCGAAGATTGTCGCCGTCCTATACCGCCGGGTACAGTCGCGGCCACTGCTTTCACTCAGGGGACCTGTCCGTCAGGGAGGCTCCCGGAGGAAACCCTGGTTCTGCTGCCGAGGCGAGAGAGAAGTTGGTGAACGACCAGCACGCCCACGCCGGGTACGCCGCATATGACGGCTACCAGACCGGCAGCTTCGAGACCGACCCCCTCTTCGGCACCCTGCCGGACGGCTCGGGCGGTTATGAGAACTCCCAGGCCCCCACTGGCCAGTACGACAACACGCAGTGGGAAACCGGCGCCCACCGGACGACCGGATACGACGCGTACGGCACGCCGCAGTACGACACCAGCGGCCAGTGGGCCACCGTCACCACCGCGCCCGACAACGGTTATCAGCAGACCCCGGGCATCCCGGGCCAGTCGGCGGAGCCGGATGTCACGGGCCAGTGGGACGCCGACGCCTGGAACCAGGCGAACCAGGTACATCAGGCAAGCCAGGCGCATCAGGCCGACCACCTGAACGGGACCGGCGGGACAGGCCAGTTCGACGCCACGCAGTTCGGTTACGGCATCTCGGAGCACACCGCCGCGGCACCGTTCGACGCCGCCGCTCAGTTCGCGGGCGCACAGTTCGAGACCGCGCAGTTCGAGGCGGCGCAGTTCGGGTACGAGGCGACCGCGCAGTGGGCGGCGCCCGCGTTCGACACCGGCGCGTACGACGCCACCGCCTGGAACTCGCCCGGTACGACGGCCGATGCCCCGTACGACAACGCGCACGAGCGGTACGGCCAGGACGGCGGCCCGTACGAGCAGTACGACCTCGCCCAGGGCGCCGAGTACGGCGCCCCCGGGCCGGAGCCTGAACACGCCTTCGACGCGGAGCCCGGCTACGAAGCCGAGACCAGCACCGGTACGGGCACGAGCACGGGTACGGGTACAGGTACAGGTACAGAGAGCGACGCCCACGCCGAGGCCGAAGAGGCCGGACTCGAAGGCGGTACGGAAGCGGACTCCGCTCCCGAGGCCGAGCAGCTGCACATGGCGGCGACGATGACCACGCCCACCGTCAGCCTCCCGCCCCGCGGCGAACGCCGGGGCGGCGGCGGCTCGACCGGCGGCCGAGGTCGGCGCCGTACCCCCGCCAAGCGCTCCGCGCTCCTCACCGTCGCCGTCCCCTCCGTCTGTGTCATGGGCGTCGCGGGTGTCGCCGCCGCCTCCGTCGGTGGCCTCGGCGCGGGCGAGGAGCCCCAGGCCGACAAGACCACGACCGCCTCGGCCGCCGACCCCGGCTCCGTGAAGCCCGTGGCCGCGAACAACAAACTGGACACGCAGCTCGCCGCACTCAGCGCCGACGCCCGTGACTTCGGTGACCGGGCCAGCCGTACGCAGGAGCGCATCGACCTCCAGGCGCGGCAGGAAGCGGAGCGGAAGAAGCGCGAGGCGGAGGCGGCACGCAAGGAGGCCGAGCGTCCCAAGTTCGTCCTCCCCGTCTCGCAGCACGGACTCAGCGCGTACTACGGCCAGGCCGGGGTCAACTGGATGTCCATGCACACCGGGATCGACTTCCCCGTGTCGTACGGAACGCCGGTGATGGCCGCGACGGACGGCACCGTACGCACGCAGTACAACAGCGCCTACGGCAACATGGCCATCGTGACCTCGCCCGATGGCACCGAGACCTGGTACTGCCATCTCAGCACGACGAAGATCCGCTCCGGCTCGGTCAAGGCCGGTGATGTGATCGCGTATTCGGGGAACTCGGGCAACTCCACCGGACCGCACCTGCACTTCGAGGTACGGCCCGGCGGCGGCGCCGCGATCGACCCGCTGGCCTGGCTCCGCAGCCACGGCGTCAACCCGACGTAAGCGCACGTAAGCGCGCCGCGCCCGGCGCGCTTCACGGTCGGATACGCCCCCCCGTTTTTACGCCGCGCCCCCCGTACGCCGCGCCCCCGTACGTTCTCCCCGTACCTACAGCTTCTCGACCGGCGCGTACCGCAGCAGCAGCCGCTTGGGCTTCGTGTCCCCGAAGTCGACCGTCGCCTGCGTGTCCGCGCCTGCGCCCGTCACCGCCATGACCGTGCCGAGGCCGAACTGGTCGTGTGTGACGCGGTCCCCGACCGCCAGCGCGATCACCGGCTTTTCCGTGGTGCGCCGTGTGGCGAAGCCCGAGGGACCACCGCCCGACCTCGAACGCGAGGCGGCCGACAAGGACGACGACAGCGAGGACGCGACCCCGGACGTGGGCCCCGCCGGGATCTGCGCGCCGGTCCGCTTCCACTCCAGGTGGTGTCCCGGGATCTCCTCCAGGAACCTGGACGGCGGGTTGTACGAGGGCTGGCCCCACGCGCTCCGCATCGACGACCGGGTCAGATATAGGCGCTCACGGGCGCGGGTGATGCCGACGTACGCCAGCCTCCGCTCCTCCTCCAGCTCCTTCGTCTGGCCGAGGGCGCGCATGTGCGGGAAGACGCCGTCCTCCATACCGGACAGGAACACGACCGGGAATTCGAGGCCCTTGGCGGTGTGCAGCGTCATCAGCGTGATGACACCGGAGCCGTCCTCGTCCTCGTCGGGGATCTGGTCGGAGTCGGCGACGAGCGCCACCTTCTCCAGGAATTCGGCGAGCGTACCGGTCACAGCGGCCGTGGCGGCCGTATCGGCCGCACCGGCGGCATCGGCCGCGTCGCCGCCGCCCGTCGCCGCCGCGGCGGCCTGGCCGCGCTCCTGCTCGAACTCCAGCGCCACCGCGGCCAGTTCCTGAAGGTTCTCGATACGCGTCTCGTCCTGCGGATCGGTCGACGCCTGCAACTCGGCCAGATAGCCGGTCCGTTCGAGCACGGCCTCCAGGATCGTCGCGGGCCCGGCGCCGGACTCGACGACCGTACGCAGCTCCTCCATCAGCGTGTTGAACCGCTTGACGGCGTTGGCCGAGCGGGCGGCCATTCCATACGCCTCGTCCACCCGCCGCAGCGCCTGCGGGAAGGTGATCTTCTCGCGCAGCGCGAGGGCGTCGATCATCGCTTCCGCGCGGTCCCCGATGCCGCGCTTGGGCACATTGAGGATCCGGCGCAGCGGGACATTGTCCTCGGGGTTGGCCAGAACGCGCAGATAGGCGAGCACATCGCGGACCTCCTTGCGCTCGTAGAAGCGCACTCCGCCGACGACCTTGTAGGGCAGGCCGACCCGGATGAAGATCTCCTCGAAGACGCGGGACTGCGCGTTCGTACGGTAGAAGACCGCGACATCGCCCGCCTTGGCCTCGCCCGCGTCCGTCAGCCGGTCGATCTCGTCGGCGACGAACTGCGCCTCGTCGTGCTCCGTGTCCGCGACGTAGCCGGTGATCTGGGCGCCGGCGCCGGCCTTCGTCCACAGATTCTTCGGCCGGCGGCTCTCGTTGCGCTCGATGACCGCGTTGGCGGCGCTCAGGATCGTCTGCGTGGAGCGGTAGTTCTGCTCCAGCAAAATAGTCGTCGCGTCCGGGTAGTCCTCCTCGAACTGGAGGATGTTACGGATCGTGGCGCCCCGGAAGGCGTAGATCGACTGGTCGGCGTCGCCGACGACACACAGCTCGGCCGGGTCGTGCTCCTCGCCGGAGGGGCCCACCAGCTCGCGTACGAGCGTGTACTGAGCGTGGTTGGTGTCCTGGTACTCGTCCACCAGGACATGCCGGAAGCGCCGCCGGTAGTGCTCGGCGACATCGGGGAACGCCTGGAGCAGATGGACGGTGGTCATGATGATGTCGTCGAAGTCCAGCGCGTTGGCCTCGCGCAGCCGCGCCTGGTACATCCGGTAGGCCTCGGCGAGCATCTTCTCGAAGCCGTCGGTGGCCTGGTCGGCGAAGGTCTCCTCGTCGATCAGCTCGTTCTTCAGATTCGAGATCTTGGCGCTGAAGGACTTCGGCGGGTAACGCTTGGGGTCGAGGTCCAGATCGCGGCAGACCAGGGCCATCAGACGCTTGGAGTCGGCGGCGTCGTAGATGGAGAACGACGAGGTGAACCCGAGCCTCTTCGACTCGCGCCGCAGGATCCGTACGCAGGCGCTGTGGAACGTCATGACCCACATGGCGTTGGCGCGCGGGCCGACGAGCTGGCCGACGCGCTCCTTCATCTCGCCCGCGGCCTTGTTGGTGAACGTGATCGCCAGTATCTGACCGGGATGGACGTCGCGGCTACCCAGCAGATACGCGATCCGGTGGGTCAGCACCCGGGTCTTGCCCGACCCGGCCCCGGCCACGATGAGCAGCGGCGAGCCGGTGTGCACGACGGCCGCGCGCTGCTCCTCGTTCAGCCCTTCGAGCAGCGCGGCGGGATCCACGACCGTGCGCGGGGCGCCGTCGCGGTGGTACTGGTCCCGCACCGGAGGCGCGTCGTAGGCACCCTGGAAGAGGTCGTCGGGCACCTGCTCCGGTGCGTGCTCGGCGTCGTCCTCGGGCGGCGGTGGATGCTCGTCGCCGAAGGGCTGGAGGTCCGCCAGGAAACTGTCGTCAAAGAGGCTGCTCATCGCTTTCCGAGTCTAGGCGGCCCCACTGACACTCGGTGCCCGCCTCCGGAATTCCCCGGCCCCGCCACCCTCGCCGTCCCCTCGCCGTCCCCATCCCCGTCACCATCGCCGTCATCGCCGCCATCGCCGTCATCGCCGTCATCGCCAAGGGGATCACCACGGGCGGCGCCTCGGTCACTCATCGTGGCGGTCAGGCGTCACCGATCCGTTTCACACATCGCACGCGCAAATGGTCACGAAAATGTATCGGGCATATCGGCCATCGACCTTCACACCAGCACCACACTTTGGCTAGCGTGCTCGATCAGGCAGCCCGTACCCCCAACGGCGACCCACGCCAAGCGGGCGGCCCACGCCGAATTCGGACTTTCCCCAAGGAAGTTCGAAACCGGGGACCCACACAGAACAACCGGGGTGAATCGGGCCTTTCGCTCAAGGTCCGTAGGGCAGCCTTCCGTTCCGCCCGAACCCGACAGCTAACCCGGTAGGCGGTCCACGGAAGGAGATGCAGACCTTGGCGTCGCATCGCAAGCCGCGCAGCCTCAGCGGAGTACGTACCGCCTCTCCCGCCGTCGGGATCACGACAGCCGCGCTCGCCTCGGTCACGTTGCTCTCGGCGCAGAGCGCGAGCGCCACACCCGTCGAGCCGAAGCCGTCCATCGAAGAGGTACAGAAGAAGGTCGACGATCTGTACCGCCAGGCCGGAAGTGAGACACAGAAGTACAACCGGGCGAAAGAGACCACGCAGAAGCAGAAGCGCGCGGTCGACCGGGTGCTCGACGAGGTCGCCAAGCGCGCGGACAAGCTGAACGAGGCCCGGCGTACGCTCGGCTCGTTCGCGGCCGCGCAGTACCGGGAAGGCGCGGTCACCCCGACCGCCGCCCTGCTCTTCGCGGACAGCCCGCAGGCGTTCTTCGAGCAGAAGCAGGTGACGGACCGGCTGACGGAGCGTCAGCGCGGTGTCCTCACCGACTACCAGACACAGCAGGCCGCCGCCGCGAAGAAGCGGGCTCAGGCGTCGAAGGACCTGGAGTCGCTCACCGCCTCGCAGGCCGCGCTGCGTACCAGCAAGCAGAACGTGCAGCAGAAGCTCGGCGCGGCGCGTGCGCTGCTGTCGCGGCTGACCAAGGAGGAGAAGGCGCGGCTGGCCGCGCTGGAGCGCAAGAAGGAAGAGGAGGCCCGCCGCAAGGCGGAGGCGCGGGCGAAGCTGGAGGCCCGCGCGAAGGAGGAGGCCGAGCGCAAGCGCGAGGAGCAGCAGGCCAAGACCCCGTCGACCGGTACGGGCACGGGCACGGGCTCCGGGACGGGCTCAGGTCAGAGCGGCACAGGCGCGGGTACGGGCACGGGCGCGGGAACCGGCACGAGCGGCGGCACCGGAACCTCGGACGGCAGCTACGCCACCAAGGCCGCCAAGGTCCTCTCCTTCGCCCGCGCCCAGATAGGCAAACCGTACGTCTGGGGCGCCACAGGCCCCAGCTCGTACGACTGCTCGGGCCTGACCCAGGCCGCCTGGAAGGAGGCGGGCGTGGAGCTGCCGCGCACCACCGGGGAACAGGTGAAGGCCGGCACGCGCGTCGCGACCGAGGATCTGCTCCCCGGTGACCTGGTCTTCTTCTACGACGACATCAGCCACGTCGGGATCTACATCGGCGACGGCATGATGATCCACGCCCCGAAGCCGGGCGCGAACGTCCGCGAGGAGTCGATCTACTACATGCCGATCTACGGAAGTATCCGCCCCGCCTGACGGGCGGCGTGCGGAACGCGCGAGCCGGGTGCCGCGCGCGGCACGCGCGAGCCGCGAGCCGGGGGCCGGGGCCGGAAGCGAGGACCGGCCCCCGTCGCCGTGTCAGGTCCAGAGCGTGGCGATGAAGATGTTGGCCATCGTCAGCCCGCCCACCGCGCCGAACAGCGGCTTCGGGGCGGTCTCGTCATCGCGCTTCACGTACACCACGGCCAGGATCACGACCAGCACCGCGAGCTTGATGCCGATCTTGATGTTGTTCACCGTCTGGTCGTCGGCCTGGTTGAGGCCCACCAGGGCCACTCCCGTGACGAGCATCGTCAGCGCGCCGTGCAGCATCGCCTTGTTGAAGCGGGCCGTCCCCGTACTCATCGACTTCATCTGGGTGAGGAAGCCGCCGAGCAGCGACGCTATGCCGATGATGTGAAGCGCGACGAAGACATTGATGAGTACGTCCATGCCCGGAGCCTATCGAGGGCCATATCACCACCTGACGGCGAGGTGGTGCGCTGTTCCGATATCGGTCGGGTCCGGACAGAAAGACGTTCCGGGGCCGCGATCATGCCGGTCACAACACGGCCTCGTTCCGCCACCTCTCGCCAATACCGGCCATGCCGAGGCCGGACTGTGACCTTGCGCCCTAGCGTCCTTCTCCTGGCGACCGGCCATGACCCACCGTGACGACTAGGGAAGAGGATCCACCCCCGTGGCAGCGCACCGAAAGCCCAGACAGCGCACGCTCACCGGCCCCGCCGGCCGTACCGCCGCCACCCTCGCACTCGCCGGGGCCGCGACCGCCACCGCCTTCGACGGCGCAGCACACGCCGAGCCCCGGCTCACCCCGGCCCAGGTCAAGGCCGAGGTCGACGCGTTGTACGAGCAGGCGGAGACCGCGACCGAGCGGTACAACGGGACGAAGGTGAAGGCGGACAAGGCCCGTACCGCGCTCACGCATCTGCGGGACGAGGCCACGCGCAGGACGGAACGGCTCAACAGCTCGCGCAACGCGCTCGGTTCGATCGCCTCCGCGCAGTACCGGGCCGGCGGGCTCGACCCCGCCGTACAGCTCGCGCTCAGCTCCTCGCCCGAGGAGTACCTGGAAGGCGCCTCGCTCGCCGAGCGGGCCGGTTCCCGGCAGGCCGCCAGGATCACCGCCATCCGCAAGGAACTCGCCCGGATCGCCGAACTGCGCACCCGGGCCGACGGCCGGCTCACGGAGCTGAAGGCCTCCCAGTCCGAGCTGGCCCGCCACAAGTCCGCCATCCAGGAGAAGATCGGCTCGGCCCAGCGGCTGCTGGACCGCCTCACCGCGTCGCAGCGTGCTCAGTACGACCAGGGGCAGGACGGCCGGGACCAGGGCGCGGCGTCCCCGGCGCCCGGCGCGGTGCGGGCGCCGAACGCCCGTGCCGCCGCGGCGGTCGCCTACGCCTACGGGGCGATCGGCAAGCCGTACGTCTGGGGCGCGACCGGACCCGGTGCCTTCGACTGCTCCGGGCTCACCCAGGCCGCCTGGCGCTCCGCGGGCGTCGCCCTCCCCCGTACCACCTACACGCAGATCAACACGGGACAGCGGGTCTCACGTGGCGATCTCGCCCCCGGCGACCTGGTGTTCTTCTTCTCCGGTATCAGCCATGTGGGGATCTATGCCGGTGGCGGGCAGATCATCCACGCCCCTCGGCCGGGCTCGGCGGTCCGGCTGGCGCCGATCGACCAGATGCCGTTCGCGGGTGCCAGCCGGCCGGCCTAGGGACGCCGGTCGGCCGGTCCGACGATGTCGGCCGGACTGGTCCAGGGAAGAACCCATGAGCCCCCTATAGCCGAACGGCCCATGCCGGAATGCCGGTTCGCCCTCCCCGGGTCACGATGGCAGCAGCATCCCGTCTGCCCTGAAGGGGGAGCCGTGAGACGAGCAACCGCCGTCAGAGGAACGGTTCTCGCCGTGGGCGCCGTTCTCGTTCTGGCGCCCGTCGGCCTCACTCCCCGAGGGTGCGGCGATCTGTCCGGCGGCCGGCTCTGTATCGAGGGCCCGGTGGGCGGCGCGGGACCGTTCACCGTGCGCTATGTCCAGTACCCGGGCCACCCCAGTGTCGCCGTACGCCTCGGCTACCAGCGCAAGGACGACCGGATCACCGCGTTCCCCGGCTGGCTCGGCACCTTGCAGACCTGGCACGGCCGCGCCGAGCAGACCGGCAAGCTCGACACCGCGCCGGGCGAGTGCATTCGCGGCGTGATGGAGTACCGGGACCGGACGTACGTCACCGAGTGGCACTGCTCGTAGACCGGGCGGCCTTCCTCGTGGACCGGGCGGACCTGCTCGTGGACCCGGCGGCGCGCGGTCTCAGACGAGCCTGCGCGCCGTCGCCCACCGCGTCAGTTCGTGCCGGTTGGAGAGCTGGAGCTTCCTCAGTACCGCCGAGACATGGGACTCCACGGTCTTGACCGAGATGAAGAGCTGCTTCGCGATCTCCTTGTACGCGTACCCGCGCGCGATGAGCCGCAGCACCTCCCGCTCGCGCTGCGTCAGCCGGTCCAGGTCCTCGTCCACCGGCGGCGCGTCCGTCGAGGCGAAGGCGTCCAGGACGAAGCCGGCCAGCCGGGGCGAGAAGACCGCGTCGCCCTCCTGCACCCGGAAGATCGAGTCGACCAGGTCCTTGCCGGTGATCGTCTTGGTGACATAGCCGCGGGCGCCGCCCCTGATCACCCCGATCACGTCCTCGGCGGCGTCCGAGACGGACAGCGCCAGGAAGCGCACCGGATGCTCGACCGCCCCCATCATCGGCGCGCAGCGGCGCAGCACCTCCACCCCGCCGCCGCCGGGGAGGTGCACATCGAGGAGCACGACCTCCGGCCGGGTCGCCGTTATGACGGTGACCGCCTGGTCGACGTCGGCGGCCTCGCCGACGACCTCGACGCCCGTCTCCTCCGTACGGCCGATCTCGGCCTGCACTCCGGTACGGAACATCCGGTGGTCGTCGACGAGCACGACCCGTACGCGCCGGCCGTCACCTGTCGCGCCGCCGCCGCTCTCCGCGCCGGTGGCCCCGGCCTGTGCGCCCTCGCTCATGGTCTCTGCCCCTCGCCCTAGTCGTTCGTCGCCCGTGCGCGCCGTTCAGTTCGTACCCGCCGTTCAAACGGGCCGTTCGTACGGGCCGTTCGTACGGGCCGTTCGTACGGGCCCCTGAGACCCGTACGCACTCACGCCCGTCCTCAGTCTGCCCGTTCCATCTCCAGCTCGACCTCCGTGCCGTTGCCGGGCACCGACCGCAGCCGCGCCGTGCCGCCGTTGCGCTGCATCCGGCCGATGATCGATTCCCGTACGCCCATCCGGTCGGGGGGCACCGCGTCCAGGTCGAAGCCGGGGCCGCGGTCCCGTACGGAGAGGAAGACCGTACGGCCCTCCACCTCCGCGAAGACCTGTACGGCACCGCCCTCGCCACCGTACTTGGCGGCGTTGACCATCGCCTCGCGCGCGGCCTGCATCTGCGCGGCCAGCTTCTCGTCGAGCGGGCAGTCGCCCACGACCACGACCTCGATCGGGACCCCGTGGTAGTCCTCCACCTCCGCCGCCGTGCGCTTCACCGCCTCGGCGAGAGTGGTGGGTTCGTCTTCCTCGTCCTTGCCCGTGCCCTCGGGTTTGTAGAGCCAGGCGCGCAGCTCCCGCTCCTGGGCGCGGGCGAGCCTGCGGACCTCTCCCCCGTTGTCGGCGTTGCGCTGGATGAGCGTGAGGGTGTGCAGCACGGAGTCATGGACGTGGGCGGCGACCTCGGCCCGTTCCTGCGCGCGTATACGCATCAGCCGTTCCTCGGAGAGGTCCTGAGTCATCCGTGCGAGCCAGGGCCCGGCGAGCAGGGCGACTCCGGCCACGACCGCGATCGCCCCCGTCAGTACGTTGCCGAGCTGGGTCGCCGCGCCGCGTACCACCATGAAGACGGTCAGACCGAGCCCGACCAGCGCGACGCCCGCGAGGCCGCGGGCGAGCTGGAAGATCCGGCGGCGTCTGCCGACCTCGGTCCAGCGGGCGCGGCGGGCGTTGTCCGCCTGCCGCCAGACCAGGACGACTCCCGCGCCGATCAGCAGGGTGGGCCAGATGTAACGGTCGGCTTGGCTGCGGCCCAGATTGACGTTGCCGACGAAGACGGACGCGCCGATCAGCAGTGCGATCAGCGCGACGATCTGGCCCTTGTCGGGTTTGCGGAGCCGCCGCCGGCCGTCCGGGCTGATCTCGAAGAGGGAGCGCGGCTCGCTCGCCGTACCGCCGACACCGAGCGGTACGACTATCCAGAAGACGGCGTAGAGCAGAGCCCCGAGGCCCTGGCCGAAGAAGAGGCCGAGGAAGACCAGCCGTACCCAGACGACCGGCAGCCCGAGATGCCCGGCCAGCCCGCGCGCGACACCGCCGAGCATCCGTCCGTCCGCGCTGCGGTAGAGCTTGCGCGTGGCCTGTTCCTCGGGCAGAGGGGCGCGGGAGGCTGAGGTCGCGGCGCGTGGCGGGGCGGCTGGCATGCCATCGATGGTCACATGGCGCGGTGTGCGGGGACATCAGGGTCGGGCCCCTGAGGCGACCCTGATACCTGGGGACACCCGGGGGTACCTGGGGGGTACCTGGTGATACCTGGGGGTACCCGGGGGCCGATACCCGGGGCGATACCTGGGACAGCAGTTGGGACGACACCTAGGGCGTGTCCTGGGCCAATATCAGGGACAGACCGGGGTCGGGGCCGCTGGAGCCCGCGCCCGCGCGCCGTCACCATGGACGTATGACCCAGCCGCCCCCAGCGCCGCCCGCCGCGCCACCCCCGGCATCGGCCCCCGGCCCCGGCCCCGCGTCGTCCCGGCCACTCTCCACGGACCTGCGGCGCAGCCCGCAGCAGAAGATGGTCGCCGGGGTGTGCGGCGGCCTGGGCAGGTACTGCGACATCGATCCGGTGATTTTCCGGATCGTGATCGGGGTGCTCACCGTGACCGGCGGCATCGGGCTGATCTTCTACGGCTTCGCCTGGCTGCTGATCCCGCTGGAGGGCGAGGACGAGAACGAGGTCCGCAGGCTGCTGTCGGGCCGGGTCGACGGCTCGTCGCTGATCGCGGTGCTGCTCGCGCTGGTCGGCTGCGGACTGCTCCTGTCGATGCTGGGCGACGACGGCACGCTCTCCTTCGCCGTGATGCTGTCGGTCGCGGTCGTGGGCTCGGCCGTCTGGTCGCAGCGCCGCCGCCTCATCGCGTCCGACGGGGCGTCCCCCGCCTCCGCGACGGCGCACGCCGCGGCGGAGGCGCCCCCCGAGACCAAGGCGCCGCCGACGCCCGGCGGCGCCCCTTCGTGGTGGCGCGACCCGATCGTCAAGGACGGCACCACGGGCCATCCGGCCGAGGCGGCCTATCTGTGGGGTCCGCGGGAAACCGCCGAGGAGCGGCGGGAGCGGCGCGACGGCGCGGCCCCGCCGCTGGTACGGACGCCACGCCCCCGGGGCCCGCGCGGGATCGGCGGCTCCGTATTCCTGCTCGCCCTGCTGGCGGGCGGGCTCGGCACGGGCCTGACGTGGGACAGCCGGCCGTTCGGTACGAGCCTGGAGATCGGTCTGGCCGCCGCGCTCGCGGTCTTCGGACTCGGGATGGTGGTCAGCAGCTTCCTGGGCCGTACCGGCCTGGGCACGATCTTCCTGGCGGTGGTCACGGCCGGGCTGCTCGCGGCGAGCGCGGCGGTGCCGAAGGACATCAGCACGGAGTGGGGCCGCCTGCGGTGGACCCCGGCCTCGGTCGCGTCCGTGGAACCCCGGTACACGCTGGGCTCCGGCGTCGGCACCCTCGATCTGGCCGGGCTCGCCGTACCCGAGGGGCAAACGGTCCGTACATCCGCCGAGGTCGGCGCCGGGCAGCTCAAAGTCGTCATACCGGAAGGAGTGACCGTGAAGGTGCGTGCCACGGCCGGTCTCGGGGACATCCGGCTCCCCGGGGAGCCGCCGAACGATGTGGACATCTCCCCGGACCAGTCACGCGAGCGCACGCTGTCGCCGCGCGCCGGGTCCGCCCCGGCGGGCACGCTGGAGCTGCGGCTCGAAGTCGGCCTCGGCCAGGTGGAGGTGACCCGTGCCGCGTCATGACTTCAGACCGGGCCGGCTGGTCATCGGGCTGACGGCGCTCGGTACGGCCGTCATGTACGCGGGCGACAGCGCGGGCACCTGGCACACACCGTGGTACGTGGCCTTCCCGCTGGTCTTCGGGGGCCTCTTCGTGGCGTCCGTCGTGGCCTGGACCCACTACCGCGTCTGCCGCCGCCGGTCGGCCAGGACGGCGTCCAGCGAGAACACCGGCGCACCGGCGAGCACCAGCGGAAGCCAGGCCATGAGATAGGCGAGGTCGTTGCCGTAGTAGTACGGCGTGCTCTGCCAGCTGACCGTCAGCCACAGGCTCAGCGAGATCAGCGCGCCACCGAACGCGGCGAGCCGGGCGAGCACTCCGAACAGGGTGCCCAGGCCCACGGCGAGTTCACCGAGGGCGATGGCGTATCCGAACCCCGAGGGGCTCTTGAGCGCCAGATCCACCAGCGCGGGGACGGCCGAGCTGTCCCGGACGGCCCGCATCATCTCGCCGACGGACCCCGCGCCGGTCGCCGAGAAGAATCCGCTCTGGGTCAGTTTGTCGATCCCCGCGTAGATGAAGGTGACGCCGAGGAAGATCCGCAGCGGCAGAAGCGCGTAGCGCGAGGCGTTCTCGCGCCATCCCGTCCGCTCGCCGCCGAGCTGCCCATAGGTGTCCGTCCGGTAGCCATGCGTCATCGCCGGTCCGCCTCTCCCTGTCCCGCGCCGTTGCCGCGGGGGCGACTGTCCCCGCGTGCCTTGTCCATGGATACGCGTCAGGACACGTCCGGCACTCAGTGAACCAGCCAACAGCCTGTCGGAATCGGACAGTCCTCAACAGACCTTGAACGGTATGCGGCCGGATCCGTTCACCGGTCCGGTACGTGGTAGCGGAAGAGGCGGCTCGGCGCGGTCGGTCAAGGCAGGATCTCGACGTACCCGTCGGTTCCGTGCACGCGGATCCGCTGCCCGTCCCGGATCAGCCGGGTGGCCCGCTCCACACCCACGACGGCCGGCAGGCCGTACTCCCGGGCGATCACCGCGCCATGGGTCATCAGGCCGCCCACCTCCGTCACCAGGCCCGCGATTCCGACGAACAGCGGCGACCAGCTGGGGTCCGTGAAGGCCGTGACCAGGATGTCGCCCGCTTCGAGATCGGCCTCCGCGATGTCGAGGATGACGCGGGCCCTTCCCTCGATGGTCCCGGCGGAAACCGGGAGGCCGATCAGGGCGCCGGCCGGCACGTCGTCGCGCCGGTACGCCCCGGTGACGGCCTCACCGTCCGAGGTGAGCACCCGGGGCGGGGTGAGCGCGTGGTACGACCGGAACGCGTCCTTGCGCCGCTGGATGAGCCGGTCATCCACCTGGTTCGTGCGCACGACGTCGTGGAGTTCCTGGAACGTGAGGAAGAAGATGTCCTCCTTCTCGGACAGCACGCCGGCCCGCACAAGGCGCCCGGCCTCTTCCAGCAGGGCCCGCTTGTAGACGAAGTAGCGGCTGACGATGCCGTACTTCGGGTACTCCCGGTACCCGATGAAGGTTCTGACCCGGTCGATCATCCGCTTGGCCTCGTCGGCTTTCCGGTCCCCGTCCGGCAGGGCCCGCAAGCGTGACAGCACGTCCTGTTCCTTCTTCTGTGCCTTCTGCCGCCCTTGCTCGAAGCGCCGCCCGGCGGCGCCCGGCTCGAAGTTCCTGACGTTGTCGAGGATCACGGGCACGAGCGTGGTGGGGCGCTCGCGCCAACGCGGCCTCGTGATGTCGATCTCGCCGACGCAGCGCATGCCGTACCGGTCGAGGTAGGCCTCTATGGCGTCGCGCGCCTCGGTCCCGCCCGCGAGCTTCGCCAGCTCGTCCAGGAAGCCGTCGTCCTCGACGCCCCGCAGGAACGCCACCACCTCCGGCCGCGGGCGGATCACGTCCGCGACGTCGAGCAGCGCCAGTCCCATCTCCGACGTGACGTTGTCGGGGGCGGACAGCGTGAGCGTGTCAGCCGCGTTCTTCTCGCCCAGCCACTCCCACAGCTTGTCGTTGAGCCACCACGTGGCCTCCATCCCCGCCATGATCGCCTGAAGGTTCAGCGGGTCGCCGAGGATTCGCTTGTGCTCCTCGAAGGCCTCCAGCAGGAAGTCGAACAGCGCCGGTCCGGTCTTCGTCCGGATGTCGCGCTCCAGGGCGGCGATGGACATCCGGCTGCGCTCGATCAGCTCGGTGACGATGGCCGGATCGGTCTCGATCGGGGCGGACGCACCGCCGGCCGGTGGCCCGCCGGGACCCGCGTCCGGGAGCGACGGGACGAAGTCGTCGCGGTCGAGGACGGTCTCCAGAGCGTCCCTGATCAGCGGATCGCCTCTCCCCATGACGTCCAGGAGACCGGCGCGGCTCGCGGGCGAGGCCAGGCGCCGGGTGACGTCGACGAACAGCCTCCCGCCGGCCTCGTGCATCGGCACCATGGCCGTCAGCTGCCACACGGAGAGCCCCAGGGGCTTCATGGGGTCGGTCATCATCTGCCCATGACCGACGGAGACGTAGACGTGATTCTCCTGGTCGCCGGTCTCGGGGATGGGGAACAGCGTCGTGATCGGCCGGCTCTGGACGATCCGGAAGCCATCGTCGACCAGGCACCATTCGATGTCCTGCGGGCGGCCGAAGTGCGCTTCGATCCGCCGCCCGAGCCGGACGAGCCGTACGACCTGCGCATCCGTCAGCGCCGGCCGCTCCTGCCGCTCCGAGTCGATCGCCACTTCCCGCGTACCGCCGTCCGGCAGGGCGTGAACGGCACGCTGTTTGGCGGCGATCGTCTTGGCGACGACTTCGCCGTGTCGCACCTTGAAGACGTCCGGGTTCACCAGGCCGGAGACCAGGGCCTCGCCGAGGCCGAAGCCCGCGTCCACGGTGGCGACCTTCCGGTTGCCCGTGACGGGGTCGGCCGTGAACAGAACCCCCGCCGCGTGCGGGAAGACCATCCGCTGCACGACCACGGCCATGTGGACCGTACGGTGGTCGATGCCGTTCCGCTGACGGTAGGTCACGGCCCGCTCGGTGAACAGCGAGGCCCAGCACCGGCTGACGTGCTGGAGGATCGCCGTCGGCCCCACGACGTTCAGGTACGTGTCCTGCTGACCGGCGAAGGAGGCCGTCGGCAGGTCCTCTGCCGTCGCGCTGGATCGGACGGCGTAGGCGGCCTGCTCGCCCAGGCCCTGTCCGAGACCTAGGTCGAGCGCGCGGGTGATCGCCGCCGCGAGATCGCCCGGGATGGCGATCCCTTCGATGGTCCGGCGGATCTCCGCGCTGAGCGTGCGGATCGCCTCCCGGTCGTCCGGGTTGAGGCGCGACAGCTGATCGAGCCGATCGTCGATCGACGACGCTTCCGCCGCTTCCGCCATGATCCGCCGGAAGGCGTCCGTCGTCACGCAGAAGCCGGCCGGGACGCGGATGCCTTCGATCCGCGACAGCCCGCCCAGGTGAGCGCCCTTACCGCCGACGAACGCGACCTGCGTCTCGTCAACCTCCCCAAGATCCCGCACATACCGCTCGGTCATCGCGATACCTCCGAGGCAGCCGTGTCCCGTCGCACTGCACGCACGTGGTGCCCCCAATTTCCGCAGGTAGTGGCCTCGGCCGACGATTTTGCGCCACCACCCGGGTCTTGCCGCAAGCCCCCCAGTGCGCTATAGGTTAAAAGTGGCGGGGGGTAGTCCTCTGGCTCTGCCTATCGCGGCACTAGTCCATGACCTCGACGATCACGCGGTTGGTCTCGATTCCGGCCGCCGTCACGACCTGCACCTCGACGGAGCCCGGCTCCACATCCACCGGTACGGGCACGGTCAGCGAGGTGTCCGACGGATTGGCGAAGCCGCCGGGGACCGGCACCAGCGGGACATGGACATGGACCGCGCCGATCCTGACGACCATCCGGGCCAGCCGGTCCGGGGTGCCCGCGCCCGGCGGTACGAAACCCGCCCCGCGGATCTCGATGTCGTCGCCGGTACGGATCGGGGCGTCCAGGTCGCCCGCCTCCCTGGCCCTTACCACCGACAGGACGACGGGCCGGCCGCCCTCCGCGTACTTGCCCGCGAAGTAGGTGGCGGCGGAGACCGCTACCAGCAGCGCCGGCGCCCAGGGCAGATCGGGCAGTTGCTCGGGCCGCCGGGCCAGCCGGACCGCGGAGAAGACCACGGCGACGGCGCTCACCAGCGTGTACTGCACATCCGTGAAGCTGCCGCGCCCGGCGTCGTCGCAGAGCAGATCGGCCAGCCGCGGCCGTGCGGCCCGTACCTTCTGGAGCCGCTGGCCCAGTACCCGTACGGCCACCACCCGGCGTACGACCACGGCGATGGCGCACACCGCGGCCAGTACGGTCACCAGGCCAGCGCCCCGGGCCAGCTCGAGGCCGGCGATCAGCTCGTCGCGCCGGTCGGGCCCGGAGGCACCGGCCAGCTGGAGCGCGAGGACGAGCACGGAGAAGACGGCGAGCAGGACCCAGGCGGAGGCGACGGTCCGTGAGGTCGACAGCCGGTTGTCCTCGCCGATCAGCGGCGCGAGCAGGCCGCCGCGGCTCCGGTGCAGCCGGGCGGCGGTGGTCAGCAGCCCGGCGACGACCAGGGCGGCGAGCAGTCCGGCCGTACGCGCGAGCGTCCAGCCGGCTCCTATCGCGGTCACGGACTGGACCAGCGCGAGCAGCACGACCCCGCCCCACACCACCAGCAGCGTGCGCCGCCAGACGGCGTGCAGCCAGGCATCGCCCGCCTCACGGCTGCGGTCGGCCACCGCGTTGGCGGACTGGGTGAGTTCGTCGGAGACCCACTGGCGGGAGGCCCCCGCCGAGTGCGCCACCGCGGCGGGCAGCCCCTGTCCCGCGGCCAGTTCGTCCCGCTTCACCAGGAACGCGGCCACCGCCCGCCGGTGCCCCTCCCGCGCTCCGTGCGGGCAGTCCCCGCACGTACAGCCTCCGCCGTGCGCGCCCTGCCTCGCCTCTTGCACCGCCACGCCGAACGCCGCCTTTCCCGCCCCGTCCACCGAACTTCCTTGCAACGCAAGGGAATTCTGCCGCACAGAGGGCAACCCGCGCGCCGTAGGGGCGGTCCGGGCGGGTGACAACAGCGTTACGGTGTTGACGCCGAAGGCGCCAGAGGCGGGGCCGGAGGCGCGCTGCCCGTCACTCCCACTCGATGGTGCCCGGCGGCTTGCTCGTCACATCGAGGACCACGCGGTTGACCTCCGCGACCTCGTTGGTGATCCGCGTGGAGATCCGCGCCAGCACGTCGTACGGCATCCGCGTCCAGTCGGCGGTCATCGCGTCCTCGGACGAGACGGGCCTGAGCACGATCGGATGGCCGTACGTACGCCCGTCGCCCTGCACACCCACGGACCGCACATCCGCGAGAAGGACCACCGGGCACTGCCAGATGTCCCGGTCGAGCCCGGCCGCGGTCAGCTCCTCGCGGGCGATCGCGTCGGCCTCGCGCAGCAGATCGAGCCGTTCGCGTGTGACCTCGCCGACGATCCGGATACCGAGGCCGGGGCCGGGGAAGGGCTGGCGCTGGACGATCTCGTCCGGCAGGCCCAGCTGCTGGCCGACCATCCTGACCTCGTCCTTGAACAGCTTGCGCAGTGGCTCGACGAGCTCGAACTCGATGTCGTCGGGGAGCCCGCCGACATTGTGGTGGGACTTGATGTTGGCCGTGCCGGTGCCGCCGCCCGATTCGACCACGTCCGGGTACAGCGTGCCCTGGACGAGGAACGCGACGTCCTCGCCCTCCGCGCCCGCCTCGGCGATGATCTCGGCCTGTGCCTGCTCGAAGACCCGGATGAACTCACGGCCGATGATCTTCCGCTTCTGCTCGGGGTCGGAGACCCCGGCCAGCGCGGTGAGGAAGCGCTCCTCGGCGTCGACAACCCTGAGCTGTACGCCGGTGGCGCCGACGAAGTCCTTCTCGACCTGCTCGGTCTCGCCCTTGCGCATCAGCCCGTGGTCGACATACACACAGGTCAGCTGGGAACCGATGGCCTTCTGTACGAGGGCGGCGGCCACGGCCGAGTCCACCCCGCCCGACAGCCCGCAGATGGCGCGCTTGGTGCCGACCTGCTCACGGATGAGGGCGACCTGCTCGTCCACCACATTGGCGGTGGTCCAGGTCGGCTCGATACCGGCGCCCCGGTAGAGGAAGTGCTCCAGGACCTGCTGGCCGTAGGTGGAGTGCATGACCTCGGGGTGGTGCTGCACCCCGTACAGCTTCTTCTCGTCGTTCTCGAACGCGGCGACGGGTACGACATCGGTGGAGGCCGTGACGGTGAAGCCGGCGGGCGCGGCGGAGCAGGCGTCGCCGTGCGACATCCAGACGGACTGCTCGGCCGGGGTGCCCTCGAAGAGGGTGGAGCCGGTCTTGGACACCCGCAGCTCCGTACGGCCGTACTCCCGCGCTCCCGTGTTGTCGACGGTGCCGCCGAGCGAGGTCGCCATCAGCTGGAAGCCGTAGCACATACCGAAGACGGGGACGCCGGCCTCGAAGAGCGCGCGGTCGACGCTCGGGGCGTTCTCGGCGTACACGGAGGACGGGCCGCCGGAGAGGATGATCGCCCGGGGGTTCTTGGCCAGCATCTCGGCCACCGGCATCGAGGACGGGACGATCTCGCTGTAGACCCGTGCCTCGCGGACGCGGCGGGCGATGAGCTGGGCGTACTGCGCGCCGAAGTCGACGACGAGTACGACGTCGGGAGCGGCGGCGGGGGGTGCTGCTGGCACGGGGGCGGCCTTCCGGCGGTGATGGAACGGTGATGGAACGTGGGGTGTCGTGCTGCCAATTCTAACGGCGGGCGGACACCGGCCGGGGACGGCCGATCGTCTCACCATCCGGGCCCGCGTTGCCCCGCGCGGGTGCGCGGGGTCCATACTGTCCGTATGCACACGCAGCTGACCTTCGTCTTTACCTATGGCACCGGCCCGTCCGGCTGCCATGGTCGTGCTGCTTGAGCTGACAAGCGACCTCCCAGGCGCCCCGGGCCGACAAGGCCCGGGGCGTCTGTCGCGTTCGGGGCCCTGTGGCCGCCGGGACATCTGGTTCCCCGCCCACTCCCCCGAGAAGGAATCCCGCAATGACTGTCACGGAGAACACCGGCGCCCGTACCGAAGAGGCCGCCACGCTCATCGCGGACGCGCGCGAACGCGTCGACGCGCTGGACGACCGGATCATCGGTCTCGTCCAGGAGCGGATGGCGGTCTCGGCCGTCATCCAGGACGCCCGGATCACCTCCGGTGGTCGTCGCGTCAATCTCTCCCGCGAGATGGAGATCCTCGGCCGCTACCGGGAAGCCCTCGGCAAGCCGGGTACGGCGCTGGCGATGACCCTGCTTGAGCTGAGCCGGGGCCGGGTCTGAACCGGGCCCGGACCGGGGTCCGGACCGGGGTCCGAACCGGGCCGCGTCCCAGGCCCGGCCGCATCTGAGTTCGGGTGCCGCTCTCACCCGTACGGCGCGTGACCGGGTCCCGCGAGCCTTCGTTGGACCGTGCGTCCGTGCCCAGCCAGGGGCGGGCGCGCACGAAAGAGGAACAAGAAGAACAAAGAGGAACCACGAAAGAGGAGCCACGCGTGGCTCCGCCGGGGCGTGCGACGTACCGCAGGTGCGTCGTGGGACCTCGCCCCGGCGTTCGTGACCGGTCGGCAGGGGACAGCAGCCCGGTCACCCATGGGCGGTCGGCTCCGGGGACGCCCGGAACCGACCGTTCTTCGTGGCCGCCGTCCTTCGCAGCCGCCGTCCTTCGCGCTCACTCCCGGCGGGTTCATATTCCTGTGAAATTCCTGTGACACAGACCACTTAAAGATTCTGTGAAGAACGCGGCAACCATTCCCCCACGTCACGGGTCTTGCTTGCGAAATCAACGGCCTCACCCGTGAACCCCACATCTGGGAGGGCCCCACGACGCACACCGCCCCGGCGGTGCGCCGTACTTCGCTGAGGTCTTCATGAAGCTCCGCCGCGCCATGGCCGTCGCCGCCGCGACCGCTGTCATAGCCCCTGCCGCCTTCTTCTCCGCCCCGGCCGCCTTCGCGACCGACGGTGAGAGCAGCCCGCCGCCCGCCACGAGCGAGGCGCCCGAGTCCACCGAGCCGGCGGCCCCCGGGGCGAGCGTGCCCCCGCCCCCCGAGGGCGAGGCCCCCGGGGCGGGCGAGGATGCTCCGGGGTCCTCCGAGGAGGCTCCCGCGCCCGGAACGGGAGTGGCCGAGTCGGAGGGTACGAAGTCCTCCGAGTCGGAGGGTACGAATCCCTCCAAGCCCGCGCCCGCGCCGTCCGGCTCGACGACGAAGCCGGCCACCGAGCCGAGCGAAGGCCCGGTCGAATGCGTCGACACCGAGGAGGGCAGCTACGACGACCAGCTCCGGACCAGCCTCTCCGGGCTGCCGGAGCGCATCGTCGCGGGCAGCGGCTTCCACTCCTTCAAGCTCAATGTCTCGAACAAGGGCGAGAACGACTACAAGCGCGTCGACCTCGGTGTCTTCGCGTTCCAGATCGACGAGAAGTCCTGGGAGCCGGGCAGCGGTCATCTCACGCTCCAGTACAAGGACCCCGAGTCCGGCGTCTGGACCCCCATCTCGCTGGACGACAATGACGCGGGCGCCGGCTACCTCGGTTACACGGGCCTCAGGGCGAAGGAGTCGTTCTCCGTCGACCTGCGTCTGAGCGTGGCCAAGTCCGCCCCGGCCGGGCTCGGTTACGCCGTCAGCATCGGTGTCTACGCCGACGACGAGGGCAACTGCGTCTACTCGGACGACGAGTCGTTCTACGAGTTCGACATCGTCGCCGCCGGTACGGACCCGGGTGACCCGAACGAGGCCGAGCCCCAGGAGGGCGGCAAGAAGCCCGTCCCCGCCAAGCCGGTCGGCGACACCGAGATCAAGCCGCAGGGGCACCTCGCCGAGACCGGCTCCTCCTCGGTGGTTCCCGTCATCGGCACGGTCGGTGGCATCGCCATCGTGGCGGGCGCCGGTGTGATGTTCGCGATGAAGCGCCGCAGGAGCGACGCCGCCGCGTAACGCGCGCACAGCGACACACACGGCAGGACACAGGACACCACACACAGGCTCAGTGGGGCGCTGCACTCGGAGGGGGGTGCAGCGCCCCGCTGCACCCCCGCCCGCCGTCACACCCGCTTCGGCGGGACCTTCGGCATCGCCACGAAGGGCAGCCGCAGCGCCCCGAACGCCTCCTCCGGCACCGCCGGGCACACCGGCGCGACCGGATCCTGTCTGACGTACGCGGCCCCCTGCTCGGGGCGGGGATCGGGCTCGCCCTTGTTCGGCCAGAACGACATCGCGCGTTCGGCCTGGGCCGTGATCGTCAGGGACGGGTTCACCCCCAGGTTCGCCGACACCGCGGAGCCGTCGACCACCGAGATGCCGGGGTGCCCGTACAGCCGGTGGTACGGGTCGATCACGCCCTCCTCCGCCGAGGCTCCGATGACGCAGCCGCCCAGGAAGTGCGCGGTCAGCGGCGTACCCATCAGCTCGCCCACATTGCTGCCCGCGAAGCCGTTGATCTCCTCCGCGATCAGCGTCGCGGCCCGGGTCGCCTCGGGTATCTGCTTCGGGTTCGGGGCGCCGTGGCCCTGGCGCGCGGTGAGCAGTCCCTTTCCCACGCCGCCCGGTTTCCGGTAGGTCGTCAGGGAGTTGTCCAGCGACTGCATGACGAGGCCGATGATGGTCCGCTCCGACCAGCGGCGGGTGGAGAGCGAACGGAGGGCCGTCAGGGGGTGCCTGGCCGCGTTCCCGAGCCAGCTCCGCACCCGCCGCTCGCTGTACGGCACCTGAAGGAGCGTCAGCAGGCCCATCGCGTTGGAGCCCTTGCCGTAGCGCACCGGCTCGATATGGGTGGTGTCGTTCGGGTGGATCGAGGACGTGATGGCGACGCCCCGGGTGAAGTCGGCCTTCGACGCGCCGTGCCGCGCGCGGTAGCGCCGGTCGTCGGTCTGCGCGCCCACCAGGGCCTCGGAGTTGCTACGGGTCAGCTCGCCGAGCCGGGCCGAGAGGCGCGGCAGCAGCCCGCGGTCCCGCATGGTGTGCAGCAGGGTCTGGGTGCCGTACGTGCCGGCGGCGATCACGACCCGGCGGGCGCGCAGGACGCGTGCCCGGCCCTTCTGGCGGCCCTTCCCGCGCACCCGCGTGGGTACGGTCGTGACGCGGAAGCCGCCCTCCCCGTCCTCCGTCACCGCGACCACCGACGTCATCGGGTGGACGACCGCCCCGGCGCGCTCGGCCAGATACAGATAGTTCTCGTTGAGGGTGTTCTTGGCGCCGTGCCGGCAGCCCGTCATGCACTCGCCGCACTGCCGGCAGGCGTTGCGCGAGGGGCCCGCCCCGCCGAAGTACGGGTCGTCCACGGCCGCCCCGGGCCGGGCCCTCGCCGTACCGTCCGCGTCCTGACGGTCCGCGTCCTGACGGTCCGCGTCCTGACCGTCCGCGTCCTGGCCGTCCCCGAAGAAGACCCCGACCGGCGCGAGATGGAAGCTCTCGCCGACGCCCATCGCCTCGGCCACCGCCTTCAGATGGACGTCCGAGGGGGTCATGGCCGGGTTGAGCCGTACGCCGAGCATGCGGCGCGCCTGGTCGTAGTACGGCTTCAACTCCCGCTGCCAGTCGGTGATGGCGGCCCACTGCGGGTCGTCGAAGAACGCGGCGGGCGGTACGTACAGCGTGTTGGCGTAGTTGAGGGAGCCGCCGCCCACCCCGGCGCCCGCCAGCACCATCACATTGCCGAGGAGATGGACGCGCTGGATGCCGTACAGCCCGAGGGCGGGGGCCCACAGGTAGTTCTTGAGGTCCCAGGAGTTCTTGGGGAGGGTGGCGCGGGTGAAGCGGCGGCCCGCCTCCAGGACGCCGACGCGATACCCCTTCTCGGTCAGCCGCAGCGCGGAGACCGAGCCGCCGAAGCCGGAGCCGACGACGATCACGTCGTAGTCGTACGCGGCGTCGTCATACGCGGCAGCGTCGTACGCGGCATCGTCATGCGCGGCAGCGTCGTATCCGTCGTCGCGGACCGATCGCGGGTGTCGTGACTCGCCTTGGCTCTCGTTCTGCTTCCGGGCATGGCTGTCCTGTGCCACTGGCTCTCCTCATTGAGAACTTCCGTGTGCTGAACTACCGCAGCCCGAGCGCCTTCATGACCCGCAGACTGCGGCTCATGAGAGCCGCGTACCTCTCGTCGTCCATCCCGAAGGACGGCCCCATGGGCAGGATCCGCTGCTGCGCGACCGTCTGGGCCTCGGTGAACTTGAGGATCCCCTCGGCGCCGTGCCGCCGGCCGAGACCGGAGTCCTTCATGCCGCCCATCGGCGACCGCACGCTGCCGTACGCCGGCGCGTATCCCTCGTTGATGTTGACCGTGCCGGTACGCAGCCGGGCCGCGACCGCGTGGCCGCGCCGGGAGTCCTTCGTCCACACGCTCGCGTTGAGGCCGTACGGCGTGGCGTTGGCGAGGCCGATCACCTCGTCCTCGTCGCTGAACCGGTAGACGGAGACGACGGGGCCGAACGTCTCCTCCGCGCACACCGCCATCGGCGCCTCGACCCCGTCCAGGATGGTCGGCTCGTAGAAGAGCGGCCCGATGTCGGGCCGCGCGACCCCGCCCGCGACGACCGTGGCGCCCTTGGCCACGGCCTCCTCGACATGGCGGGTGACGGTCTCCAGCTGGCGTTCTCCCACCAGCGAGCCCATGTCGGCGCCGTACGCGAGGGAGTTGCCGAGCCGCATGGCCTTCGTACGGGCGGCGAACCGCTCCAGGAACACGTCGGCGACCGAGTCATGGACGTACAGCCGCTCGATGGAGATGCAGAGCTGTCCGGCGGACGAGAAGCAGGCGCGCACCGCGCCCGCCGCCGCCTTCTCCACATCGGCGTCCGCGAGGACCAGCATGGCGTTCTTGCCGCCGAGTTCGAGCGAGACGCCGACGAGCCGGTCGGCGGCTCCCCTGGCGACCTCACGGCCGGTACGGGTCGAGCCGGTGAAGGAGACGTAGTCGGCGTGCCTGACGACCTCCGGGCCGATGACCGGGCCCTCGCCGAGGACGACCAGGAACACCTCGGGCGGCAGCCCGGCCTCGATCAGCAGATCACGGGCCCACAGCGCGGTGAGCGCGGTCTCGGTGTCGGGCTTCATCACGACGGCGTTGCCCGCCACGAACGCGGGCAGCGCGTCGCCCGCGGACAGCTCCAGGGGGTAGTTCCACGGCGCGATCTGGCCGATGACACCGCGCGGCTGACGCAGCTCGGTGACCTTCGTCAGGGTCGGTACGACACCGGTGTGGCGCTTCGGGCGCAGATACGACGCCGCGGCGCGCCCGTAGTGCCGGGCTTCGACGGCCAGCCCCTGGACCTCTTCGTGCGCGTGCAGCCTGGCCTTGCCGGTCTCCAGCTGGATCAGGTCGAGCACTTCGGCCTGGCGTTCCAGCAGGAGATCGTGGAAGCGGAGCAGTACCGCGGCCCGCTGCCGGACGGGCAGCGCCGCCCAGTGGGGCTGGGCCGCGCGGGCGCGCTCGTAGGCCGTCGCCACGTCCTCGGGCGTGGACTCGGGCAGCTCCGCCAGCCGGTCCCCGGTGAAGGGGGTGTGGTTGGCGGTACGCCCGGAGCCGACGACACCACGTATGAGCCGGGCGACCACCTCGGGGGTGACCACATCGGCCGCGGTGCGCGCTCCGGCCGGGGCGGTGGCCACCGGGTTGGTGCCGAGGGAGCCGGAGGGGGCGGCGGAGGGGGCGGTGGGTGCCTGCGAGTCCGTCATGGGCCGAGGGTATGCCGCATCCGAGGCTTTGGATACCCGGCGGTAACACCTTTTCGCGGAGCGCTCACATCACGCCAGTGATCGCTGGCAAATAACCCCTGATCAGCGACTACAGCGAGTTCAGGGGCCTCGGTCGACGCGCCGCGGCCCACGACTCGACGCGGCCCATGTTGCCTGCGTTGCCCATGCTGCCCTCGTTGCCTACGGCTCCTCGACAACGAGCTGATCTACGACGTTCGCGAACAGCTCCTCGCCGTCCCGCACGGCCGCGCCCTGCGCGGGCATGGCCACCCTCAGCCGCAGATAGGCGTCGTCCTTGCCGGGGATGACGAGTTCGTGCCAGCGGTAGCGGATGGGAAAGTCGTCCGAATCGCTGTAGGCGGTGAAGTCCACGACCATCTCGAAGCCGGGCTTGCCCTGGTGCTCGACATCCTTGCTGGTGACCTTGGCGTCCTTGATCTCCGTACCGTTCTCACCACCGCGCTCGTAGTGCGTCTTCCAGACGTCCGCCTTCGGTTCCAGAAGATCGTTGTCCGGCAGCTTCTGGTTCCGCTCGATGAAGATGCCGAAGACCCCGCTCGGGTCGTTGTACGTGACGCCGGTGTCATCGGTCGTCTGCTCGCGCCGGTAGTCGCCGGGGACCCCGACCTTCGCGCGAAGAATCTCGTTCTCCGGACGGACCCCCCAGCCCTCCGGGAGCTCGCCGCCGCCGAAGGGGTTGGCGAGGATCAGTACGAGGGCGGCGGCCACGGCCAGCACACCCGCGCCCAGGCCGTACCGCGCCGGACGGCTCCTGCGGAGCACCGGCGGTACCCAGCCGCCGAGGCCCGTGGAAGCCGGCTCGGGGCCGGTTCCGGAGTACGGCCGGGCAGCGGCCGGGGGGCGTGCCTCCGACTCCAGGACCGCCCGGATCTCCGCCGCGTCCGGCCGCGCCGCCGGATCCTTGCGCAGCAGCCCCATCACGAGCGTGCCGAACGCACCCGCGCCGCGCGCGGGCATCTGCGGCTCCGCCGACAGCACGGCCTGGAGCGTGGCGGGGACGTTGGAGCGGCGGTACGGCGACATGCCCTCGACCGCCGCGTACAGCACCACACCGAGCGACCACAGGTCCGACTCCGGCCCCGGCTGCCGGCCGAGCACCCGCTCGGGCGCGATGAACTCGGGCGAGCCGACGAACGCGCCGGTCTCGGTCAGCCCCTGCTCCCCCTCGACCTGGGCGATCCCGAAGTCGCTGAGGACGACCCGGTCGCCGCGCCCGAGGAGCACATTGTCCGGCTTGACGTCACGGTGCAGTACGCCCTTCTCATGGGCCGCCGTGAGCGCGTCCAGTACGGCGAGTCCGACCCGGGCCGCCTCGCGCGGGTCGAGCGTGCCCTCCTGGAGCCGGTCGGCGAGCGACTGACCGCGCACCAGCTCCATCACGATCCACGGCTTGGCGTCCTCGATCACCACATCGTGCATGGTGACGACGGCGGGGTGCTCGATCTTGGCGGCGGCGCGGGCCTCTCGCCGCATCCGCAGATACACACGGTCCCGGTCGCGCTCGCCCACGTTGTCCGGGACGCGCGGCTCCTTGATCGCCACCTCGCGGTCCACGACCTCGTCGTGTGCCAGCCAGACCGTGCCCATCCCGCCGTGTCCGAGCCGGGAGACCAGCCGGTAGCGGCCACCGAGCAGGCGTCTGGCGGCCGGATCGGCCGAGTGGGCGGGGGGCGACGCGGGGGGCGACGCGGCTTGTGTGGGCTGCGTGGCTTGCATGGGCTGCGTGGCCTGCGTGGGCTGCGTGGGCTGCGTGGCTTGCGAGGCTTGCGTGGGCAGATATCCGGCCTGGCCCGGCTCGGCGGCCTGTGGTGGCACCTGCGGCGCGTCCGGTGGCCTGAGTTCGTAACTCGTCGGCTCGTTCACTCGTCCCCCGTCGTCGGTCATGTACGTGTCCTCACGAAATTCGGCCGGTCGTGCGGCGCTTCACCGGCCGGTATCGCTCGGTGGCGCCTGCCAGCTGCGCAGTACGGCGTCGAACTGCTTGCGCGTCGTGGCCCAGTCCTCCTCCGGACTGGCCATGTAGATCGCGTACTCCGTACCGCTGTCGTCGGAGAAGTAGATCTGGTCGATCGCGTGCCGCTTGCCGGGCTGCCCGGTCTTCTCGGTCCAGGTGAACTCCCAGAGAGCGGACTTCGTCTGATCGCGGTAGGTGTTGGGGGCCAGTTCGAGCCTGACGTAGTCCGGGAACTTCTGGACCGTCTTCTCCAGGCTCAGCATGTGCATATACGGATTCTCGAAGTCGGGTGAGCTGAGGCTGATCCGTATGAGATGACGGCCGTTGTCCGGGGTGTAGTCGATCTGGTCGCCGTTCATCTGGCGTTCCCAGCCCTCGGGGACGTTGAGGCTGAAGCCCTCCTCGGCCTCGACACGGGTCCAGCCCTCGGGCACGGTCCCGCTGCCGGTGTCTCCCTCGCCCGCCGTATTGCCCACCGTGCCGTCGGCCGTGCCGTTGGATGTGGCACCGTCCGTCGTGCCGTCGCCCGTACCGTCGCCCGCCGTACTGCCCGCTGTCGGGCCGTCGTTCGCGGACCGGCCGCCCGCGTCATCGGCGGTGGCACCGTCGCCGGCGTACTTCAGCGCGGCGAAGCCGATGCCGCCGCCGAGGACCGCCGCGGCGACCACGGCCACCAGCGTCGTACGCCAACGGCGCCGGCGGCCGGGACCCGAGGGCGCGGCCTGCTGCGCGGGAACGGTCAGGGAGCCCGAAGCGGGGCCGGTGGCGGTGGGTGCGGGACGGGATGCGGGGCCGGATACGGGCAGGGAGCCGGATACGGGCACGGAGCCGGATACGGGCACGGAGCCGGATACGGGGCCTGATGCGGGCGCGGCCCCGAATGCGGCAGGCGTGAAGGGCTGCCCGGCGGGCGGCAGCCGCGAGGTACCGGACTGCCGCTCTCCGTAAGGCAGCTGACGCGTCGGCGCGTGCTCTTCCTCCCCGGCGGCCGTCAGGCCCTCCGCCACGTCACGCAGCATGCGCTCGGTCCGCTCCGCGCCGGGCCGTCCGTCCGGGTCCTTGCGCAGCAGCGCGGCGATGACGGGCGCGAGCGGGCCCGCGTGGTCGGGGTGGTCGGGCTCGTCCGTCACCACGGCCTGCATGGTGGTCAGCGGTGAACTCCGGCGGAACGGCGAGACCCCCTGCACCGCCGTGTAGAGAGTCACCCCGAGCGACCAGAGATCGGAGGCGGGGCCGGGATCGCCGCCTCGTACCCGCTCGGGCGCCAGATAGTCGATGGAGCCGACGAGTTCACCGGTCCTGGTGATGGTCGAGTCGCCCTCTATCGCCGCGATCCCGAAGTCGGTGAGCAGCACCCGGCCGTCGCGCGCGAGCAGGACATTGCCGGGCTTCACATCGCGGTGCAGTACTCCGGCCGCGTGCGCAGCGCGCAGCGCGTCGAGGACCGCGAGACCGATCCTGGCCGCCTCGCGGTAGTCGATCGCGCCGGACTCCTTCGCGGCGTCGGCGAGGGAGGGGCCGTCGACGTACTGCATGACGATCCACGGCCGGCCGTCGTGCTCCAGCACATCGTGGACGGTGACGACACCCGGGTGGCTGATCCGGGCGGCGGCCCGAGCCTCCTTCTGGGTCCGCTGGTGCAGTACGGCCCGGTCGGCCTCGGAGACATAGCGCCCCGCGGTCAACTCCTTGATGGCGACGACCCGGTGGAGCACTTCGTCATGCGCCCGCCACACCTTGCCCATGCCGCCGCGGCCGATGGACTCGGCCAGTCGGTAACGCCCCGCGAGCAGCGGCCCCGCACCCGCCGCGTCGCCCCTGCCCGAGCCCGAGCCCGCGCTCGTTCCCGTGCCTTGTATGTGCTCCACGCTCCAGCCCCGATCCTTGGGGTCACAGATTACGGAGGGGACATACGGACACGGAACCTCGGGTCGGTCACGGAAACCGCACTGTGATGCGTAACCGGCGTTAAAGGGGGCACAAGTTGGGACTCTTGCCTCAGCGGGTGATCCGGTAGGCGCCGGACGCCTGCTGGTAGATCTCGTCGACCTTGTCCCGCTGGCCGTCCGGGCCGATGACCTGGATGACGTGGTACCGGCCGTCGACGATCATCGCGAGGTTCCTCACGAACACCGAGCGCCCGCTGCTGTCCTGCCAGGTGTACTGCCCCTCCGCCATGGCCTGCCGGCCCACATCGATCCGGCGTACGCCGGAGGCGCTGGACCAGGACGAGTCACGGAACGGCTGGAGCTCCCGCTCCTTGTCGCG
Source organism: Streptomyces sp. NPDC056835 (assembly GCF_042789485.1). Classification (NCBI taxonomy): domain Bacteria; kingdom Bacillati; phylum Actinomycetota; class Actinomycetes; order Kitasatosporales; family Streptomycetaceae; genus Streptomyces; species Streptomyces sp. NPDC056835. The sequence goes on from NZ_JBHUBB010000002.1 coordinate 169,690, forward strand.
CTGGTAGGCGATCGGGTCGCCGCCGTTCTCCGCCACGCTGTCCCGGCCCGGCACAACGATCAGTGTGAAGTCGCCCCCGACATAGCGGACTTGCCCGCTGTCGTTGATGGGGCGCCGCTGCCAGCTCTTGTCGACCCCGATCCGGAAGCCCTCGGGGTCCGTACGCAGGACATAGCCGTCGGCCAGATCGGCGTCGGACCCCGAGGTCTGGGGCGCGGAGGCATTGGGCGGGGTCGAACCGGAAGTGTCCGGAGCCGGTGATTCCGGCGCGGCGGACGAGCTGGGACCCACCTCACCGACGCTCTGGCCCTGCTGCCGCGTATCCGCCTTGGGCAGGAACATCACGGCGTAGACGATGGCCCCCACGAGCAGCAGCAGGATCAGGATGAGCAGGTTCCGGCCGAGGGAACGGGGGCCGCGGCCAGGACCCTTCTCAGCCCTGTCGAACCTGTCCGAGCTCTCGAACCGGTCGGCTCTGTCGGCTCTATCCGCCCTGTCAGATCTGTCAGACCTGTCAGCCCTTTCCGCCCGGCCGAACCGCTCCGGGCCGGCCGCCCGCTCGGGCCCGTCCAGCAGCCTGTCCAGTCGTTCCGTACGCTCGGCGGGCGCGTCGGCCCCGAGCGCGTGACCGTGCTCGTACTCGTGCCCGTGCTCCTGCTCGTACTGCCGTCGCTCGTCGAGGCCGGCCCGGCCGCCCTTCTCCTTGCGCTCCTTGCCCTTCTTGTGGCGGTGGCGTCCGCCCAGGTCACGGCCACGCCCACGGCGCCTGCGCACCAGCTCGCCCCGGCGGCGCACGATCGGCAGCCGGGTCTCGTCCGCCGGCAGCGGTACGACATCGAGACCGGCCTCCGGCTCGGGCGCGGACCGTACGAGCGAGCGCAGCCAGCCGCGCAGCTCCTCGAAGTCCGGCCGCTCGGTGGGGTCCTGACGCAGCAGCGACTCCACCACGGGCCGCAGGGGTCCGCACTCCTCGGCGAAGGCGGGCGGTTCGGCGCAGACCAGCTGCACCAGTTCGATGGCGCTCTCTTCGGGGTACGGGGCATGGCCCTGCACCGCGCGGTACAGCAGCGCGCCGAGGGCCCACAGGTCGGTGGCGGGCCCGATGGGCGGTGCCAGCTGCCAGTTCTCGTGGACAGGACCGGCCTGTTCGGGCGCCCAGCGCTCGGTGACGGCGCCGACGACCGCGATACGGGCCTGCCGGGCACGCTCGGCGGCGAGCGGGGTGGCGGGGCCGCGGTACGCGGGCACAGCACCGCTCGCGACTATCTCGTCCCAGCGCCCGGCGCCCGCGCCCTGCCCGGTGACCGCGGGCAGTTGCGCGGACTGCCGCTGCGAGTCGGCGCGGAAGGCGTCACGCGCCCCGCCGGCCTGCCAGTTGCCGCTTCCTCCGCCGCTGCCGCTGCCGGGTCCGGAGTAGGGGGTGTCGCCGCCACGGGCCACGACAGCACCGGACCCGGAACCGGAGCCGGAGCCGGATCCGCCGGGTGGCAGCGCGGGAATGCCGGCCGTACCACCTGCGGACGTACCACCGGCGGTCGTACCGTCGCCGCTCGCGCCGGAGCCGCCCCCGAAGGGGCCCGCCGAGTCCGGGCCGTACGGGCTGCCGCCCGCCGGTACGGAGCCCGAGGCGTCGTTCCAGGGCGCCGGGCCGTCACGCCAGATACCGGCCAGCTGGGCGCGGTAGGGGGTGGGCGGGTCGTCGTCCTCGTCGATGTCCGCGTCGGCGTCCGTGTCCGCGAAGGTGCGTGGGCGCGCCCACCAGTCCGGATCGAGACTCGCGCCCTGCGGACCGGCGCCGGTGCCACCGCCGGTGTCGCTGCCGCTTCGGGGCGGCTCCTGCGCACCCGAACCGGTGGTCGCGCCCCCCGCGCCGCCCGTACCCGCCGTACCCGCCGTACCCGCCGTACCCGCCGTACCGCCCGAGGCTCCCGGGACAGCCGGGACGCCCGTACTGCTCGTCCCGCTCGTACCGGAGCCCTGGTCCTCAGTGACGCGCGCGGCGGCGCGCGCTCCCGCGCGGTACGCGGCGATGGCTCCGGCGCGCGCGGCGCGGATATCGCCCGAAGCGCTCCCGCCCGGCAGCGCCGGCTGACCGCCGTACGGCGCCGGGATGCCGGGGGTGCCGTGATGCGGACGCGGCATGGCGCCGGACGTACCGGACGAGGTGCCGTCGTCGTACGGACTCTCCGCGCCGCGGCCCGTCCCCAGCGCGGCCCGGCCCGGCGCGCCGGGCACCCCCGCCGTCGGCCCGGGGTCGTACGGCAGGGATGCCGTCCGGGAGCCGGACAGCCCTTCCGTCGGCGCGTACTGTCCGGGCGGTCCGAGCCGTTCATAGGGGCCCTGCTGCTCCTGCGCCCCCAGCTCCTCCCGCGGCGCGTGAGGGTCATGGAGTCCCTGTGGCTCCCGCGGTGCCTGGTGGTCCTGCTCCTCGAACCGGTCCGGCGGCTCGGGCACCGGCGCGTATCCGCACAGCGCCTCCTCCGCCGCGCCGGCGGCGAGCCCGGTCAGCACCACGCGCCCGTCGTCGCAGACGAGCACCGTACGGACGGTGATGTTCCGGTGCGTCCAGCCGTGCGCGTGCACCACCCGCACCGCGGTGAGCACATCGGAGGCGATCTCGGCGGCCCGGAAGGGGTTAAGCGGCCGTTCGGCGAGCAGCGCGGCGAGCGGTCTGGCCGCGACCAGTTCACTCACTATCCACAGCGAACCGGCCTCCGCGAACACGTCGAAGACCTGGTCGAGCCGGGGGTGATCGGGGATCTGGGCGGCGCTCTGCGCGGCTTCGATGGCCCGCCGCACCGCCGGATCCGTATGTCTGCGTGCCGAACGCCCCGAGGTCCGGCGCGGCGCCGCGGCGCCGTCCGCGTCCACCACCTCCGCGTCCACGACCTCCGGCAACGGCACCTGCCTGACGAGGACTTCCTGCCCGCTGTACGTATCGAAGGCGCGGGTCTCGACAAGTTCGTACTCATCGGAGGGTGGCAACGGCAGGCGATAGCGGTCGGCAAGCACCCGTCCCGCGTAGTCGTCCACAACGCCTCCCCACCACACGACGTCTCCCGGTCCCGGAGACCCGCGAAACCGCCAATTCCGGTCGTTTACCGGCTCATTGTGGATGCGTACGGTTCGCGAGCTCTCACGATACGTGGCCGCGGGCCAACATGCCGCCGGGTCGCGGCAACCCGCTGCGTAACGTTCAGTTCTCCTACGCCGAACTACCCACCACAGCCGCCGGAACTCATCGCTCCGCTCACTTGCTCATCGGTATTTCAGGCGGCCGGTTCAGACGGTCGCTCAGCCCGGCACTCAGACGCTGCCCAGGCCGCCGCTCAGGCCGTCGCTCAGCCCGTCACTCAGACACTGCTCAGGCCGTCGGCTCAAATGTCTCGAACGCCGTCTTGCGCAGCGTCTCGCACTCCGTGTCGCTCCACTCGCTCGCCTCACAGCTGACCATGATCGAGTAGCCGCGCTTGGCGTCGATCTTGAAGCCCCGGTTGAGGACCCTGATCCGCTCGCCCCTCTGGTCGCGCTCGAACTCCCAGTCGGCGACGGTCTGGTAGCCGTTGTAGTCGACCTTCTTGATGCCGCGCAGCTTGTAGTTGTCGCTGCTGCCCCTGACCGCCGACTGGAGCCCCCGCCAGGCGGCCACCGCGTCATCGGTCGGACTGTCGTTGAAGTCGACCTGGACCCTGGGGAATTCGCCGTCCTCGCTGTATATGCCACCGGAGTTGGTGCCGGCTATGCCTGTTCTCTGGAACCCCTCGGGCATCGCCATCGTGAAGTGGAACCGGTCGTCGGTGACCTTGGCATAGCCGTCGGGCAGCGTGGCCCCCTTCCCGCCGCCTTCCTTCCCGTTCCCGTCGCCCGAGTCGCCCGACGAATCGGAACCGGAACCGGAATCGTCGGCCCCCTGCCCGTTCGTCGTGGCGGTGTCCCCCTTGCCGTCCCCCGCCGCGCTCGCGCCCGGCGCCGGGCTCTGCCCCTTGCCGTCGCCCGACGCGTCCTCACCGGCGGTGGCCCCGGCCGAGGCGGTCGAGGGGTCCTTTCCCTGGTTGCTCCCTGACGAGTCGTCGGAGTTCCCGTTCAGCGCGATGATCAGGACGGTGGAGATGAGCGCGAGCGCGGCGACGACCGCGATGATCACCAGCGTGCGCCGGGGCACCACATCGGAGAGCGACGCGCGCGGCGGCGCGGGCCGCTGCGGAACGGCGGGCTCCGGGGCCGGCCGGGTCGCGGACTCGCCGACCGCCGCGTTCCGTACGGAGCGCAGCGCGCCGCGCACCCGGTCCGCGCCCGTGTCCCCGGCGGAACCCCGCGACGGCTGTGCGGCCGGGGCCTCGCCGGGCAGCGGCGGAAGCGGCACGACGCGGGTGGCGTCCGCCTCCGGCTCCGGAGCGCGCCGGGGCTGCTCGGGCGCGTCGATGATGTCCTGGAGGAGCGCCCGCGCGCCCGCGTCGTCGAGCCGCTGCTCGGGGTCCTTGGCGAGCAGCCCGTAGATGACCTCTTCGAGCGGGCCCGCGTTCTTGGGCGGGTCGAGCGGTTCGGTCATCACGGCGGTGAGCGTGGCGATGGCGGAGCCCTTGTCGTACGGAGGGCAGCCCTCCACCGACGCGTACAGCAGACCACCGAGCGACCAGAGGTCGGCCGCGGGTCCGGGCTTGTGGCCGCGGGCGCGCTCCGGCGAGATGTACGAGGGGGCGCCGACGAGCATGCCCGTCGAGGTGACCGACGGGTCGCCCTCGACCTGCGCGATACCGAAGTCGGTGAGGACCACGCGCCCGTCCTCGGCGATGAGCACATTCGACGGTTTCACATCGCGGTGCAGGATGCCCTCGCGGTGTGCGGAGCGCAGCACGTCGAGGATCGCGAGCCCGACCTCGGCGGCCCGCCTGGGCGTCAGCAGCCCGTCCTCCCTGACGGCTTCGGCGAGCGACTTGCCCTCGACCAGCTCCATGACGATCCAGGGCCGGTCGTCCTCGTCCACGACGTCGTAGACCGTCACCGCGCCGCTGTTGCGGATCCGCGCGATCGCCTTGGCCTCGCGCAGCGTGCGTGTGATCAGCCGGCGCTTCTCGTCCTCGTCGATGCTGGAGGGAAAGCGCAGCTCCTTCACCGCGACCGTACGGCCGAGCGTTTCATCGAGCGCCCGCCAGACCGTGCCCATGCCACCGCGCCCCAGCACCCCGCCGAGCCGGTACCTGCCCGCGAGCAGGCGCCCTTCCGGAGTGCCGTCGGCGCTCTTCCTCGCGTCCTGCTGGGGCTCCTGCGCCGTGTCCCGCGACTGCTCCGACTGCGACATGCGTCCCCTCTGCGATCCCTGATCCTGGCCCGCGACTCCACCCGCCCGCGCGGTGCCGTAACGCGCCCTGGCAGAGGCTTCATTGTCCCTCACTCCGGGACCGTCACCGCTCCCGGGTCCGGCGTCCGTCAGGATGGTGCCGGAGTGGGGGACCCCCACCATGCCACTGGCCCTGGCCCGGTGGACCACACCGCCACCCACGACCACACGAGCCGCCGCCTTGACGCCCCCCGGCTCGTATCCGTACTCCCCTACGGATTACGTCCTGCCCGGCCTCGTCGTCAAGAAGGTGACGGCCCGTTCGTACGCCGCCGAGGTCAAGTCCCGCATCATCGTCCCCCTCGGTCTCACCGGCACCTTCTTCCTCGATCGAACGGATCCTGCTGGAAGGGTAGTTACGCCGTTCCGGATATTCCGGGCCATGTCAGATCGGCACGATGTCCGGCGCACCGAGCCGCGCCGCGTCCGCCGTCTGGTCGTCCGGCTGCCGCTGCGACTCCCGCTCCGCCTCCACCCGCTTCTCGTAGTGCTCCACCTCCCGCTCGATCCGGTCCTTGTCCCAGCCGAGCACCGGCGCCATCAGCTCCGCGCACTCCCGCGCGCTGCGGGTGCCCCGGTCGAACGTCTCGATCGAGATCCGGGTACGCCGGGTCAGTACGTCGTCGAGATGGCGTGCCCCTTCGTGCGAGGCCGCGTAGACGATCTCGGCGCGCAGATAGTCGTCGGCGGCGGCCAGCGGCTCACCGAGACCCGGGTCCGCGGCGATCAGTTCGAGCAGTTCCTCGACCAGCGTCCCGTACCTGTTCAGCAGATGCTCCACGCGGGCGACATGGATGCCGGTCCGCGCGGCCATCCTCGCCCGCGCGTTCCACAGCGCGTGATACCCCTCGGCGCCGAGCAGCGGCACATCCTCGGTGACGCACTCCGCCACCCGCTGGTCGAGGCCGTGCACCGCCTCGTCCACCGCGTCCTTGGCCATCACCCGGTACGTCGTGTACTTGCCGCCGGCGACGACGACCATGCCGGGCACCGGATGCGCGACGGTGTGCTCGCGCGACAGCTTGCTGGTGGCGTCGGACTCCCCCGCGAGCAGCGGACGCAGTCCCGCGTACACCCCCTGTACGTCGTCCCTGGTCAGCGGCGTGTGCAGCACCGAGTTCACATGTTCGAGCAGATAGTCGATATCGGCGCTGGAGGCCGCCGGATGGGCCTTGTCCAGATCCCAGTCGGTGTCGGTGGTGCCCACGATCCAGTGCCGGCCCCAGGGGATGACGAACAGCACCGATTTCTCGGTCCGCAGGATCAGCCCCGTCGTCGAGTGGATCCGGTCCTTCGGCACGACCAGATGGATGCCCTTGGAGGCCCGGACATGGAACTGCCCGCGCTCGGCGATCAGCGCCTGGGTGTCATCCGTCCAGACACCGGTGGCGTTGACGACCTGCTTGGCCCGGATCTCGTACTCCCCGCCGGCCTCCACGTCCCGCACCCGCGCCCCGACGACCCGCTCGCCCTCCCTCAGGAAGCCGATGACCCGCGCCCGGCTGGCGACATGCGCGCCATAGGTCGCGGCCGTACGCACCAGCGTCGCCACATAGCGCGCGTCGTCCATCTGCGCGTCATAGTACTGCAACGCCCCCACCAGCGCGTCCTTCTTGAGGCAGGGCGCCACCCGCAGCGCGTGGCGCCGGGAGAGATGGCGGTGGACCGGCAGCCCGCGTCCGTGCCCCGACGATACGGACATGGCGTCGTACAGCGCGACGCCCGAGCCGGCGTAAAGCCGCTCCCAGCCCTTGTGCCGCAGCGGGTAGAGGAACGGCACCGGCTTCACCAGATGAGGAGCCAGCTTCTCCAGCAGCAGTCCGCGTTCCTTGAGCGCTTCACGTACGAGCGCGAAATCGAGCATCTCCAGATAGCGCAAGCCGCCGTGGATCAGCTTGCTCGACCGGCTGGAGGTGCCTGACGCCCAGTCGCGCGCCTCCACGAGGCCGGTCGCCAGCCCTCGGGTCACGGCATCGAGGGCGGTCCCCGCTCCGACCACACCCGCGCCCACGACCAGCACGTCCAGTTCACGCTCGGCCATCGCCGCGAGCGCCTGGCCGCGCTCCGCAGGTCCCAGTGTCGCTGTTCTCACCGCTGCCTCCCGTCGTCCCCCGTGTGGTCGGGCTCACACCATCGATTCTGTCCGCACTCCACGACTTCAGCCACCGCCTGTGGATAACACCGGTCACACAGCCGTCGACGATTGATGTGATCCCTCTCGCGAAACGGACTTCCCCGGCCGCGCAATACCGCATAACGGTCATATTTACGCCTAGTCTGACATTGCGCATGCCCATTCTGTCCACAGGGCTTGCGCTCTCTGTCCACTCCGGCTAAGGGAAGGGCGGTCATCGCCGTGCCCGCAGATCTCGCCGTCATCGGACTCGGCCATCTCGGCCTGCCCCTCGCCCAAGCCGCCGTGGCCGCCGGTATCGACACCATCGGCTACGACACCGACCCGCGGCCCGTCGCGGAGCTGGCCGCCGGCCACTCCCCGGTCGACGGCCCGCTCACCGCCTCGGACGTACGCCGGATGCTCTCGGGGGGCTTCCGGCCGACCACCAACCCCACCGATCTCGGCCGGGTCCGTACGGCCGTCATCTGCGCGCCGGCCCCGCTCGGCGCCGACCGCATCCCCGATCTGACCGCGATCGGCGACGCGGCCCGCGCGCTGGCCGCGCGGCTGCGCCCGCACACCACCGTGCTGCTGGAATCACCCGCCGCGCCCGGCACCACCGAGGGCTTCCTCCGCACCGTCCTGGAAGAGGGCTCAGGACTGCGCGCCGGGCGCGACTTCCATCTCGCGTACTCCCCCGGCCGGCTCGACCCCGGCAACCGCACCCACGGCTTCGCCAACACCCCCAAGGTGATCGGTGGTCTCACCCCCGCCTGCACCGAATCGGCGGCGGCCTTCTACAGCCGTCTCACCGACAAGGTCGTCCGGGCGCGCGGCCCGCGCGAGGCCGAGACGGTCAAACTCCTCGAAACGAACTTCCGGCACGTCAACATCGCCCTGGCCAACGAGATGGCCGTGCTCTGCCACGACCTCGGCGTCGACCTCTGGGACGTCATCCGCTGCGCCGAGACCAAGCCCTTCGGCTTCCAGGCCTTCCGGCCGGGACCCGGGGTCGGCGGCCACGGCGTACCGATGGACCCCAGCTATCTGCCGCACGCGGGCCGCACCCCGGGCCATCCGCTGCGGATGGTCGGCCTCGCCCAGGAGATCAACTCCCGGATGCCGCAGTACGTCATCCAGCGCAGCGCCACCCTCCTCAACGAGCACGGCAAGTCCGCGCGCGGCGCCCGCGTACTGCTCCTCGGTGTCACCTACAAGCCCGACCTCGCCGACCAGGAGAGCTCACCGGCCACCGAGATCGCCTGCCGGCTGATGGATCTGGGCGCCACTGTCAGCTACCACGATCCCTACGTCCCGGACTGGCGCGTACGCCAACTCCCCGTGCCGCGCGCGGACTCGCTCTACGAGGCCGCCGCCAACGCGGATCTGACGGTGCTGCTCCAGCACCACCGCACGTACGACCTGCAAGGTCTCGCGGTCAAGGCGCAGTTGCTGCTGGACACCAGGGGCGCGAGCCCGGCGGGCGCCGCGTACCGCCTCTGAGTCCGGGGCCCCTCACAAGGGCCATGACAAGAAACACGGCAAGAAACACGGCAAGAGACACGACAAGAGACAGCGAGACACGGCGAGATGCCCCGGACCGCGCGACGCGGCCCGGGGCATTCCGGTTCGATGAGCCCGACGATCCTCAGCGGCGGTGCTGCGAATCCGCCACCGTCACCTCGACGCGCTGGAACTCCTTCAGCTCGCTGTAGCCCGTCGTCGCCATGGCCCGCCTGAGCGCACCGAAGAAGTTCATCGACCCGTCCGGGATGTGCGAGGGGCCGGTAAGGACCTCCTCCGTCGTCCCGACGATGCCCAGATCCACCAGCTTGCCGCGCGGCACGTCCTCGTGGACCGCCTCCATGCCCCAGTGGCGTCCCTTGCCCGGCGCGTCCGTCGCCCGCGCCAGCGGCGAGCCGATCATCACCGAGTCCGCGCCGCACGCGATCGCCTTGGGCAGATCGCCCGACCAGCCGACCCCGCCGTCCGCGATGACATGCACATACCGGCCACCGGACTCGTCCATGTAGTCCCGGCGGGCCGCGGCCACATCCGCGACGGCGGTCGCCATCGGGACCTGGATGCCCAGCACATTGCGGGTGGTGTGCGCGGCGCCGCCGCCGAAGCCGACGAGCACGCCCGCCGCGCCCGTACGCATCAGGTGCAGGGCAGCGGTGTACGTGGCGCAGCCGCCGACGATGACCGGCACGTCCAGCTCGTAGATGAACTGCTTCAGGTTCAGCGGCTCCGCGGCCCCCGAGACATGCTCGGCGGAGACGGTCGTACCGCGGATGACGAAGATGTCGACCCCGGCGTCCACCACGGCCTTGGAGAACTGCGCGGTGCGCTGCGGCGAGAGCGCGGCCGCCGTGACCACGCCCGAGTCCCGCACCTCCTTGATGCGCTGCCCGATCAGCTCTTCCTTGATCGGCTCGGCGTAGATCTCCTGGAGCCTGCGATTGGCGGTGGCCTCCTCAAGACCGGCGATCTCGTCGAGCAGCGGCTCCGGGTCCTCGTACCGGGTCCACAGGCCCTCCAGGTTGAGCACCCCCAGACCGCCCATCTCGCCGATCCGGATCGCGGTCCGCGGGGAGACGACGGAGTCCATGGGAGCGGCCAGGAAGGGCAGCTCGAACCGGTAGGCGTCGATCTGCCAGGCGATCGAGACCTCCTTCGGGTCCCGGGTGCGCCGGCTCGGGACGACGGCGATGTCGTCGAAGGCGTACGCCCTGCGGCCGCGCTTGCCGCGCCCGATCTCGATCTCAGTCACGATGTGTGGCCTTTCCCTCTACGTCTGCCCGTCCAGTATCCCCGACGCGCCAGTGAGGGGCGGCCCGGAATCCGGGCCGCCCCTCACGGAACCACGCGCTCAGTTAGCGGTGTAGTTCGGTGCCTCGACCGTCATCTGGATGTCGTGCGGGTGGCTCTCCTTGAGGCCGGCCGACGTGATCCGTACGAAGCGGCCCTTGCGCTCCATCTCGTCGATGGAGGCGGCGCCCACGTACCCCATGGTCTGGCGCAGCCCGCCGACCAGCTGGTGCAGTACGGCGGCGAGCGGACCGCGGAAGGGGACCTGGCCCTCGATGCCCTCGGGCACCAGCTTGTCGTCCGAGGACACCTCGGCCTGGAAGTAGCGGTCCTTGGAGAACGAACGCCCCTGGCCGCGCGACTGCATCGCGCCGAGCGACCCCATGCCGCGGTACGACTTGAACTGCTTGCCGTTGATGAACTGGAGCTCGCCCGGCGACTCCTCGCAGCCCGCGAGCAGGCTGCCCAGCATGACCGTGCTGGCTCCGGCGGCGAGCGCCTTGCCGATGTCGCCGGAGTACTGGAGGCCGCCGTCGCCGATGACCGGGATACCGGCGGCCTGACAGGCCACCGCCGCCTCATAGATCGCCGTGACCTGCGGAACCCCGATACCGGCGACCACGCGGGTGGTGCAGATCGAGCCGGGTCCGACACCGACCTTGACGCCGTCCACACCCGCGTCGATCAGCGCCTGGGCGCCCTCGCGGGTGGCGACATTGCCGCCGATGATGTCGATCCCGACACTCGACTTGATCTTGGACATCCAGCTGAGCGCGTTGCTGTTGTGGCCGTGCGAGGTGTCCACGACCAGGAAGTCCACGCCCGCCGCGACCAGGGCCTGGGCACGCTCCAGCGCCTCCGGGCTGGCCCCCACGGCGGCACCGACCAGCAGCCGGCCCTCCGCGTCCTTGGCCGCCTGGGGGTACTTCTCCGCCTTGACGAAGTCCTTGACCGTGATCAGGCCCTTGAGGATGCCCGCGTCATCGACCAGCGGCAGCTTCTCGATCTTGTGACGGCGCAGCAGCCCCATGGCGTCCACGCCGGAGATGCCGACCTTGCCGGTGACCAGCGGCATCGGGGTCATGACCTCGCGCACCTGGCGCGTACGGTCCGCCTCGAAGGCCATGTCACGGTTGGTGACGATGCCGAGCAGCTTGCCCGCGCGGTCGGTGACCGGGACACCGCTGATCCGGAACTTGGCGCAGAGCTGGTCGGCCTCGGCGAGCGTCGCGTCGGGGTGCACCGTGATCGGGTCGGTGACCATGCCGGACTCGGAGCGCTTCACCAGATCGACCTGGTTGGCCTGGTCGGCGATGGAGAGATTGCGGTGCAGCACACCGACGCCGCCCTGCCGCGCCATGGCGATCGCCATCCGGGCCTCGGTGACCTTGTCCATCGCCGCGGACAGCAGCGGGATGTTCACCTTGACGTTCCGCGAGACCAGTGAGGCGGTGTCCACCTGGTTGGGCAGCACTTCCGAGGCCCCTGGAAGCAGCAGCACGTCGTCGTATGTCAGCCCGAGCGTCGCGAATTTCTCGGGCACTCCGTCGACGTTTGCAGTCATGACACCTTCCCCAAATGGCCTTGATCGGTGCGGATGTCCATGCTAACGGGCTTCGCGGGCCGCTCATTCCACGATCGAGATCACCGATCGGCTTCGTATGTTCATACGTTCGCGCACCTCCGAACGCCGCTCGCGGGGGCCGCGGGGGCGGGGAAGCGCTGTACGACCGTCCGTTCAGGAGCCCGGACGACCGCTCCGGTTCACTGCTCGGCCAGGGCCCGCAGCCTGCTGAGCGCGCGGTGCTGGGCGACCCGTACGGCGCCCGGCGACATCCCCAGCATCTGCCCGGTCTCCTCGGCGGTGAGCCCGACCGCGACCCGCAGCACCAGCAGTTCGCGCTGGTTCTCCGGCAGATTGGCGAGCAGTTTCTTGGCCCACTCCGCGTCACTGCTGAGCAGCGCGCGCTCCTCGGGCCCCAGGGAGTCGTCCGGCCGCTCGGGCATCTCGTCGGACGGCACGGCCGTGGATCCCGGGTGCCGCATGGCGGACCGCTGGAGATCGGCGACCTTGTGCCCGGCGATGGCGAAGACGAACGCCTCGAAGGGCCGGCCGGTGTCGCGGTAGCGCGGGAGCGCCATGAGGACGGCGACACAGACTTCCTGCGCCAGGTCCTCCACGAAGTGCCGCGCGTCACCGGGCAGCCGGTTCAGTCGCGTACGGCAGTAACGCAGCGCGAGCGGATGGACGCGGGCCAGCAGATCGTGCGTGGCCTGTTCGTCGCCGTCGACGGCACGGTGAACGAGCGCACCAATCACCGTGGTCTCGTCATCGCGCATCGGTCCATGGTGCCTTGGCGGCTGCTGATCGGTGGCACCGCGTCCATAGTTGTGCACCGAAGCGTTATGAGCGGGTGCGGCAGAACTCATTTCCTGCGCTCTCCCCTCGCGCTCGTCCGACTCGTCCCCGAGGAACTCCACATCTCAAGGATGCGGCATCGCGCGGGAAACGGGTGTGTACGAGCGTACGTTGCCCCGCCCACCGGGTTCTGCCGTGACAGACGCGGCAGAACCGGCGGCGGGCGGGGGGCGGCTACGGCGTGTCAGCGGACGAGGCCCCAGCGGAAGCCGAGCGCCACCGCGTGCGCGCGGTCCGAGGCGCCGAGCTTCTTGAAGAGCCGCCGGGCGTGCGTCTTGACCGTGTCCTCGGAGAGGAACAGCTCACGGCCGATCTCCGCGTTCGACCGGCCGTGGCTCATGCCTTCGAGCACCTGGATCTCGCGCGCGGTGAGCGTGGGCGCCGCGCCCATCTCGGCCGAGCGGAGCCGGCGCGGCGCGAGCCGCCAGGTCGGATCGGCGAGCGCCTGTGTGACGGTCGCGCGCAGTTCGGCACGCGAGGCGTCCTTGTGGAGATAGCCGCGGGCACCGGCGGCGACCGCGAGCGCGACCCCGTCCAGGTCCTCGGCGACCGTCAGCATGATGATCCGGGCGCCGGGGTCGGCCGAGAGCAGCCGGCGGACCGTCTCGACACCGCCCAGCCCCGGCATGCGTACATCCATCAGAATCAGGTCGGACCGGTCGGCGCCCCAGCGGCGGAGGACTTCCTCGCCGTTGGCCGCGGTCGTCACGCGCTCGACGCCGGGCACGGTCGCGACCGCGCGGCGAAGCGCCTCTCGGGCAAGCGGGGAGTCGTCGCAGACGAGGACGGATGTCATGACCGTCCTCCGCAGCTGATGCGCGTCACCTTGAGCCTCCAGGCTGGGTACATATCGTCACCTGTGCGATTGACGCTCTCGGACATGTGCCCGAGCGCTCGTTCTCTCAACCGCCTCGCACATTCAACGACGGTCACTCGAAAGAGTTACGGGTCGGACAGCCCTCTTCGGCACTCCCTGTGAGGGGTCGCACACGGAGCAGAGTGCCAGGGGTTGACCGGTACCCAATCGGAGGTATGCCCCATTTAGCGGCTTTTCTTCACTTTTACTGGTGTCTGTGGCTAGATTCGCAATGAGTCATATTTACATCTACTTACATAGTAGATGTACGGTCGTGAGCACCGGTGCGTGTACGCGCCGGGCTCGTACCCGGCGTCCAAGCGGCCCGTATCCGCCTCAGCACGGTTTCAAGGGGACATGAGCAATGGCAGATTTCTCCCGCCTTCCCGGACCGAACGCAGACCTGTGGGACTGGCAGCTCCTCGCGGCATGTCGGGGTGTCGACAGTTCGCTCTTCTTCCACCCGGAAGGGGAAAGAGGCGCGGCACGAAGCGCGCGTGAGAACTCGGCGAAAGAGGTGTGCATGAGGTGCCCCGTCCGCGCGGAGTGCGCGGCACACGCCCTGGCGGTGCGGGAGCCGTACGGCGTGTGGGGCGGACTGACCGAGGACGAACGCGAAGAGCTGATGGGGCGGGCGCGCACCCGGCTGATCACGGCGTCGACCTCGGGTCACGGCACCAGCCACGGTCACAGCCACAGCCACAGCCACGGAGGCCACGAGAACGACTAGTTCCGCCACCACATAAGCGAAGAAACGTTCCTGCAAGCAACGCCACACCGCACATCCCGCACCACGTCCGCGGCGCCCCCCTCAGCGAGCGCCGGCCAGGACCAGCTGATCCAGCGTCGCCGCCACGGCCGGGACCTGCGCGAGATCGGGCAGGGTCAGCGCGACGATCTCCCGGTGGACGGACGGCTCGACCGTGAGCGTACGGACCCCCTCGGTACGTACGGACTCCATCGCCAGCTCCGGCAGGACCGCCACCCCCAGCCCCGCCGCGACGAGGCCGATCACGGCCGGGTAGTCATCTGTCGCGAAGTCGATCCGGGGCGTGAATCCCACCGCCTCACAGGCGTCGACCAGTTGCGTACGGCAGCGAGGACAGCCCGCGATCCAGGATTCACCGGCCAGCTCGGCGATCGCGACCGTACCGGCGTCCGCGAGCCGGTGGCCCTCGGGGACCAGACCGACGAGCCGGTCCACGAGCAGCGGGCGTACGACGAGGTCGTCCCACTCGGCGCCGGAACCCCCGTACCGGAACGCCAGCGCCACATCGCACTCACCGTCCCGCAGCATCACCGCCGAACTCGGCGGCTCGGCCTCGACCAGCGAGACGCGGGTGCCCGGATGGGCCGCGCGCAGGGCGGCCAGAGCGGTCGGCACCAGCGTGGAACTGCCGCTGGGGAAGGACACCAGCCTGACCCGGCCTGCCCGCAGCCCGGCGATGGCCGCGATCTCCTCCTCCGCCGCGGTGAGTCCGGCGAGGATGCCCGTCGCGTGCCGTACCAGCGCCTCGCCGGCCTGCGTCAGCCGCATCTCGCGGCCGGTACGGACGATCAGTGGGGTGCCCGCGGACGATTCGAGCGCCTTCATCTGCTGGCTGACGGCCGGCTGCGTACAGCCCAGCTCGCGCGCCGCGGCGGAGAAGGAACCCGTGGCGGCCACGGTGCGCAGGACACGGAGATGACGGGCTTCGATCACCCTTCGATCATAAGTGAGTCTTTGGGGTACTGCTGAATAACGAGTGGATCGTTTGAGAGTGGATCGAGGAATGCGCCGTGCGGAACGCCGCGAAGTAACCCTTTCCCGGGCGTCGCCGGGTCCGCCCGCGCAGGCACTAACGTGCCTGCCTATGACGACTGCTTTGATTACCGGCGCGACGGCGGGGATCGGCGCCGCCTTCGCTCGGCGGCTGGCCTCGGACGGGCACAATCTCGTCCTGGTGGCCCGCGACACCGAGCGTTTGCGGGTCCAGGCCACCGAACTGCACGACCGGCACGGCATCGAGGCCGAGGTGCTGACCGCCGACCTCTCCACCGACGACGGGATCGCCTCGGTGGAGAAACGGCTCTCGGACCGGAAGCAGCCGGTCGATCTGCTGGTCAACAACGCGGGGTTCGGCAACAAGGGACGTTTCCTCGATGTCTCGATGGCCGACGAGCTGACGATGCTGAAGGTGCACTGCGAGGCGGTGCTGCGGCTGACCTCGGCGGCGGTCCCCGGGATGAGGGCGCGCGGCCGGGGCGGGGTCGTCAATGTGGCGTCGGTGGCGGCGTTCGTACCGCGCGGGACGTACGGCGCCTCGAAGGCCTGGGTCGTGCAGTTCACCCAGGGCGTGGCGCGGGATCTGGCCGGGACGGGCGTACGGCTGATGGCGCTGTGCCCCGGTTTCGTGCGGACCGAGTTCCATGAGCGGGCCGGGATGGGCACGGACAACATCCCGGGCTGGATGTGGCTGGACGCGGACAAGCTGGTGGCCGCCGCGCTGGTGGACCTGGCGCGCGGGAAGACCGTGTCCGTACCGGATCCGCGCTACAAGGCGCTGATGGGAGCGGTGAAGCTGGCTCCGCGCGGACTGCTCGGCGGGATCACCTCGAAGACGGGCCGCAAGTACGGCCCGCAGTAGGCGGCAGCGGGCGGTAGTTGGCGGTAGTTGGCGGTTACGCACGAGGCCCGGTACCCCCGCGGAGGGGTACCGGGCCTCGGTGCGTTCGTCCGGCCGGACGACCACTACACCTCAGTGGCTGTGGCCGTGGCCGCCGTGACCCGCGTCGGCCTCTTCCTCGGCCGGCTTCTCGACGACCAGGGTCTCGGTCGTGAGCAGCAGCGAGGCGATGGACGCGGCGTTCTCCAGGGCGGAGCGCGTGACCTTGACCGGGTCGATGACGCCGGCCTTCACCAGGTCGACGTACTCGCCGGTCGCGGCGTTGAAGCCGTGGCCCTTGTCCAGCTCCGACACCTTGGAGGTGATGACGTAGCCCTCAAGACCGGCGTTCTCGGCGATCCAGCGCAGCGGCTCGACGACGGCGCGGCGGACGACCGCGACACCGGTGGCCTCGTCGCCCTCCTTGCCGAGGTTGCCGTCGAGCACCTTGGCGGCGTGCACCAGAGCGGAGCCACCACCGGAGACGATGCCCTCCTCGACCGCGGCGCGGGTCGCGGAGATGGCGTCCTCCAGACGGTGCTTCTTCTCCTTCAGCTCCACCTCGGTGGCGGCGCCGACCTTGATCACGCACACGCCGCCGGCCAGCTTCGCGAGGCGCTCCTGGAGCTTCTCGCGGTCCCAGTCGGAGTCCGTGGACTCGATCTCGGCCTTGATCTGGTTGATCCGGCCCGCGACGTCGGTGGAGTTGCCGCCACCGTCGACGATGGTCGTGTCGTCCTTGGAGATGGTGACGCGGCGGGCGGAGCCCAGCACGTCCAGACCGGCCTGGTCGAGCTTGAGGCCGACCTCCTCGGCGATGACGGTCGCACCGGTGAGGGTGGCGATGTCGCCGAGCATGGCCTTGCGGCGGTCACCGAAGCCGGGGGCCTTCACCGCGACGGCGTTGAACGTGCCGCGGATCTTGTTGACGACGAGGGTGGAGAGCGCCTCGCCCTCGACATCCTCGGCGATGATCAGCAGCGGCTTGGAGCCACCCGCCTGGATGACCTTCTCCAGCAGCGGCAGCAGGTCCTGGATGCCGGCGATCTTGCCCTGGTGGATCAGGATGTACGGGTCGTCGAGGACGGCCTCCATACGCTCCTGGTCGGTCACCATGTACGGGGACAGGTAGCCCTTGTCGAAGGCCATGCCCTCGGTGAAGTCCAGCTCCAGACCGAAGGTGTTGGACTCCTCGACGGTGATGACACCGTCCTTGCCGACCTTGTCCATCGCCTCGGCGATCAGCTCGCCGACCTGCTCGTCCTGGGCGGAGAGCGCGGCGACGGCGGCGATGTCGGACTTGTCGTCGATCGGGCGGGCGGTCGCGAGGAGCTCGTCGGACACGGCCTTGACCGCGGCGTCGATGCCCTTCTTCAGGGCGGCCGGGGAAGCGCCGGCGGCGACGTTGCGCAGGCCCTCGCGGACCAGCGCCTGGGCCAGCACGGTGGCGGTGGTGGTGCCGTCACCCGCGATGTCGTTGGTCTTGGTCGCCACCTCCTTCACCAGCTGGGCGCCGAGGTTCTCGTACGGGTCCTCGATCTCGACCTCGCGGGCGATCGTGACACCGTCGTTGGTGATGGTGGGGGCGCCGAACTTCTTGTCGATGACGACGTTGCGGCCCTTGGGGCCGATCGTCACCTTCACCGTGTCGGCAAGCTTGTTGACGCCGCGCTCAAGGGCGCGACGGGCGTCCTCGTCGAACTTCAGGATCTTCGCCATGGGAGCTTCTCTGTCCTCTCAATGAACTGCGCCCCTGTCCGCCCGGCAATCGCAGGGGGGCCAGGGGCGCAGTCCAAAAGCAATTAGGTGAATTACTTCTCGATGATCGCGAGAACGTCGCGAGCCGAGAGGACGAGGTACTCCTCGCCGCTGTACTTCACTTCGGTGCCGCCGTACTTGCTGTACAGGACGACATCGCCGACGGAGACGTCGAGCGGAAGCCGCTCGCCGTTCTCGAATCGGCCCGGGCCCACGGCCAGGACGACGCCCTCCTGGGGCTTCTCCTTGGCGGTGTCCGGGATAACCAGGCCAGAGGCCGTGGTCTGCTCGGCGTCGAGCGGCTGGACCACAATGCGGTCCTCAAGCGGCTTGATGGCAACCTTGGTGCTGGCGGTCGTCACGATCCGACCTCCCCCTTCGGAGATCTCACGGGGTTAACTGTCTGAGGGTGGCGACCAGATAGATCCGTCGTCGCGGGTGCCGGACCTGTCAGTCGCGCTTTGGCACTCTCCAGTGGGGAGTGCCAGACCCGAGACTATGACCGCGATTAGCACTCGGTCAAGCGGAGTGCCAATGAGCGCGGTCGTGGCGGATCTTTTCTCGCTATGGAAACGCGTCTCCGGGGGCCGGGGTTCCTTACGGGCCGGCCCCCTCGACCGGGCCCCCGGCCGCCCCTTCGCCCTCGCCTTCGTACGACTCGGGCAGGACGGACGGGCAGTGCCGGAGCGGTGGCGACGGCGGCGTGGGCGTGGAAAACGGCGGGGACGGCGGGAACGGCGGCGAGGGCGGTGGTGCGGGCGACATCTCGTGCAGCCCGCAGACGGGGCGTACGGGAGCACCCGGCGCGGACGGGGACGCGGACGGAGGCCCGGGCGTCGACCCCGCTCCCGGCCCCGGACTCGCCGCCGCCGATCCCGACCCCGCCGATCCCGACCCCGCCCCTGGTCCGGGCCCCGGCAGCGGCACGGGCACCCGGGGCGGGCCGGAGTCATGGGGGTTCACCCGCTGCGCCGCCTTACGGCCGAGCCGTTCGATCGGGTCCATCGGGTCCATCGCGCCGGCCGACTGCGCGCAGCCGGCCGCGAGGAGCGCACCGGCTGCCAGCACCCCGGCCAGCAGCCGGTGCGCGGGTTTCATACGTAGTCCTCCAGCCTGCCCACGGCGTACCCCTTGTCGGTGACGACCTTCATCACATGGCGGATCATGTCGGGCATGGAGCCCTTCCATTCGTCCCGCCCGCGGAAGTGGGTCAGGATGATGTCGCCGGGGTGCATGTCCCGGTCCCACTCGCGCCACTCCATGTGGTCGGGGAACGCCTCGGACGCCCAGATCGGGGCGGCCTTGATCCCGCAGTCCTTCGCGGCGCGCAGCGTGTCGGCGTTGTAGTTGCCGTACGGCGGCCGGAAGAGCGTGGGCCGCTTCCCGTAGTTCTTCTCCAGCAGGTCCTGCTGGCCGCAGATCTCCCGCCGCTGCTCCTCGTACGACAGACCCGGCATGTACGGGTGGTTGAGGGTGTGGTTCTGGATGGCGACCCCGCGGTCCCGCATCTGCCCGAAGTAGCCGTAGTTGTCGTTGATGACGTAATCGCTGAGGAAGGCGGTGTAGGGGATCTTCAGCTCGCTCATCATCCGCAGCAGTTCGGGGTCCTTCTCCGAGCCGTCGTCCATCGTCAGGAAGACGACCTTCTTGCCGTCGACCGGGACGGTGGTGAACAGCGGCGGCAGATCCTCGCCGCCCTCGACCTCGAAGCCCTCGCGGGTGCTGATCGTCGGCTTGACGGCGGGCGGCCTGGGCGCGGCCAGGGGAGTGCTCGCGAGCCCCCACTTCTTCGCGGCGACGGCGCGCGCGGCCTGGGCGCGGCGTACGTTCTCGGGTGCGTAGAGGGCGTCCAGTTCGGCCGCCGTTTGCTCGCCCGGCGCCCCGGGGGCGGCGGCCTGGCCCGGCTGGCCCGGCTGGCCCGGCTTCCCGGCGGCGGGCGTGCCGGGCGCGTGCTGCGCGGGTTCGTCGGACCGGGCGGCACATCCCGAGCCGAGGGCGGCGACCAGCAGCGCGACCAGAACCGTACGGCCGCGCCATCGTACGGTTCCCGGTGTGCGATATGCGGCCTGTGTGATCATCTCTTCTTTTTGTCGTACTAGCTGCATGGCGTCGCATCCTGTCAGCGCGCGCAGCCCGCGCGCGCCCGACACCGCCGCCCCGACGCGTACCGTCCCCCGGCTGGCCCACAATGGGGCGGGTGACCGACCGCGCCCCCTCCCCCGCCTCGCCCGCTCCCGTACCGGCTCCTTCCACGCCGCTCCTCGCACCCCTCCTTACCGCCGAGGGGCAGGCGCTGCTCGCCGAACTGCGCGACCACGACCCGGCCCAGGAGCTCGCCCTCGCCACCCGGCTGCGCCGTGAGCACCCGGCCGAGCTGGTGTCGGCGGCGCTGGCGCAGGCACGGCTGCGACAGCGCGGGGTGGCGAAGTTCGGCGCGGACGACGCGTACCGCATGTACTTCACGCCGAACGGCGTCGAACAGGCCACGCGCGGCAGCGTCGCCGCCCACCGGGCCGCCCGGTTCCGCGCCCTCGCACCGGGCTCCGGGGTCACGGACCTCTGCTGCGGCATCGGCGGCGACGCGATCGAACTGGCCCGCGCGGGACTCGCCGTGACAGCGGTCGATCTCGACCCGCTGACCTGCGAGATCGCCCTCACCAATGTGCGCACCCTGGCGCCGGATGCTCCCCCCGTGACGGTGACCCGGGCGGATGTCCTGGAGTACGACACGACCGGGGCCGACGCCCTCTTCATCGACCCCGCGCGGCGTGGCGGCCGCGGCAGGATCTTCGATCCGGAGGCGTACTCACCGCCGCTGTCCTGGGCGGTCGAGGCGGTACGGCGGACCGGCGCGGGCGCGGTCAAGATCGCGCCCGGCATCCCGCACGAACTGATCCCCGACGACTTCGAGGCCGAGTGGATCTCGGACAGTGGCGACGTGAAGGAAGCGGTGCTCTGGCACCGGCGCGAGGACGGGCGCGGGCACGGGCGCGGGCGCGGGCACGGGCACGGGCACGGGCACGGGCACGGGCACGGGCACGGGCACGGGCACGGCCATGGGCGCGGCCATGGGCGCGGGCACGGTGGCCCGGAGGCCGTCGTCCCCGGTACGCGCCGTGCCACCCTCCTGCCGTC
The DNA here is from genome assembly GCF_042789485.1 of Streptomyces sp. NPDC056835. Taxonomy (NCBI): domain Bacteria; kingdom Bacillati; phylum Actinomycetota; class Actinomycetes; order Kitasatosporales; family Streptomycetaceae; genus Streptomyces; species Streptomyces sp. NPDC056835. Next base: position 190,768 of record NZ_JBHUBB010000002.1, read on the forward strand.
CGGCGCCACACTCACCGGCCGCGGTCTGCCCGACCCGCCCGTCCGCCCGGTCGGCCGTTTCCTGTACGAGCCGGACGGCGCCGTCATCCGCGCGCATCTGGTCACCGAGGTCGCCGAAGACCTGGCCGGCGGACTGCTCGACGAGACGATCGCGTACATCACGGCCGACGAGGCGCGCCCCACCCCGTTCGCCACCGCCTACGAGATCACCGACCAACTCCCCTTCGGGCTCAAGAAGCTGAAGGCCCTGCTGCGTGAACGCGAGGTCGGCGTGCTGACCGTGAAGAAGCGCGGCTCGGCGGTGGAGCCCGAGGAGTTGCGCCGCCGGCTCAAGCTCAAGGGCCCTAACGCGGCGACGGTCTTCCTCACCAGGGTCGCGGGCGCCCCGACGATGCTGATCGGCCACCCGGCGCAATAGGCCGCCGAACGGCGGGTGTTGGCGGCGCCGAGCGGCGGGGGTTCGCAGCGGCCAACGGCGGTCGTTGGCGGCGACACGACCCGCGAGCAGTGCGATGGGCCGCCGTCAGTCCAGGTCCGTCAGCTCGTCCGCGTAGATCTGTGACAGCGGCCGCGGGCCGATGTACTGCTGGCAGTTGCACTGCCGGCGCTCGTACCGCAGGGGCTTCTTGTTCTCGTCCCACTCCATCGGCACCTCCACGTCCTCGTGGCACTTGCCCTGCTTGTCGTGCTTCGCCAGATGGTGGGTGCAGCCGCAGACCGGCTCCGGGGGCTTGTTGGCCTGTTCAAGGGCCAGCCGCTCGTGCTCCTGGAGTTTGAAGCGCTCAATACTTCGTTCGTGCCGGGTTCGGAGCGCTGTGCGGCCGGTGTCGGCGATCCAGCCGAAGCCGCCCACGATGAAGAAGACGAATATCCACCAAATCCATTCCATCCGCCGCCCCTTAACCCTGAATGGCGCATGCGTTCCCTCTTCAGCATAGGACGGACACGGTAGGACCGGCCTCAGCGGTGGGCGCCCCCGCGCCCGCGGACCGGCACGGATCTCATCAAACGCTCTGACCAGCACTGATGCCTGACCGATGGGACGAGCCCGAGCAGACCTGTCGCCAGGAGGGTCCCGCCGAGCCCCAGCGCGTACGCCATCTCACCCAGCGTGACCGATTCCCGGCCGACCGCGCCCGCGCTCGCCGCCTCGGCCAGGGCCCTGCCGGTCACCCACACCCCCACCAGACACATCAGCACCGAGGGCAGCAGCCACATCACGGACCGCCGGTGCGCCCCCAGCCGTATGTCCGTCACGGGTTCCGGGACGGACCGCGCCCAGGCGTCCAGCCGCTCCCGTATGACCCGGCCCCGACTCAGCCAGAAGCCGACCCCGACCGCCGCCGGGATCAGGAGGACCGCCGCGAGGCCCAGCGCGACCACTCCGGTCATCAGACCGAGGCCGCTCCCCTCGAAGCTCTGTATCGCCGTCCCCACGGCCGCCCAGCCGATCACGGCGAGCGCTCCCGTCAGCCAGAGCGCCACCAGCCGTCCGAGGGAGAGACCGCGTCTGCTCAGCTCCACCATGGTCCCGGCCCGCTCGGCGAGCCGCGCGGCGTGGTCGGGCCACGGGCCCGGCTCCTGGGGCGGCGGGGGCGGCGGCAGCGGAGCGCGGCTGATCATTCGCCAGAGGGTAGCGGTGCGGACGGGCGTCGTCGGAGCGGGGTCCGACGCGGTGCCCGGCGAGGTCCTGGCCCCGCGCACGGCTGTGCGCAGGCCCGTTCCGTCAGACCTGTTCCGTCGGCCTGATCAGCATCTCGTCGACCGCCGCTCCGGCGGTGGCCACCCGTCCCGCGACGGAGCTGATGTTCACCAGGTCCGCGCCCCCGTCACTCACGGGTGTCCGACACCCAGTTCGGGTCGTCGTTGTCCGAGCGGCGCCCCACCACTCCCTCGGCCAGCCCGCTCAGCAGTCCCAACTGCTCCGCGTCGAGGACGACACCGAGCGAACCGATGTTCTCGTCGACCCGGGCGGCCCGCCGCGTACCAGGGATCGGCACCAACGGCAGTCCGAACCGCTCCCCCTGCGCACGGAGCCAGGCCAGCGCCACCTGCGCGGGGGTGGCGCCCAGCTCGGCCGCGATGCCCTGGACCGCGCGTACGACGGCCTGATTGCGGTCGAAGGCGTCCCCCGAGAAGCGCGGCAGCCCCGCGCGCCAGTCACCTGCCAGCGCGGCCCGGTCCGTGAGCGTGCCGGTGAGGAACCCTCGCCCCAGCGGCGAGTACGGCACGAACCCCACGCCCAGCTCGGCCGCCGTCGGCACCACCGCCCGCTCCACATCGCGGCTCCAGAGCGACCACTCGCTCTGCACGGCCGTGATCGGATACGTGGCGTGTGCCCGCCGCAGCTCGTCGGCGGTCACCTCGGACAGCCCCAGATGCCGGACCTTGCCCCGCTCGACCAGCTCCGCCATGGCCCCGACCGTCTCCTCGACGGGGACGGAGACATCGCGGCGGTGCAGGTAGTAGAGGTCGATGGTGTCGACACCCAGCCGCTCCAGACTCGCGTCCGCGGCGGCCCGTACGTACGCGGCGTCACCGCGCGTCGTCATCCCCTCCGTACCCATGCCGGACTCGCCGAGGACGATGCCGAACTTGCTGGCCACGGTCACTTCCGCGCGCCGCTCGGCGAGGAGCCGTCCGACCAGGCGCTCGTTCTGTCCGGCGCCGTACACATCGGCCGTGTCGATGAGCGTCACGCCCCGGTCGAGCGCGTGGTGCAGGGTGGCCAGGGACTCCGACTCCTCGGCGGGGCCGTAGACATCGGACAGACCCATCGCTCCGTAGCCGAGCGCGCCGACCACGAGCCCGTCGCCGAGTGTGATGGTGGGGACGTGCGTCATCGCTGTGTTCCTTGACGATCGAAGAAGGGTGGGAGGAGGGGTGGGGGGGGGGAAGGGCCTGGTGGGAGTCGGGGGCCGGGCGGTGCCGGCCGCCGCTCCTTCCACACAACCACCGCGCGTCGCCTCCCGCACCACCTCAGCCGCGCCCTGCCCGGACCTGGACACGACCTGCCCGGGCGCGGCCGGCCTGGGCACTCCCCGACCAGGTTGCGCAACGCGTCCAGGACGCTGTCGGAGCCCGCGAGTGTCAGACGGTCCGGGCGGGGCGTGCCCGGGTAGTTTCGGGGCGATCGAGCCGAACGAGGTCCGCCCATGCCGCCGCTGTCCTTCGCGTACCTGCTGCGATGGCTGCTGGGCAATGAGCGCTGGCAGCGACTGCATGTGCGGGCGGCTGTGTGGGCCGCGCTGGCCGTCGTCGTGATCCTGCTGGTCGGCTCCTGGATCATCGTCCCGTTCGAGGTGTCGGCGCCGCACGCGACCATCACGTCCTTTCCCCTCGCTCTGTGGTGGTCGATCGAGACGGCGACCACCGTGGGGTACGGGGACCTGTATCCCGTCACGGCGCCGGGGCGTGTCATCGCCGCTGTGGTGATGCTCTCCGGGATCTCCGTGTTCAGCATCGTGACGGCGTCCGTCGCCACCTGGTTCGTCGGCGGGGCCGCCCGCCACGCGCGTCAGCTGGCGCTGGCCGTCGAGCGCGCGGAGCACGAGGGGAAGGCGGGGGTCTCGGAGGAGACGCGCGCACTCCACGAACGCTTCGACCGTCTGGAACGCCTGCTCATGGAGCGCGGCGGCCCCGCGTCCCCGGAAGATCCCCGCGCGAAGGATCCCTGACCGGTCGCTTCACCGGCTCGCTTCCACTCAGTCATCTCACCAGGTCACTCCACCGGGTCACTTCGCGGCGGCGACCGGCCTCCCGAGGACCTCGGCCAGCCGGGAGTAGCCGTCGCCACCGTGTCCGGCGTCGATGGCCCGCCGGGCGATGTCCCGCGCGGCGCTGAGCACCCCGGTTTCGAGGCCGCGGGCCCGTGCGGCGTCGATGATGTGGTCCATCCCCACCGCGGCCGAGAGGAGGTTGGACTGTTCGCCCGGGAAGCGGCCCTCCTCGATATGGCGCGCGAAGGTGTCCATGATGCCGGGCAGCAGACCGCTGATGCCCTTGGCGTACCTGGCGAAGTCCGTCGCCCCGATGTTCTCCCCCGCGGCCAGCGCGAAGGCGTGGACGACGCCGCTCATGGCGGTCCAGAAGAGGTCGAGCAGGGCCACGTCGTGCGCCGCCGCCCGGCCGGGATCCGTACCGAGAAAGCTCGCGGTGCCGCCGAGGCTCGCCAGGGCGGGCCGGTGGGTCTCGTACAGCTCCTCCGGTCCGCTGTAGAGGACGAGGGCGGCGGATTCCCCGATGGTCCCGGTCGGGGTCATGATCGATCCGTCGAGATAGCCGATGCCGTGTCCGGCGGCCCAGGCGGCCGTCTCACGGGCCCGGTCCGGTGAGTCGGTGGTCAGGTTCACCAGGGTGCGCCCCTTCAGCGCGGCCGTGGCGGGGGCGAGGAGCGCGTGTACGGCGTCGTAGTCCATGACGCATACGAGCGTGAGGGGACTGGCCGCCACCGCGTCGGCGACCGTGTCCCCGAGGACGGCGCCCCGGGCGACCAGGTCGCCGGCCTTTCCGGCCGAGCGGTTCCATACGGTCGTCGGGTGGCCGTTCTTCAGGAAGGCGCCGGCCAGGGCGCGGCCCATCGGGCCGAGGCCAAGGATCGTGACGGGTGTGCGGTTCGCGGTATTCGGTTCCGTCGTCGTCATGGCGGTTAAGCTAAACCTTCACGTCGGCGTGAGAGTCAACTCCTGCTGGTGGGGGGCCATATGCGTATCGGAGAACTCTCCCGGAGAGCCGGGGTCAGCCAACGGGCGCTCCGCTACTACGAGGAGCAGGGGCTGCTGCGCCCGGTGCGCCGGCCGAGCGGGTACCGCGAGTACGACGAGACCGACGTGGCGAGCGTGCGGCGGATCCGCACGCTGCTCGCGGCCGGGCTCGGCACGGCGGTGATCGCCGAGGTACTGCCCTGCATGGTCGAGGTCGAGGAAGGGGCCGTCCTGGCGCCCGGCTGCCCGGAACTGGTCCCCGGGCTGTCCGTGGAGCTCGACCGGATCAATGAGGCCATCGCGCAACTCGACGCCGCCCGCAAGATCCTGACGGCCATCATCAACGCCCCCGTACAGGCCGCGGCCCCGCCCCCCGCCGGGACCGCGCCCGCGACCTGACGCCGTTACCCCGGACGCTCGGGCGCCGCCTTACGTCTCATGCGCCTTACGTCTCACGCGGCTTACGGCTTACGGCTTACGGCTCGGCGATCTCCCGGAGCTCGACGGTGATGTCGTACTCATCCCCGTGGATCTCCACAAAGCGCCGGGTCCACTCGATGGCCTGCTCCTTGTCCTTGGCCTGCACGATCGCGTACCCGCCGATGACCTCCTTGGCCTCGGTGAACGGCCCATCGGTGACACTGAGCTTCCCGCCGCTCTGCCGGAAGCGCACGCCCTGCGCGGACGGCGTCAGCCCGGCGGTGTCGAGCAGCACACCGGCCTTGGTCATCTCCTCGATCAACTCGCCCATGCGCCGCATCAGCTCGGGGCTGGGCCCACCGGCGGGCGCGTCCTTCTCGCTGCTGCTGACCGTTGACAGATAGCGCGGCATCGTGACTCCTCGGTGTGTACGGCGGGCTGTTGCCCGCCACTCACCCTTACGTCGAAGGAGAGGCCCCAGGATCGACACACGCCGGGAATTCCTTTCGGGGGAATCCGACCGAAGTGCCAACGGCATGTGTGTACGTACCCGAGCATCCCGCTGGGGCACCCGATACGGGCATAGCCTGGCATCAGAGACAGGGAGGGACAGCGATGAGCGCCGACCCCATCACCGAGCCGGTGGCAAAGCCGATGCAGGACCCCATCGATCTACTGATCGCGATCGAGGAGGCGTCCGAGACGCCGATTCGGTACCGGGTGACGACCCCGCCACCGCGCACTACGCCACCAAAGTCGAGGTGGAACTGGGCCGCACGCTGCCGTTGCCGGCGCCCTACCCGTCCCTCGACACCTCGGCGCTGCTCGCGGACTGAACAACGAGGCCCGGCCCGCCACCGCCTATTCCGCCGCGACCGACTCGAAGCGCCAGCGGTGGGGCGGTCGGGCGAGGAGGTCCGGGGGTGGGGTGGGGAGTTCGGGGAGATCCGCGTCGTAGCCGGCGTCCCACCAGGTGATGACCAGGACGCGGTCCTGGGGGGCGCGCAGGACTTCACGGCGGAGGGGGGCGTACGGCAGTTCCCGCGCCCGCGCCCACTCCAGCAGCTCCGCGCCCCGGCCCGGCGCCGCTTTCGCCTCCCACATCAGCGCGACCGTCATGAGTACAGATTGTCCTTCGCCACTTCATGCACATGGTCGTGATCGTGCTGGTGCTGGTGCTGGTGGTCATACGCCTGCCCCGGCACATGCGGCTCCGTCACCGGCAGCGACGAGTCCGCCGACAGCTCCCAGTCCGACGCCGGCCGGTCGCGCGCCACCATCTCCGCGCCCAGTGCCGCCACCATCGCACCGTTGTCCGTGCACAGCCCCGGGCGCGGCACCCGCAGCCGGATGCCCGCACGCTCGCAGCGCTCCTGGGCGAGCGCGCGCAGCCGGGAGTTGGCCGCGACGCCGCCGCCGATCATCAGATGGTCCACGCCCTCGTCCTTGCAGGCCCGGACGGCCTTCCGGGTCAGTACGTCGACCACCGCCTCCTGGAACGAGGCCGCCACATCCCGCACGGGCACCTCCTCGCCCGCGTTCCGCTTCGCCTCGATCCAGCGGGCCACCGAGGTCTTCAGACCCGAGAAGGAGAAGTCGTACGGCGCGTCGCGCGGCCCGGTCAGTCCGCGCGGGAACGCGATCGCGGACGGGTCGCCCTCCCTCGCCAGCCGGTCGATCACCGGGCCGCCCGGGAACCCCAGCTGGAGCACCCGCGCGATCTTGTCGAACGCCTCGCCCGCCGCGTCGTCGATCGTCGCGCCCATCGGCCGCACATCGGCCGTGATGTCCGGCGCGAGCAGCAGCGACGAATGGCCGCCGCTGACCAGCAGCGCCATGGTCGGCTCGGGCAGCCGGCCGTGTTCCAGCTGGTCGACGCAGATGTGGGAGGCCAGATGGTTCACCCCGTACAGCGGCTTGCCCAGCGCGTACGCGTACGACTTCGCCGCCGAGACCCCCACCAGCAGGGCGCCCGCGAGGCCGGGACCCGCGGTCACGGCGATCCCGTCCAGATCGCGCGCGGAGACCCCCGCCTCCTTCAGCGCACGCTCGATCGTCGGAACCATCGCCTCCAGATGCGCGCGGGAGGCGACCTCCGGCACCACACCGCCGAAGCGCGCGTGCTCGTCGACGCTCGACGCGATGGCGTCGGCGAGCAGGGTCGTCCCCCGGACGATCCCGACGCCGGTCTCGTCGCAGGAGGTCTCGATACCGAGGACGAGGGGTTCGTCAGCCATGGGTCTCAGTTCCTTGATGGGTCTTCACGTGGTGGCGCATGACGAGCGCGTCGATATTGCCGGGCTGGTAGTAGCCGCGCCGGAATCCGATCGGCTCGAAGCCGAACCGCTCGTACAGCCGCTGTGCGCGGAGGTTGTCCACCCGCACTTCGAGCAGCACCTCCTCGCACTCGAAGGCGGTGGCGTGCTGGAGCAGATCGGTGAGCAGCCGGGAGCCGAGGCCGGTGCCCCAGTGGTCGCCGGCGGCGGCGATGGTCTGTACGTCGCCGAGTCCCCCGGCGGCGGCGAGCCCGGCGTAGCCGACGATCCGGCGGCTCCCGCCCGCGTTCCCGCCCCCGCCCCCGCTCCCGCCCGCGCCCTCGCCCCCGCCCTCCGTCGTTTCGGCCGCCACGTAGCGGCGGGTGGCCCGGGGGCCGCGCGCGTGGGCCAGTTCCGACCAGAACATGCCCGGGGACCAGGCGTCCTCGGGGAAGAGCTCGCGTTCGAGCGCGAGCACCGGCTCGATGTCCCACCAGCGCATCTCGCGCAGGACGACGGCGGGAGCCGCCGCCCCGGCCGCTCCGACCACCTCGGCCGCGGTCCCGTCAGCCGCATCAGTCGCGTCCGTCACTTCGGCGTGACCACCTTGTAGTTCTTGGGCACCTGCGCGTCGGGCCGGCGCAGATAGAGCGGCAGCGCCGGCAGGAACTCCCCGCCGGAGGCCAGTCTCTCCGCCGCCAGCGAGGCGAGCGCCGCGGCCGACTGGTGCTCGGGGCCGCGGGCGTCCGGGAAGGTGTCGGGGTAGAGCAGCGCCCCGGCGCCGACGGCGGGCAGTCCCGCGACCGCCTCCGCGATATCGGCGGGCCGGTCGACGGCCGGTTCCGTCAGCCGGGTGCGGGCGTCCGCGTACCGCGCCCAGTAGACCTCCTTGCGCCGCGCGTCCGTCGCGACGACGAAGGGGCCCTCGGCCCCGGAGGCGTACGCGAGCCCGTCCAGCGTGCACAGCCCACGCACCGGCACCCCGAGCGCCGAGCCGAAGGTCAGCGCCGTGACCAGGCCGACGCGCAGTCCGGTGTACGGACCGGGGCCGACGCCGACGATCACGTCCGTGACCGCGTCCAGTTTCAGTCCGGCCCCGGCGAGGACCCGGTCGACGGCGGGCAGCAGCAGTTCCCCATGGCGGCGCGCGTCGACCTGGCTCTCCTCGGCCAGGACGGAGCTGCCGTCGTGGAGGGCGACGGTGACGGCGGGCGTGGCGGTATCAACGGCGAGCAGAAGCACGCAAACAGCCTACGGCTCCCGGCCCCAAGGCACGGCGCCCAGCCCCGTCAGCCGCCTGCTGCTAACGTCACCACGGAGTCATACGTACGAGAGGTGGATCAAGGTGTCCAGGAGCAGCTCGGGAATCGTGGCCGGGCTCACCGCGGCTGCCGTCGCCGTGGTCGGTTTCCTCGCCTACCAGGCGTCGGCGCATGTTCCCGACGCCCTCGCCAAGCCCAAGGCACCCCGTACCGCCCCCTCCGGCGCCGCCGGGGCCCCCGCGCAGAAGCCCAAGGACCCGCTTGCCCTGCCCGCGGAGTCGGGCGAGGGCGAACGGGTCGTCTACGCACTGGCCGACCGGCGCGTGTGGCTGGTGGAGAAGAACCGGGTGACGCGGACCTTCCCGGTCATGCCGAGCACCGTCAACCCCGAACCCGGCTCGTATCAGGTGACCTCGCGGTCGGGATCGGTCACGGGCTCGGACGGGGTACGGATCGAGCATGTCGTGCGGTTCGCGCTCGTCGGCGATGTCGCGATCGGTTTCAGCGCGGCCGTGGACGGCACGCTGTCGAGCCCCGACCCCACGCTGAAGACGGGCGGCGTCAGGATGAAGGTGGCGGACGGGAACGCGATGTGGACGTTCGCGACGGTCGGTTCCAAGGTCGTCGTCGTCCCGTAGCTCGCCGTCGTCCCGCAGCTCGTGGACGTCCCGTAGCTCGTCGACCTCACGCTTACGCGGCGTCGCGCTCCCGCGCGGCGTCGCGTCTCTGTTCCCGCTCGCGCCGCGACTCCAGCCCCCCGGCCTCCCCGCCCTCGGCGGCCTCGGCCGCCCCCGCTTCGGCGACCGCCACCGCCGACGGCTCGCACGGCGGCGTGGACACGGCCGCCGCCGACGCGCAGGACGCCAGCAGATCCTTCATGGAAACGGACGACGGCGAGAGTGATCGCGTCGGATACGAAGTGGAGCGCGGTCGCGGTTCATGTGCCGGCGCCGGCATGGATGCCTCCTGGTGTTCGGGGGCAGGGCGTAGTTAGGTAGACCTAACCACTTCTCCGTACCATGTCACCACGTGCGGCACGGCACGCGCAACATTTTGCCGACGTCTTGTCGGAATGTACGGAACGGCTGGCCGAATCAGTGGTGCGGCGGGGCGGCTCGGCGGGATGGCCCATGAATGGCGCAGTGAATGGGCCGATGACGGATCCGCGATGGACCGGTGAGACGGCTCAGTGGATCAGCGCGGCCAGATCCGCGTCCGACCAGCGGCTGCCGAAGCCGGTCAGCGTAACGATGCGCCGTTCGTCAGCGCCGCCGGCGCCCGGATCAGCCTCCGTATCCACGTTCGCATCCACGTTCGTGTCCGCGTTCGTGTCCGCGTTCGTGTCCGCGTTCGTGTCCGCGTTCGTGTCCGCGTTCGCGCCCACGGTCCGGTGGATCACCACATGCAGCCGGTCGTCCGACAGCTCCTCGACCTTCCCGTCGCCCCACTCCACGACCACCACGGAGTCCGGCAGCGAGACATCCAGGTCAAGGTCCTCCATCTCGTCCAGCCCCCCGCCCAGCCGGTACGCGTCGACATGGACCAGCGCGGGGCCGCCGACCAGGGACGGATGGACCCGGGCGATCACGAACGTCGGGGAAGTGACGGCGCCGCGGACGCCAAGGCCCTCGCCGAGGCCGCGCGTGAGAGTGGTCTTGCCCGCGCCGAGTTCGCCGGTCAGCATCACCAGATCGCCGGGGCGCAGGAGGGCCGCGAGTCCGCGGCCCAGCTCCCGCATCCTCTCCGGGGTCTCCACGGTGAGGCGGACGGCGGGAAGGCCGGCAAGGCCGGCAAGGCCGGCAAGGCCGGCAAGGCCGGGAACGCCGGTACGGCGGGTGGCGGGTGCGGCGTCAGCCGCCGGGCTGTGCGGTGCTTCCATGAGTGCCAACGTTAGCCGCTGCCGGCATCGCGCCCACCCGCGCCAGCAGGTCGGCGAGCCGGTCCGTGACGGCCTCCGGATGCTCCAGGATCACCAGATGCCCGGCGTCCGGTACGAGCACCAGCTCCGCGTCAGGCAGCAGATCGCCGATGGCCTCGCTGTGCGTGCTGGGGGTCACCAGATCGCTCTCCCCGGCCAGGACCAGCGCCGGGATCTCCAGGAAGACCGAGAGCGCCTGCGCCTTGTCGTGATCGGTGAAGGCGGGGTAGAACTCCGCGACCACATCGATGGGGGTCGACTCGATGAGCCGCTCGGCGAATCGTACGACCGCCGGGTCCACGTCCTTCGAGCTGAACGAGTACCGCTTGATCAGCCCCGCGAAGAGATCCGCCGTGGCCCGTCGGCCGCGCTCGACCAGCTCGGCCTGGGAGCCGAGCGCCTTGAGCACGCCGGGCAGGACGCGGCGTACGGCGTTCACGCCCGCGACCGGCAGGCCGTAGTTGACCTCGCCGAGCTTTCCGCTCGACGTACCGATGAAGGCGACGCCGACGACCCTCTCCCGTACGAGCTCCGGATACTGGTCGGCGAGGGCCATGATCGTCATCCCGCCCATGGAGTGGCCGACCAGCACCAGCGGGCCCTCGGGCGCCGCCGCGTCGATGACGGTCCTCAGATCGCGGCCGAGCTGGTCGATGGTGACCGGGACCGCGCCGGCGCCCTGCTGGGCGGCGCCGCGCGCGGAGCGGCCGTGGCTGCGCTGGTCCCAGTGGACGGTACGGACGAGTCCGCGCAGGGCGGCGCGCTGGAAGTGCCAGGCGTCCTGGTTGAGGCAGTAACCATGGCTGAAGACGACCGTGACCGGCGCGGGGGTCTTCCGGCCGAAGAGCCTGCGGCGGCGCGGTCCTGCCGCCGAATCCGGGCCGGTGGTGGCCTCCGGGTCGACCTCGTCGATCTCGTAGTACAGCTCCGTACCGTCGTCGGCGAGCGCCTTGCCCGGGGTGCCGCGCAGCGCGCCGTACGGTCCCGACGCGTCGAGCGCGAGCCGGGCCTTTCTGCGCATCCCGCGGCCGACGGTCAGTCTCTCGATCGCGACCCCGGCCGCCGCGCCCGCGGCGATCACGCCTATCGCGGCTCCGGCGACGCCCGCCTTGCGCCAGTTGCCCGTGACCGACGCCATCATGGCGGCCGCCCTGGCCGCCGCGTCACCCGCCGCGCTGCTCTCGCTCACCGTGCGCTCCTCGTCGTTCCGCCGGAATCTTCCCCGTCGTACTGAGACCGTCGTACTGAGCCCGTCGTACTGAGCTTCACCCGGCGTAGGTCACACGGGCCGTTGCCCCTTCAACATACCCATGCGGGCAACAGACGCGTTCAGGCCGGTCATTCCGACCGCTCGTCGACATAGACCCGAGGGACGCGTGAACCGATGCGCGTGACGATCTCGTAGGCGATGGTGTCCGCCGCCTCGGCCCAGTCCTCGGCGGTCGGCTCGCCGCGGTCGCCGGGCCCGAACAGGACGGCGGTCGCGCCCGCCTCGGGGGTGTCGCCGCCGAGGTCGACGACGAACTGGTCCATCGCGACCCGCCCGGCCACCCGCCGCCGCACGCCGCCGACGAGGACGGGCCCGCGGCCGGAGGCATGGCGCGGGATGCCGTCGGCGTACCCGAGGGGTACGAGTCCGAGGGTCGTCCCCCGGGACGTGACGTAGTGGTGGCCGTAGCTGACGCCGTGGCCCTCCGGCACCCGCTTGACCAGGGCGACGGACGCGGAGAGTGTCATCGCGGGCCGCAGGCCGAAGTCCCGTGAGGTGCCGAGCTCAGGGCTCGGGGAGATGCCGTACATGGCGATGCCGGCCCGTACGAGATCGAAGGACGCCTCGGGGAGGGTGAGCGTGGCCGCCGAGTTGGCGATATGCCGGACCTCGGGCTCGACGCCCTCCTTCTCGGCGTACGCGACCATCTCGTGGAAGGCGTCGAGCTGCGCGGCGATGGAGGGATGGCCCGGCTCGTCGGCGCACGCGAAGTGGGACCAGAGGCCGGTGACCCGGACCAGACCGGCTGCCTGCGCGTCGAGCGCGGCGGCCACGAGTTCCGGCCAGTCGGCGGGCTGGCAGCCGTTCCGGCCGAGGCCGGTGTCCGCCTTGAGCTGGATACGGGCGGGACGCGCCGCCGCACGCGCGGCGGCGGTCACCTCACGCAGGGCCCACATCGCGCTGACGGACATGTCGAGATCGGCCTCGATGCCCTCCCGCCAGGGGTCGCCGGGCGTCCAGAGCCAGCACATGACCCGGCTCTCGATGCCCGCCGCGCGCAGGGCGAGCGCTTCATGAGGGGTGGCCGTGCCCAGCCAGGTGGCGCCCGCGTCGAGGGCGGCCCGCGCGGTGGGCACCATGCCGTGTCCGTATCCGTCGGACTTCACGACACCCATCAGGGCGACGCCGGGTCCCACGCGGGAGCGCAGCGCGCGCACATTGCCCCTCAGGGCGGCGAGATCGACTTCGGCCCGCGCGCGGACGCCGGCCGAAGTCTGCTTGTTTTCGGTCATCGTGCCCAGTCTCTCAGAGCCGTGTACTGGGCCGGTGCGAGTGCGCCACCGCTTAGGCCCTGTCCGGGCCTAGCCCACGACGTTCCGCCACGCCTCCGGCAGGTTCTCCGCCACGTCGTCCGCCGCCAGCGGCGCGTTCCTCGATGCCAGCCGGGCCGAGAGGCCATGGAGATAGGCCGCCACCGACGCCGCGTCGCGGGCCGCCAGACCGGCGGCGAGCAGGGAGCCCGACAGGCCCGAGAGGACGTCCCCGCTGCCCGCCGTGGCCAGCCAGGAGGTGCCCGTGGGGTTCACCCGGACCGGGACGGCCGGGTCCGGGTCGGCGACCAGCGTCGTCGAGCCCTTCAGCAGCACCGTCGCGCCGTACCGCGCCGCCAGCTCCCGTACCGCCGTCAGCCGGCCCGCCTCCACCTCCGGCCTGGCGACGCCGAGCAGCGCCGCCGCCTCGCCCGCGTGCGGGGTGAGGAGGGTCGGGGCCGTACGTCCCCGTACGGTCTCCGCGTCCAGCAGCCGCAGCCCGTCCGCGTCCACCAGCACCGGGACGTCCGAGGCCAGGACATCCGCCACCGCGGCCTCCGGGCCCGAGCCGTCGCCCAGGGCGTCCCCCAGCCCCGGGCCGACCGCCCACGCCTGGACCCGGCCCGCCTTCGACGGCGGTCCCTCGTGCACCAGCGTCTCCGGGAAGCGCGCGATCACCGCGTCCCCGCCCGGGCCGACATAGCGGACCGCGCCCGCGCCGCCCCGTAGCGCGCCCGAGACCGCGAGCACCGCCGCGCCCGGATACCGCGCGGATCCGGCCACCACACCGACCACACCGCGCCGGTACTTGTCGCTCTCGCCCGTCGGCACCGGCAGCAGCCGGGCCACATCCTCGTGCTGAAGCGCCTCCAGTGCGGGCACGGACGGCAGATGGGGCGCGAGGCCGATGTCCACGAGCCTTACCGCGCCCGCGTGTTCCCTCGCCGGGTCGATCAGCAGGCCCGGCTTGTACGTTCCGAACGTCACCGTCACATCGGCGCGCAGCGCCTCGCCCGTCACCTCCCCGCTGTCCGCCTCGACCCCGCTCGGCAGATCGACGGCGACGACCACCGCGCCGGAGCCGCGGGCCGCCCGTGCCACCGGTACGGCGTCGGGGCGCAGCCCGCCGTGTCCGCCGATGCCGGTGATGCCGTCGAGCACGAGATCCGCGGCGGTCAGCACGCCGAAGGGGTCGTCGGCGACCCGTCCGCCCGCGCCGAGCAGCGCCGTCAGCCCGCCCTCGTGGGTCCGGCCGGGGGCCAGCGGTACGACGGTGACCGCGGCGCCCCGACGGGCCAGCCTGGCCCCGGCGTAGAGGGCGTCACCGCCGTTGTCCCCGCTGCCGACGAGCAGGACGACACGCGCCCCGTACACCCGTCCCAGCAGATCCCGCAGCAGGCCCGCGCAGGCCGCGGCGAGACCGGCGGCGGCGCGCCCCATGAGCGCGCCCTCCGGCAGCCGTGCCATCAGCTCGCGTTCGGCGTTCCGTACCGTCTCCACGCTGTACGCAGTACGCATTCGACCAGCCTTTCCACCGTCACCCGCGTTCGCCCGCCTACCCTCAACCCTCCGCGATCACCACGGCGGACGCCACCCCCGCATCGTGACTGAGCGAGACGTGCCAGTTCCGTACGCCCAGCTCCGCGGCGCGCGCCGCGACCGTTCCCCGTACCCGCAGCCGCGGCTGCCCGCTGTCCTCGACGCACACCTCGGCGTCCACCCAGCGCAGTCCGACGGGCGCGCCCAGTGCCTTGGCCACGGCCTCCTTCGCGGCGAACCGCGCCGCCAAGGAGGCCACTCCACGCCGCTCGCCGCTCGGCAGCAGCAACTCCCGCTCCGAGAAGAGCCGGTCGGCCAGTTGCGGTGTCCGCCGCAGGGACTCCCCGAACCGGTCGATCTCCGCGACGTCGATCCCCACCCCGATGATCAACTCATCCTCCTTATTGGCCGGCGTATCCGGCTTGTCCGGCGTATCCGGCTTCTCGCCGTACCCACCCGGCAGTCCCTCACTCGCTCACTCGCTTACTCACTCACTCGCTTATTCCACGGTCACGGACTTCGCCAGGTTCCTCGGCTGGTCCACCTCATTGCCGCGCGCCGTCGCCAGCTCGCACGCGAACACCTGCAACGGCACTGTCGCGACCAGCGGCTGAAGCAGCGTCGGCGTCGCCGGGATACGGATCAGATGATCCGCGTACGGCACCACCGCGTCGTCCCCCTCCTCCGCGATCACGATCGTGCGCGCGCCCCTGGCCCGGATCTCCTGGATGTTGGACACGATCTTGTCGTGCAGCACCGAGCGCCCGCGCGGCGAGGGTACGACCACCACCACCGGCAGATCCTCCTCGATCAGCGCGATGGGCCCGTGCTTCAGCTCACCGGCCGCGAACCCCTCGGCGTGCATGTACGCCAGTTCCTTGAGCTTGAGCGCGCCCTCCAGGGCCACCGGATAGCCCACGTGCCGGCCCAGGAACAGCACCGTCCGCTTGTCCTTGAGCGAGCGCGCCAGAGCCCGTACCGGCTCCATCGTCTCCAGGACCCGCTCCACCTCGCGGGAGATCCGCGACAGGTCCCGGATGACGGCCCTGATCTCGTCGCCCCACTTCGTACCGCGCCGCTGCCCCAGATACAGCGCGACCAGATAGCAGGCCACCAGTTGGGTCAGGAACGCCTTGGTCGACGCGACGGCGACCTCGGGGCCCGCGTGCGTGTAGAGGACCGCGTCCGACTCCCTCGGGATGGTCGAACCGTTCGTATTGCAGATGGCCAGCACCTTCGCGCCCTGTTCGCGGGCGTGCCGCAGCGCCATCAGCGTGTCCATGGTCTCGCCGGACTGCGAGATCGCGATCACCAGCGTGCGCCGGTCCAGGATCGGGTCCCGGTAGCGGAACTCGCTGGCCAGCTCCACCTCGCAGGGCATCCTCGTCCAGTGCTCGATGGCGTACTTCGCGATCAGCCCGGCGTGGAAGGCCGTCCCGCACGCCACGATGACGACCTTGTCCGCCTCGCGCAGCACGGAGGCCGGGATACGTACCTCATCGAGCGTCAACGAGCCCTCGGCGTCGATCCGTCCGAGAAGGGTGTCCGCGACCGCCTTGGGCTGTTCGGCGATCTCCTTCAGCATGAAGTAGTCGTAACCGCCCTTCTCGGCGGCGGACGCGTCCCAGTCCACGTGGTACGAACGGACCTCGGCCGGCGCGCCGTCGAAGTCCGTCACCACCACGCCGTCGCGGCGCAGTTCGACGACCTGGTCCTGGCCGAGTTCGATCGCGGAGCGCGTATGGGCGATGAACGCGGCGACGTCCGAGGCGAGGAAGGACTCACCGTCCCCGACGCCCACCACCAGCGGGGAGTTACGGCGCGCGCCGACCACCACGTCCGGCTCGTCCGCGTGCACGGCGACGAGCGTGAAGGCCCCCTCCAGCCGCCGGCACACCTGCCGCATCGCCTCCGCGAGATCGCCGCACGATGAGAACGCCTCGGCGAGCAGATGCGCCACGGCCTCGGTGTCGGTCTCCGACTCCAGGTCGTGGCCGCGCCCGGCCAGCTCGGCGCGGAGCGCGGCGAAGTTCTCGATGATGCCGTTGTGTACGACGGCGACGCGTCCCGCGTTGTCCAGATGAGGATGGGCGTTGACGTCGGTCGGGCCGCCGTGCGTGGCCCACCGGGTATGCCCGATACCGGTGGTGCCGCTCGGCAACGGCCGTTCCACCAGCGTCTTCTCCAGGTTGACGAGCTTGCCCGCCTTCTTCGCCGCGGCCAGCCCGCCGTCGGCGAGTACCGCGACTCCGGCGGAGTCGTACCCCCGGTACTCAAGCCGTTTGAGGCCCGCGATGACCACATCGAGCGCCGACTGTCCTCCGACGTAACCCACGATTCCGCACATGTCGGCACCCTAAGGGCTGTCCCGTCGATCTTCGTGGATCAGCCCGCGGCGTCCGGTGCGCCTCGTACTCCCCCGGGCACGTGACCTAGCACACCACCCACCGGCCCCCCGCACCCCCGACAATGGCGAGGTGATCACTTCGCCGCCACGAAGCGCCCCACGCCGGGGCGACCACGGGCCGACGCCCTACGTCGACCTCAGCCGGGCCGAGTGGAGCGCGCTGCGCGACAAGACGCCGCTGCCCCTCTCCGCCGAGGAGGTCGAGCGGTTGCGCGGGCTCGGCGATGTCATCGACCTCGATGAGGTACGGGACGTCTATCTGCCGCTCTCCCGGCTGCTCAACCTCTATGTCCAGGCCACGGCGGGGCTGCGCGGCGCGCTGAACACCTTCCTCGGCGACGCGGGCAACGGGCACGGCGCCCAGCGCGGTACGCCGTTCGTCATAGGCGTGGCGGGCAGCGTCGCCGTCGGGAAGTCCACCGTGGCCCGGCTGTTGCAGGCGCTGCTCGCGCGCTGGCCGGAGCATCCGCGGGTCGAACGCGTCACCACCGACGGCTTCCTGCTCCCGATGAAGGAGCTCCAGTCCCGCGGGCTGATGTCGCGCAAGGGCTTCCCCGAGTCGTACGACCGCCGGGCGCTGACCCGGTTCGTCGCCGACATCAAGGCGGGCAAGGACGAGGTGACGGCCCCGGTCTACTCGCATCTGATCTACGACATCGTGCCGGGCGAACTGCTCACCGTACGGCGGCCCGACATCCTCATCGTCGAGGGTCTCAATGTCCTCCAGCCCGCACTGCCGGGGAAGGACGGCAGGACCAGGGTCGGGCTGGCCGACTACTTCGACTTCAGCGTGTACGTCGACGCCCGCGCCGAGGACATCGAGACCTGGTATCTGAACCGCTTCCGCAAGCTGCGCGAGACGGCCTTCCAGGACCCCGCCTCGTACTTCAGGAAGTACACGCGGGTCTCCGAGGAGGAATCCCTCGACTACGCCAGGACGATGTGGCGGACCATCAACCAGCCCAATCTCCTGGAGAATGTGGCGCCCACGCGCAGCCGCGCCACACTGGTCCTGCGCAAGGGCCCCGACCACAAGGTCCAGCGGCTGTCACTGCGCAAACTCTGAGTACCCGAAGAGCTGAGGAGCCGTCAGCGTGCTGCATCTGCGTCTGCTCGTGCCGGCCGGCCGGACCGACGAGGTCGTACGGGCCGTGGAGCGGACCGTCGGCACCGTGCATCTCGTCGTCGTGCCGGGGGCCTCCCGCGATCCGGTGGGCGATCTGGTCATGTGCGATGTGGCGCGCGAGGCGTGTGACGAACTGCTCACGGATCTGCGTGCCCTCGGGATCGACGAGACCGGTTCGATCTCGGTGGAGAACATCGATCTGTCGCTCTCGAAGCGGGCGGACGAGGCGGAGGAGGAGGCGCCGGGCGAGGGCGCCGACGCCGTGCTGTGGGAGCAGTTGGAGGAGGTGACCCACGAGGAGTCCTCGCTCTCCCTCACCTATCTGGCGTTCCTCGCCCTCGCGACGATGATCGCGGCCTGCGGTGTGGTGCTGGACAACGCGATCCTGATCGTGGGCGCCATGGCGGTGGGCCCGGAGTTCGGCCCCCTCGCCGGGATCTGTACGGCGCTGGTGCAGCGCGCCCCGCTGCTGGCGTGGCGCTCGATGGTCGCGCTGATCGCCGGGTTCGCGGTGGCGATGGCGCTGACGACCGTCTTCAGTCTGGTGATGGACGGCTTCGGGCTCTTCACGGAATCCATGCTGGCTGCCGACCGGCCCAACACCTCGTTCATCTGGAACCCGGACCTGTTCTCCCTGGTGGTCGCGGCGCTCGCGGGGGTGGCCGGGATGCTCTCGCTGACCTCCGCGAAGTCGGGCGCGCTGGTGGGGGTCGCCATCTCGGTGACGACGGTCCCGGCGGCGGCCAACGCGGCGGTCGCCCTCGGCTACGGCGACTTCGCGCAGGTATGGGGCTCCAGCAGCCAGCTCCTGCTGAACC
Source organism: Streptomyces sp. NPDC056835 (assembly GCF_042789485.1). Taxonomy (NCBI): domain Bacteria; kingdom Bacillati; phylum Actinomycetota; class Actinomycetes; order Kitasatosporales; family Streptomycetaceae; genus Streptomyces; species Streptomyces sp. NPDC056835. The sequence continues at coordinate 209,736 of NZ_JBHUBB010000002.1, forward strand.
TGGCGGGCATCGTCGCCGCCGGTACGCTCACGCTGCTCGCCCAGAAGGCCCTGTGGGCGACGCAGCGGGGACGGATACGGCGTACGGGCGTACGGTCCTGAGGCGTGTCGTAAAAGTAGCGCTGTCCGCTCGCGGGGCGGGGGCCTGCGGGGAGGGGGCCCGCGACATCCCTTGGCACCCGCGCCCCGAAGACGAAGAGACGCCGAAGCGCCTGCCATCCGAAGAGGGGCAGGCGCTTCGGCTTGTCGCACTACCCTGCGTTCCGCCGCAGCGCCAGCACTGGAATCGCCGCGATCTTTTCAGGCGTCAGGTCGGCCCAAACCAGCCCGCGCGGCCGGCGTGAGTTGGTACAACGGATCACCTCGTCCGGCGTGACGATGTAGTCGACGCTGAAATCGTGCTCGGTCTCGGGGATGTCGTCCTCGACCACTTGGAGCGGATGAACGGGCGCGACGATCACCGTCCGATCCGTCACGAGGCCCGCCTCGATCAAGAGCGCGACCTCAAGGTCGGAGTACCCGGCGCCCTTGCCGATGCGCGCACCCGACCGGTTTACCGCGACACTGCCGCAGACCACCAGGTCGATAGGGCGCATGTCATCCACGCCGACACGACGGGCGAACTGAGCCGCACCCCTCTTGTCGGCGGCTTCCTCGGCCGACACACCCAACGTCTCAGGGTCGAGGAGGAAGAACGGTTCCAGGCTCGCCATCCTCGGCACGGCCATGTACAGGAGCTTGCCGTCTTCAAGCGCACGGATGCGGACGGGACGCTGTGCCCAGTCCGGGTTGGCCTTGACGGTGGTGGCACGCCGCCACTCGTCTAGTTCCGCCAACCGTTCCGCCGTCGCCTCAGCCCCGTAGAAGCCAGGAATCTTCCCGTACGAGTCGTCCGGTGCGCCGTCACCGTCGATGAGTCGACGCCACACCATGTCGCGGACGGCCTCCTTGGCCTGGTCGATATCTGTCACGCCCCACCCGTTCTACATCGCAGCCATCAGGGCAAGCAGGCGATCGTTGATGTCCTGCGCCCACGGCTCATTTCGCCACTGTCGAAGCTCTCGACCAGCAGAGAACGCCAGATTAAGACCGCCGCCTCCGCGTGTCAGCTCCACGGCATCAATGGTGCGGTGCATGGTCGCTGCCGCTTCATCCAGCTTCCTTTGACGGATGAGTGCAAGCGTCAGGTTGCCAAGCGCGATGGCCTGACTCTTCTTCTTGGCGGCCAGTGCCCGCGTGGTCGTGCGGAGGATCGGCTCCGCTCGCTCCGGGAGGTTGAGAAACAAGTAGCACGATCCGGTGAGCCGGTTGAACTCGTTGACGGTGTAATACTCCGCTGCCACGTCGTCCAGGCCCACCCGATCAAACTGGGCGTCAGCCTTCTTGAGTGCGTCCTCGCATTCCTTGAGCGCGCCGGTCATAGCGTGCCCCTCCGCGACGTGAAGCAGGCTCAAGCCTGTCAGCGATGGACTGGCGACCTTCGCCACTTGGGCCGCCTGCTGAGCGAGCATGACGCCCTTGGTCGGGTTCTTCTCGCCATAGAGGGCAACGAAGCCCATCCGAAGCCTGGCGTAGGACTCAATCGAGGGATCACGGATGTGCTGGGCAGCGTCGAGGGCTTCACCGAAGTAGGTGAGCGGTGCGTGATGGTCGCGCCGCTGGCTGACATCCCAGACCAGTTGACCCATGAGGGTTGCTGAGTCGGCCTCCACCTCGTAGAGCGCTCGTCGTACGCGCGGGTTGGCGGCGTTCTCACGGAGGAACTTCACCTGTCCGTGCACGTGTCCGGCCGGGCCGAGCAAGCTGGTGGACGATGCCTGGTCGTAGGACTCATCGAGCTGACGCAACCGCTCGTGCAAGTAGGCGACCACCATCAGGTCGGCCGACGCCGGGTTTTCAAGCGCGTAATTCATGCGTTCACTCGGCCGTGCCTGAATGATCGTCACATCATCGAGGGCCGCTTGTAGTTCGTCACTGGTGATTTTGAATGCGCGGGCAAGCTTCGGTCGTAACCAGGCTTGCGGCTCTGTTTCAGCGCTCTCCCAGCGGCCCACCGTTGAACGCTCGACGCCGAGATGTTCGGCAAGCGTCTCCTGTGTGAAGCCTGCCGATTTACGACGCTGAGCCAGCCGTATGCGCTTGCTGGCCATCGCTCATCCCTCCGACTGATCACGGGGCGTGAATCAGCCTAGCCAATCGGGTGACGTCCGTGCAGGCCAGGCGGTCATCTGCGGCATGGATGCGACATCTCTGCCGCACGCGCGCTGTTGGTTTTCGCAGGTCAAGCGGCTTTTCTCTCTGTTGGGTCGATCGACAGCGCACAGCGAGAACAGTCGCCGGTCGATCCCTTCCAGCCCACGAGGAGGAATGGATGCGACCTGGAATGTACGGCTACCTGCGGTTAGCCGCCAGTAGCGCGGACGACGAAAACCGAACCCTGCAAAATGAATTGGCCACGCACGCTGAGCGCGAAGGTTTCACGTTGGAGCAGACGTTCGTCGAGCAGATTCGTGCCAACGAACCGGCCTTCGACTGCTTGACGGAAGCCCTCAAGGCGAGCGGCGTCCGCAACGTCATCGTGCCTTCCCTCTGGCACTTCGCCCGGCTGCCCGGACTGCAAGCCGCAATGCGCGAACACATCGAGTACGAACTCGGGGCACGAATTTGGGTCGTCCAAGGAGTCCAGCGATGAGCAATACGAAGTCACCGGCCTACGGGTACCTACGCGTCTGCTCCGACGCGGCCGACCACGAGGCCATCGCGCTGGAACAGAACATGAAGCGCTTCGCCGCCGTGCGGGGGTTGCAACTGACCGCCATCTACCACGAGTTCGACAGCGGCTCGATCGACGCCTTCAACGAACTGGTCGAGGTGATCCGTTGTACCGGTACGCGTGACGTGTTCGTGCCGTCCCTGGATCACCTCGCCGAGAACGGTCCGCTCCAACGAGCCCTGCTCGACCGGTTGGAGTTTGGTCTCTCGGCCACCGTGCACGCCCTGGACGAACTCCCGCACCACCAAGACGACACAGCCACGGGAAGCAGTGGCGACCCACAAGTCGCCGCCATCTCGTCAGCCGGCCGGGGGTAACGCCATGCCGCTGCTGCGCGCGTGGGATCGCCTGACGCTGACCGCTGTTCCTTCGGCCGTGAGCTGTGCACGGGCCTTCGCCAAGTTCACGCTCCGGTGGTGGGACGCGACCCACGTTATGGACGACGCCCTACTCGTCGTCTCCGAACTGGTCACCAACGCCGTCACGGCCACCGGCCCGAAGACGACCACACCCACATGGACGGACATCAAGGCGGAACACATCCTCGGCGTACAGCTCCGCGTCGTGGACATGCATCTGTACGTCGAGGTGTGGGACAGAAGCGATGAGGTCCCCGGCACCAAGCACCCCGCCGCGGACGCCGAAGACGGGCGCGGCCTTCTGCTCGTCGAAGCGCTCACCAAAAGGTGGGGCACCTCCCGGCCGCCAGTCGGAGGCAAGATCGTGTGGGCTGAGTTGGCGCTATCCAAGCCGCCCACTCTGACGGTCGATGTGCCGCCGCTACCGCACCGACTGCCCGCGCATGTGCGCGTCCCGGAAGGCAAGGCCAAGGACGCGGTCGCTACCGCGCTGATGCAGCGCGTCTTAGAAGGGTTGCGCAACCTGTGAGAGACACGACGAGTAACGACGAGCTGCACCGTGTCGGGTCGTGGGTGCTGCGGATCGACACCAGTGAGGACACACCCACGGCGCGGTTCATGGTGGAGTGCGAAGACTGCCACGACACTTCCGCCCCGGTGGACGACGTCCAGCGGATCACCGAGGCGTGGGCGGTGAATCATGCGACCGAGAACCCCGGCCACGAGCGCTACCAGCTCACCATCCACCACTTCTGGCGGGTGACCCGTGGAGCGAGCCGCCCACGGCGACGGTAGATGTCAAGAAACGAAGAACACCCCCGTGAAGCTGATCACGGGGGTGTTCTTGGGGTCGCGCCGTCCCGGCCCGTCGGCTCAGCTCAACGCCTTCAGCCGAGCGCCGACTTCACCGCGTCCGCCAGCCGGCTCGCCACCGACCGCGCCTGGTCGATGTCCGCCGCCTCGACCATGACCCGTACCAGCGGCTCGGTGCCCGAGGGGCGCAGCAGGACGCGGCCCGTGGAGCCCAGTTCGTGTTCGGCCTCGGCGACCGCCGACGCCAGTTCCGCGGAGGTCTTCACCCGCGATTTGTCGACATCGGGCACATTGATCAGCACCTGCGGCAGCCGTCGCATGACGCCCGCGAGGTCGGCCAGCGTACGGCCCGTCGCGGCGACCCGGGCCGCGAGCATCAGGCCGGTGAGGGTGCCGTCGCCGGTGGTGGCGTGGTCGAGGACGATGACATGGCCCGACTGCTCGCCGCCGAGGGCGTAGCCGTGCTCCTTCATCGACTCCAGTACGTAGCGGTCGCCGACCGCGGTCTCGACGAGATGGATGCCCTCGCGCTCCATCGCGATCTTGAACCCGAGGTTGGACATGACCGTCCCGACCACCGCGTCGCCGCGCAGCGTGCCCGCCTCGCGCATCGCGAGGGCCAGTACGGCGAGGATCTGGTCGCCGTCGACCTCTTCGCCCGCGCCGTCCACGGCCAGACAGCGGTCCGCGTCGCCGTCGTGGGCGATGCCGAAGTCCGCGCCGTGCTCGACGACCGCGGCCTTGAGCTGGTCCAGATGTGTGGAGCCGCATCCGTCGTTGATATTCAGCCCGTCCGGCTCAGCGCCGATCGTGATGACCTCGGCGCCGGCGCGGGTGAAGGCCTCCGGCGACACCCGGGCCGCCGCGCCGTGCGCCTCGTCCAGGACGATCTTCAGTCCGTCGAGCCGGTTCGGCAGCACAGCGATCAGATGTGCCACGTACTGATCGAAACCTTCGTCGTACGAGCGGACCCGGCCGACTCCGCCACCGGTCGGCCGCTCCCAGGGGGCCCCGGTGCGGTGCACGGTGTTCTCGTAGTAGGCGGCCTCGATACGGTCCTCCAGCTCGTCGGCGAGTTTGTGCCCGCCGCGCGCGAAGAACTTGATGCCGTTGTCGGGCATCGCGTTGTGGCTCGCGGAGAGCATCACGCCGAGGTCGGCGCCCAGCACCCCGGTGAGATACGCCACCGCGGGGGTAGGCAGCACACCGACACGCAGGACGTCCACGCCCGCGCTCGCCAGGCCCGCCACGACAGCGGCCTCCAGGAATTCACCGGAGGCACGAGGATCACGTCCGACCACCGCCGTGGGGCGATGCCCCTCGAACGTCCCCACTTCGGCGAGCACATGCGCCGCCGCGACCGAAAGACCGAGCGCCAGCTCAGCCGTCAGATCGGCGTTGGCGACACCGCGCACACCGTCCGTGCCGAAGAGTCGTCCCACAGCTCTCCCTCCGAGAACACCCGGAGCCGGCATCACCGATATCGCCCCGAGCGAAAAGATTTCGAAAACGCAAACCCATGCAAAGTTTTGAGCGCCTGATGCTGTTATACGCCCGAGTAACCAATAAAACGAACGCCCCGGCAGCACGGAGTGCCGCCGGGGCGTTCGGGTGCCGTAGAGGCCGTAAAGCCAATACCGGCAAACGAGCGATTTAGCGCTTGCTGTACTGCGGCGCCTTGCGGGCCTTCTTCAGACCGGCCTTCTTGCGCTCGACGGCGCGGTCGTCGCGGCTCAGGAAGCCGGCCTTCTTCAGCGGGGCGCGGTTGTTGTCCACGTCCGCCTCGTTCAGCGAGCGGGCCACACCGAGACGCAGGGCGCCGGCCTGGCCGGAGACGCCGCCACCCGAGATACGGGCGATGACGTCGTAGCGGTTGTCGAGCTCAAGCACCTTGAAGGGCTCGTTGACAGCCTGCTGGTGCACCTTGTTGGGGAAGTAGTCCTCAAGGGTGCGACCGTTGATCTTCCACTTGCCGGTGCCCGGGACGATCCGGACGCGGGCGATGGCGTTCTTGCGACGGCCCAGGCCGGCCGCCGGCTGCGGGTCGCCGAAGCGGGACGCCAGCGACTCGGAGGTGTACTCACCCTCGACCGGGGTCTCCGACTCGAAGGTCGTCACCTCGGCGTACGTCTCTTCCGCCTCGGGGGCTTCGACGGGGGTCTCTGCAGTGGTCTCGGCCACGATGCTCCTCAGATTTCTTTTCGTCTTAGGGGGTGGCCGGAACTACTGCGCGACCTGGGTGATCTCGAACGGGACCGGCTGCTGCGCGGCGTGCGGGTGCTGGTCACCCGAGTACACCTTCAGCTTCGAGAACATCTGACGGCCCAGGGTGTTCTTGGGGATCATGCCCTTGATGGCCTTCTCGACGGCCTTCTCGGGGTTCTTGGCGAGGAGCTCGTCGTAGCGGACGGAGCGCAGACCACCCGGGTAACCGGAGTGGCGGTACGCCATCTTCTGGGTCCGCTTGTTGCCGGACAGGTGCACCTTGTCGGCGTTGATGATGATGACGAAGTCACCGGTGTCGACGTGGGGCGCGTAGATCGCCTTGTGCTTACCGCGCAGAAGATTGGCGGCGGTGGTCGCCAGACGGCCCAGGACGATGTCCTGCGCGTCGATGATGTGCCACTGGCGCGTCACATCGCCGGGCTTGGGGCTGTACGTACGCACGGTCGTATGCCTTCGCTTCTTCAGTGAAAGTGGAGTCCTGACAAGGCCACCCGGACGATCACGACAGCCCTGGCGGTACCTCGGGGACGCAACCCGTGCACTACCGCTGTCCATCGGCCCGGTGGACCGGCGTAAGGGCCCCTCGCGTGAGAACGACCAAGCCAATACGCATAACGAACCAGAAGAATACCGTCGGTGCCCCGTACGGGTCAAAACGGGGGTCGCGCCCCTCGGGACCCGGTCCCCGCCGGCCGCGCCCGTACCACCCGCCGCCGCTCCCCCCCGTACGCCCGTCAACCGGTCCCGTACCGCCCGTTACCGGTCCCGTACCGCCCGTTACCGGTCCCGTACCACCCGTCGCTCGTCCCACACCGGTTCCGGCGTCTCCCGTACGACCCCGTCCGAGCCGAATACCAGGTACCGGTCGAAGGAGCGAGCGAACCAGCGGTCGTGGGTGACCGCGAGCACCGTCCCGTCGTACACCTCAAGACCGTCCTGAAGGGCCTCCGCCGACTCCAGGTCCAGGTTGTCCGTCGGCTCGTCCAGGAGCAGCGCGGTCGTACCGCACAGTTCGAGCAGCAGGATCTGGAAGCGCGCCTGCTGGCCGCCCGACAGCTTCTCGAAGGGCTGGTCGCCCTGGCGCTCCAGCTCGTACCGGCGCAGCACGCTCATCGCGCCGCCCCGGTCCTTCGCGTGCTCCGTCCACAGGATGTCGACCAGCGTGCGGCCCAGCAGCTCGGGGTGGGCGTGGGTCTGGGCGAAGTGGCCCGGTACGACGCGCGCGCCCAGCTTCCACCGGCCGGTGTGCCGTACGTCCTCGCCGGCCAGCAGCCGCAGGAAGTGGGACTTGCCGGAGCCGTTCGAACCGAGGACCGCGACCCGCTCGCCGTAGTAGATCTCCAGCGAGAACGGCTTCATCAGCCCGGTCAGCTCCAGATTCTCGCAGGTCACGGCACGTACGCCGGTACGGCCGCCGCGCAGCCGCATGGAGATCTCCTGCTCGCGGGGCGGCTCCGGCGGCGGTCCGGCGTCCTCGAACTTCTTGAAGCGCGTCTGCATCGCCCGGTAGCGCGAGGCCATGTCGGGGCTGATCGCCGCCTGCTGCCGCAGCCGGTGCACCAGCGCCTTCAGCCGGGCGTGCTCCTCGTCCCAGCGCCGCTTCAGCTCCTCGAAGCGCGCGAAGCGCTCCTTGCGGGCCTCGTGGTACGTACCGAACCCGCCGCCGTGCACCCACACGTCGGAGCCGGCCGGGCTGGGCTCCACGCTCACGATCTTCTCGGCGGCCCTGGCCAGCAGCTCCCGGTCGTGGGAGATGAAGAGGACCGTCTTACGGGTCTCCTTCAGCCGCTCCTCCAGCCACCGCTTGCCCGGCACGTCCAGATAGTTGTCCGGCTCGTCGAGCAGCAGCACCTGGTCGGGCCCGCGCAGCAGCGCCTCAAGCACCAGCCGTTTCTGCTCGCCGCCGCTCAGGGTGCGCAGCTCGCGCCACTGCGCCTTCTCGTACGGGACACCGAGCGCCGCCGTCGTGCACATGTCCCAGACCGTCTCGGCCTCGTAGCCGCGTGCCTCCGCCCAGTCGCTGAGCGCCTGCGCGTACCGCATCTGCGCGGCCTCGTCATCGACCGTCATGATGCCGTGCTCGGCCGAGTCCACGGCCGCCGCGGCGTCCCGCAGGCGCGGCTGCGCGACCGAGACCAGCAGGTCACGGACCGTGCGCTCGTCCCGTACCGACCCCACGAACTGCGACATCACACCGAGCCCGCCGCTGACCGTCACCGAGCCGCCGTGCGGCTGGAGCTCCCCCGCGATCAGCCTCAGCAGCGTGGTCTTGCCGGCGCCGTTGGCCCCGACGAGAGCGACGACGGAGCCCTCCGCGACGCGGAACGAGGCGTCGGCGAGCAACACCCGTCCGTCGGGGAGGTAGTACTCCAGGTGCGCGGCCTCAACATGTCCCATGTCCCGCATTGTCGGTGCAGGTCGCGCCGGAGCCCAATCCTTTTCCGATTCCCGCGCGATTTCCCGGGCGCCGGGCGGTCTAAACTCGCGCCATGAGCTTTGGGCAAGGGGGGCCCTCCTGGGGCGGCCCCGGTTCACCGGACCATGACCCGCACGGCACACAGACACCGGATTGGGCCGCTCTCGCGGACGCCTCCGCCGCGCGTACCCGCCGCAAACGCTGGCTGATGATCGGTGGTGGCGTGCTCGCGACCGGCGCGATAGCCGCGATCGTGGCGACCGCCGTCGTCTCCATGAACGGCGGGAACGACCGCGGCGCGGAGAACACCGCCAACGAGCTGCCCACGCCCACCGATCTGCCGGACCGGAGCCCCGAGTCCGAGCCCACCTTCTCCTCGGTCGAGCCGCTGCCGCCGCCGAACCCGAAGGACTACGTCTCCAGCGCCGACAAGGACAAGGCGCCGCTGAACGCCGACACCCTCTTCCCCGGCGACAAGCTCACGATGAGCGACCGCGTCTACGCGAAGGGCGCCACGGCCCGCACCACCAACTGCGCGGCGGCGGCACAGGGCGCGCTCGGCTCCATCCTCGCCTCGAACAGCTGTGACCAGGTCATCCGCGCCACGTACAGCAGGGACGGGGTCGCCGTGACCGTCGGCGTCGCGGTCTTCGATTCGGAGGCGCTGGCGCTGAAGGCCAAGGGCCAGGCGCAGGACGGCATCGCCTCGCTCTCCGGCGCCGGTGTCCCGACCTTCTGCCGGGCCCCCTCGGTCTGCCGCAAGACCACCAACTCGTACGGCAGGTACGTCTACTTCACGGTCGGCGGCTTCACCTCCGGCAAGAACGTCACCACTTCGGACAAGGACGTCTTCACCACCGGGGACGACGTCGCGGAGTTCGCTTTCCGCCAGATCCTCGAACGGGGCAGGTCCCAGGCGTCGGCCGCGGCCACGGCCCCCGTCGAGCAGTAACCGCGCCCCACGACGCCCGCTCCACGACGCCCGTCCCACGACGCCCGCACCACGGCCCCCGCTCACCCGCGCCGCCGCGCTTCCCCGGCACGGCGCGTGCTCCGCGCTGTGTACAGTCTGCGCAACTTGCGTGGCGCTGGTGAATGCACAGAGGGCGTGGGGTGGATGGCGGTCAAAGTCACCGTGGTGGTACCGACATACAACTCGGGAATCCACATCGAGCCGCTGGTCGGCTCGCTGCTGGGGCAGACCCTGCCCAGCGACGAGTTCGAGGTGCTCTTCGTCGACGACGGCTCGACCGACGAGACCCCGGAGCGGCTGGCGGCCCTGGTCGCCGAGCACGACCACTTCCGGATGGAGCGCATCCCCAACTCGGGCTGGCCGGGAAAGCCGCGCAACATCGGCGTGGAGCGGGCGAACGGTCACTATGTGCAGTTCGCCGACCACGATGACCGGCTGGCGCCCGAGGCGCTGGAGCGGCTGTACGCCATGGCCGCGCGCAATGACTCCGACATCGTCATCGGCAAGGTCGCCAGCAACTTCCGCAGCCGGGGCGTCCCGTACGGTCTGATGACCCGGACCCGGGAGAGCTGCACCGTACGGAACGCGCCGCTCATCGACAGCCTCACCCCGCACAAGATGTTCCGCACCGCGTTCCTGCGCGAACACGGCATCGCGCACCCCGAAGGGCCCTGGATCCTGGAGGACCAGCTCTTCATGGTCCGCGCCTATCTCAAGGCGTCCGTGGTCTCCGTCCTGGGCGACTACGTCTGTTACGCGTACTGGGCCCGTGAGGACGCCGAGAACGCCGGTACGGCCGCGATGGACCCGCGCGGGTACTACGGGAATCTCCGCGAGGTCATGGCGACGGTCGTCGCGGGCACCGAGCCGGGTCCCGAGCGCGACCGCCTGCTGCGCCGCTTCTACCGGGTGGAGATGCTGCACCGGCTGGGCGAGCCGCCCCGGGGCCTGCTGGTCGACCCGCCGTTCCGGGACGACCCGTTCGAGGTGGTGCGCGAGTTGGCCGAGGAGTTCATGACGGACGGCGTGCACCTGGGGCTGGCCGCCGTACAGCGGACCAGATCGGCCCTGCTCCGGGAGAACAGGCCGGCGGAACTGACCGAGTTCACCCGCAGGCAGATGGATCTCGGCGCCCGCTGCGCGATCGAGCGGGCGGGCTGGAGCCGCGACCGGTTCAAGATGTCGTTCACCGCCCGGTTCGCGGGCGAGCCCGGCCCCGGCGGCGCCCACGACGGGTCCGGTCTGCTGCTGGCCCGGCGCGGGGAGCGGTACTTCCTCGCGCCCGCCCTGACGGACGGGGTCCTGTCCGAACCCGTCGAGGTGACCGACGAGTTGAAGTCCTTCAAGGCCGATGTGCTGCTGCGGCACGCGGAGACCGCGCATGTGTGGCTCCCCGAGCGCGAGACGTCCCTCGTCCTGGAGGAGGAACCCGTACCGGACGGCCTCGCGGGCGCCGTGCCCGAGGGCACCGTGCTCGTACGGCCCGTCGTCCGCGGCAGCGTCGCCGTCGACCCGCTGCGCGGCGCGGGCGGCGGGCCTCTGGCCGAGGGCGCCTGGGAGGTGCGGATCAGGCTCATGGGCGCGGGCTTCGACCGGTACACCCGGCTCGGCGGGGACACCGCGCCCGGGGAGGTGGCTCTGCCCGCCCCGGAAATCCTCGGCGGTCGGGAGATCACCGGTGCCCTCACCGACGAAGGGCTGACCCTGACCGTACGCGCGACCGACGCGGTGCCCGGTCCCCGGCCGCCGAAGGTCAGCGTCGTCGTACCGACCGCCGGGGCGGCGCCCGGGGCCGTGGAGACCACCCTCGCCTCACTGGCCGCCCAGACCCTGGCCGCGGACGACATCGAGGTGATCAGCGTGCCGGACGCGGCGCCGGGCACCGATCCCCGTAACGCCGGGACCGACACCGCGACCGGCGAGTACGTGCTGTACATGGAGCCCGGCGACCGGCTCGGCACCGAAGCCCTGGAGCGGATGTACGCGTACGGCATCGAGCACGACGCCGACATCGTCGCCGGCAAGCTCGCGGGCAAGGGCCGGGCCGTCCCCCGCGAACTGTTCGTACGGGACCGGCCGCGCGCCACGCTCTCCAAGGACCCGCTGGCCGACAGCCTGACCGCCAACAAGCTGTTCCACCGCGCCTTCCTCGACGAGCACGGGCTGCGCTTCGCCGCGCGGGCGGGCGGCAACCAGGCCCTGGCCGAGCAGGCGTTCACGGCCGAGGCCACCCTCCGGGCGGGCCGTACCGCCGTCCTCGGCGGCTATGTCTGCTACCACTACGGTCCCGGCGGCGCGGGCCCCGCCGCGGCGCCCGGGGATTTCTACGCCGAACTGCGCGCCCTGCTGAAGACCGTCGACGGCCTCGTCGGACCCGGGGCGGCGCGCGACCGGCTGCACCGGCGCTGGCTGCGTGTGGAGATCCTGGACCGGCTGAGCGGCAAACGGCTGCTGGACCTGGACGAGGACGCGCGACGCGAGCTGTTCCGGGCGATCCGCGGGGTCGTCGTGGACGGGATCTCGGGCACGTCGGTGGCCGGTCTGCCCGCCGCGCGCCGGGTGGCCGTCGGGCTGATCACCGACGACCGGCTCGATGAGCTGGTGGCGCTCGCCGCGTGGGAGTCCTCGGTCGTCTGCCACGCGCGGCTGGACGCGCTGTCCTGGCTGAACGACGGCGGCTGTCTGCGGATCGCCTTCACCGGCGAACTGCACGGCGCGGACGGCCCCCTCGTCGTCACCGACACCGACACCGACACCGACGCAGGCACGGGCACCGGCACCGGCACCGGCACCGGCACGGCTACCGAAACAGGCACGGGCGGGGGCCAGGTAGCCCTCGCCCCGGCCAGTCTCTCCCCGGCCCTGCGGGACCGTCTCGCCCGCGAACCGCTCACCGGCGGCGCCTCACCCGCCAAGGCGTCCGTCGTCCTCGTCCTGCGCGAGCGCGCCGGCGGCGCCGAGTACCGGCTGCCCACGAAGACCACCGTCTTCCGCCCCGAAGGCGTGCTGAGCATCGCCGGGACGGCCCGGCTCGACCTCGCCACGGCGCTGGACGGCGCCCCGCTGGGCGATGGCGTCTGGGATCTGTCCGTACGCCTCACCGCGCTCGGCTGGACGAAGTCCGCGCGGCTCGGCTCCCGGCGCGGACCCGAGGTGCCCGAGCGGCTGACGCCCGTGCCGCACCCCACCGCGCGGGACCGCCGCGTCACGCCGTACTGGACCAATCCGCAGCGCGATCTGTCCCTGCGCGTCGCGGTCCCCGCGCCGGAGCCCGCACCCGCGCGGGCCGCACCGGCCCAGGCACCGGGACCGCTGCGCCGCCTCGCCCGACGGCTGCGGCGCGGCTGACCTCAGCAGCAGCCCGCGCCGCAGTCCCGGTCCCGGTCCGCGGCTCGATCCCCGTCCCCGTCCCCGTTCCCGTCCCCGTTCAGGTTCGCGCCCAGCGTCCGCTTGTTGCGCGCCGCCCGGTTCCGCTCACCCAGCAGTTCGTCGGCCGGATAGCCGACCTCCTCCAGGGTGAGCCCGTGCGGCCGTACGACATGCACCGCCGAGTCCCGCACCCCCGCCGCCAGCACCTTCGCCGGCCATTCCACGGGCCGGTGCCCGTCGCCCACGAACAGCAGCGCGCCCACCAGCGAGCGCACCATGTTGTGGCAGAAGGCATCGGCCCGCACGGTCGCGGTGATCACCCCGTGCGCGTCGCGCTCCCACTCCAGCCGCTGGAGCGTACGGATGGTCGTCGCGCCCTCGCGCCGCTTGCAGTACGCCGCGAAGTCGTGCTCGCCGAGCAGCCCGGCGGACGCCGCGTTCATCGCCGCCACGTCCAACGGCCAGTCGTGCCACAGCACATGGCCGCGCAGCAGCGGATCGACGCCCCCGGGATGGTCGGTCACGCGGTACGCGTAGCGCCGCCAGACGGCCGAGAAGCGCGCGTTGAAGCCCGGGGGTGCCTCGGTGACCTTCCAGACCCGTACGTCGTGGCTCAGCCGCCCCGCGAGCCGCCGCAGCAGCCGCTCCCGGTGCTCGGCCCACACCTCGTCCGGCAGATCGACATGCGCGACCTGCCCGCGCGCGTGCACGCCCGCGTCCGTACGCCCGGCGACGGTCAGCTCGTACGTGCGCGAGGACCGCGTCACCGTACGCAGCGCGTCCTCGATCTCGCCCTGGACGGTCCGCCGGGTCCGCTGCCTCGCCCAGCCCGAGAAGTCCTTGCCGTCGTACGACAGGTCCAGCCGTACCCGTACGTGTCCGGGCGCCGCGCCCTCGATAGCGTCGCTCACCTGACCCACCTGCCCCACCTGTCCGCCCTTTCCATACAGAACGGGCCCGCCCCCACGAGGGAGCGGACCCGTCCGTCAGTCGTCAGAACGCTCAGGCGTCCTTGGACTCCGACTCGGCCTCGGCGGCCGGCTTGGCGTCCTCGACGGTCTCGGCCGGAGCCTCGTCCTTCTTGAGGGCGTCTTCCTTGACCGCGCGCTTCGTCGCCGCCTCGGCCTCACCGGTGGCCTGCTGCGCCACGGTCAGGGCCTCGACCAGCTCGATGACCGCCATCGGGGCGTTGTCGCCACGACGGTTGCCGATCTTGGTGATGCGCGTGTAACCACCGGGGCGGTTCTCGTACCGCGGGGCGATCTCGGTGAAGAGCGTGTGGACGACGCTCTTGTCCGTGATCGACTGCAGCACCAGGCGACGGTTGTGGATGTCGCCCTTCTTCGCCTTGGTGATGAAACGCTCCGCGATCGGGCGCAGGCGGCGGGCCTTGGCCTCGGTCGTGGTGATGCGGCCGTGCTCGAAGAGCGACTTCGCGAGGTTCGCGAGGAGCAGCTTCTCGTGCGCGGCGCTGCCGCCCAGACGGGCACCCTTGGCGGGCTTCGGCATGGTGTATCTCCTTGTGTCTGCACCGGCCGTATCAGGTACCGGTGTCAGTTCCCGGACGGGCGATCGCCCGCCGGAACCCGGAGCTCACGCTCCGGAGGCGGTTCAGTACTGCTCGGTCTCCACGAAGCCCGCGTCCGCGTCGTCGTCGGCGCCGAAGGCGTCCGCGGCGGCGGTCGGGTCGAATCCGGGCGGGCTGTCCTTGAGGGCCAGGCCCATGCCGGCCAGCTTCGCCTTGACCTCGTCGATCGACTTCGCACCGAAGTTACGGATGTCGAGCAGATCGGCCTCGGAGCGCGCCACCAGCTCACCCACGGAGTGGATGCCCTCGCGCTTGAGGCAGTTGTACGACCGAACGGTGAGCTCCAGCTCCTCGATCGGCAGGGCGAGATCGGCGGCGAGCGCCGCGTCCGTCGGCGACGGGCCCATGTCGATGCCCTCGGCGTCGATGTTGAGCTCGCGCGCCAGACCGAACAGCTCGACCAGCGTCTTACCGGCGGACGCCATGGCGTCGCGCGGCCGCATGGCCTGCTTGGTCTCGACGTCGACGATCAGCTTGTCGAAGTCGGTGCGCTGCTCGACACGGGTCGCCTCGACCTTGTACGTGACCTTGAGCACCGGCGAGTAGATGGAGTCGACCGGAATCCGGCCGATCTCCTGGCCCACCTGCTTGTTCTGGACGGCGGAGACATAGCCGCGACCGCGCTCGACGGTCAGCTCCATCTCCAGCTTGCCCTTGCCGTTCAGCGTCGCGAGCACGAGGTCCGGGTTGTGGACCTCGACACCGGCCGGCGGGGCGATGTCAGCGGCCGTGACCAGGCCGGGACCCTGCTTGCGCAGGTACATCACGACCGGCTCGTCGTGCTCCGAGGAGACGACCAGCTGCTTGATGTTCAGGATGAGGTCGGTGACGTCCTCCTTGACGCCCGGCACGGTGGTGAACTCGTGCAGGACACCGTCGATCCGGATCGACGTGACCGCCGCGCCGGGGATCGAGGAGAGGAGCGTACGCCGAAGGGAGTTGCCGAGCGTGTAGCCGAAGCCCGGCTCCAGCGGCTCGATCACGAACCGCGAGCGGTACTCGTCGACGACCTCTTCGGTCAGCGAGGGACGCTGAGCGATAAGCATGGTTAATGCCTCCAGTCTTGGCACCCGCTATTTGATGCCAACAGAACAAGGGTACGGGCGGCACGGCACCGAAGCGCCGTACCGCCCGCGAGCCGTTCCCCTGCGCGGGGAAAGGGTCAGACGCGGCGGCGCTTCGGGGGGCGGCAGCCGTTGTGCGGGGTGGGGGTGACGTCCTGGATCGAGCCCACCTCCAGGCCGGTGGCCTGGAGCGAACGGATCGCGGTCTCACGGCCGGAGCCGGGACCCTTGACGAAGACGTCGACCTTGCGCATGCCGTGCTCCTGCGCGCGGCGGGCGGCCGACTCGGCGGCCATCTGCGCGGCGAAGGGGGTGGACTTGCGCGAGCCCTTGAAGCCGACGTGGCCGGCGGAGGCCCAGGAGATCACATTGCCCGAGGGGTCGGTGATCGAGACGATCGTGTTGTTGAACGTGCTCTTGATGTGGGCGTGCCCGTGAGCGACGTTCTTCTTTTCCTTGCGGCGCACCTTCTTGGCAGCGCCCTGACGACCCTTGGGGGGCATCTATTTCTCCTACAGGGAGGTGGTCGGTCCTACAGCGAAGACCGCTGATGAGCGTCCGCTGAGGACTACTTCTTGCCCGGCTTCTTCTTACCGGCGATGGCGCGACGCGGGCCCTTGCGGGTACGAGCGTTCGTGCTGGTGCGCTGTCCGTGCACCGGCAGGCCACGGCGGTGACGCAGACCCTGGTAGCAGCCGATCTCGACCTTGCGGCGGATGTCGGCGGCGATCTCGCGACGGAGGTCACCCTCGGTCTTGAGGTTGGCGTCCACGTACTCGCGGATCTTGACGAGGTCTTCCTCGGCGAGGTCACGGACGCGGACGTTCGGGTCGACGCCAACGGCGGCGAGGGTCTCCTTGGACCGGGTGCGCCCGATACCGAAGACGTAGGTGAGGGCGACCTCGACGCGCTTTTCGCGCGGGAGGTCAACGCCTGCGAGGCGTGCCATTCATGGCTCCTGATGATGTCGGAGGTCTTCCGCAGTGTCGTTCCCGGCTGCCGGTCCGTCCCTGTGCGGGAGCGGTACGGTCCGGGTCCCCGGCCTCCGCCGGAGGTGTCGGTCCCACCGGGTGGGAGCCGGACACTGCGTCATTACGAGTTTGCTCGCGTCGCGCGAAGTACTGCGAGAGGCAGGTGGTCTTGCGTCAGCCCTGGCGCTGCTTGTGGCGCAGGTTGTCGCAGATGACCATGACCCGGCCGTGACGGCGGATCACCTTGCACTTGTCGCAGATCTTCTTGACGCTCGGCTTGACCTTCATGGGATTGAGGTTCTCCGGGTCAGTGCGGGCACCCCGCGAGGGGTGACTGCAAGATCTACTTGTATCGGTAGACGATCCGGCCACGCGTCAGGTCGTACGGAGACAGCTCCACCACGACCCGGTCATCGGGGAGGATACGGATGTAGTGCATCCGCATCTTGCCGCTGATGTGCGCGAGGACCTTGTGACCGTTCTGCAGCTCCACCTTGAACATGGCGTTCGGGAGGGACTCGATCACGGTGCCCTCAATTTCGATGGCACCTTGCTTCTTGGCCACGCTTCGCCCTTCGAATCGGCTACCTTGATCGATTCTGGCAGCCGCATGAGGACACACGGGTACACCAGAGCCGACGCGTCAGTCTACGGGAGCGCACTCGAAAAGACGAATCCGTTCAGTTTGCCCACCGAAGGAGATTCTTAAGCCAACGGGTCCGGAGCCGTGGTGACGCCCAGCTCGGCGAGCTTCGCCTTACCCCCGTCGGGGGCGGTCAGGACCAGCGGGCCCTCCTCGGTCAGCGCCACGGAGTGCTCCCAGTGCGAGGACCAGGTGCCGTCGGTCGTGATGACCGTCCACTCGTCCTCCAGCACCTCCGTACGCGGCGTACCGAGCGAGACCATCGGCTCGATCGCCAGGCAGAAGCCCGGGGCCAGCTTGGGGCCCTTGCCGCGCTTGCGCGAGACATAGTTCAGCAGATGCGGGTCCATGTGCATCTCGGTGCCGATGCCGTGGCCGCCGTAGTCCTCGATGATCCCGTACTTGCCGCCGCCGGGGCGGGGCTGTCTGCGGATGTACGTCTCGATCGCCCGGGACACGTCCACCAGCCGGTTGCCGCCGCGCATCGCCGCGATCCCGGCCCACATCGACTCCTCGGTCACCCGTGAGAGCTCGACCAGCTCCGGAGCGTGACCGGTGCCGACGAACGCCGTGAAGGCCGCGTCGCCGTGCCAGCCGTCGATGATCGCGCCGGCGTCGATGGAGATGATGTCGCCGTCCTTGAGGACGGTCCTGTCGTCCGGGATGCCATGCACGACGACCTCGTTGACCGAGGTGCAGATGGTCGCGGGGAACCCGCCGTACCCGAGGAAGTTCGGCTTGGCGCCGTGCTCGGCCAGTACCTTGCGGGCGACCTGGTCCAGATCCCGGGTGGTGGCGCCGGGCACCGCCGCCGCGCCGGTGGCCGCGTGCACGGCGGCGACGACCAGTCCCGCCTCACGCATCTTCGCGATCTGCTCGGGGGTCTTGATCTGCACCATGCCTGCGCCTTCCACCTGTCTGTGACTGATTCGACACGCCCTGCTCACCACGTCCGCTTCACACGGACCGCTCAACAGTACGGCCGTGGCGGGGGGGGGGGGGCCGGCCGCCGGCAGGTTGAGCGGGCAGGGGGGGGGGGGACCGCCCCCGCCCCCCCGCCCCGGCCCCCCCCCACCCCCCCGCCACAGCGA
>NZ_JBHUBB010000002.1:228030-421189 GCF_042789485.1 Streptomyces sp. NPDC056835
CCCCACCTCTTCCCTCTTTTTGTTGTGGGTTTGTTGGGTGGGTGGTTTTTTTCATTGTCAACTCCCCGGGGGCGGGGGGCGGGGCGCCCCCCCCCCCCCACGGCCGTACTTGGTACCGCTGCACTGCTGGGACCTACGCGGCCCTGCCCCGCTCAAGCGCCTCCATCGCACGCTCGGTCACTTCGGTGACCTTGCCGAGCGCGGAGATCGTGACCACCAGGCCCTGGGCCCGGTAGTGGTCGATGATCGGCTCGGTCTGCGTGTGGTAGACCTCAAGACGGGTCCGCACCGTCTCCTCGGAGTCGTCGCCCCGCTGGTACAGCTCGCCGCCGCAGATGTCACAGACACCCTCCTTCTTCGGCGGGCTGTACGTGACATGGAAGACATGCGCGCTGTCATTGCGGCACACCCGGCGCCCCGCGATCCGCGTGACGACCTCGTCCTCCGGAACCTCCAGGTCCAGCACCGCGTCCAGCTTCACGCCGTCCTGCGCGAGGGCTTCGTCCAGCGCCTTCGCCTGCGAGACATTGCGCGGGAAGCCGTCCAGCAGAAAGCCGTTGGTGGCGTCCGGCTGGGCCATCCGCTCCTGTGCCATCGCGATGGTCACCTCGTCGGGCACCAGGTTCCCGACGACGATGTACGACTTCGCGAGCTTGCCGAGGGTCGTGCCCTGGCTGATGTTGGCTCGGAAGAGGTCGCCCGTGGAGATGTGCGGGACCTTCAGGTTCTTGGCGAGGTACGCGGCCTGCGTTCCCTTGCCGGCACCGGGCGGCCCGACGAGGACGATTCGCATCAGCGGAGGAACCCTTCGTAATTACGCTGCTGAAGCTGGCTCTCGATCTGCTTCACGGTTTCCAGACCCACACCCACGATGATGAGGATGCTCGTCCCGCCGAACGGGAAGTTCTGGTTCGCACCGCCGAAGCCTGCCAACGCCATCGTCGGGACGAGAGCAATCAGACCCAGGTACAGCGAGCCCGGCCAAGTGATCCTGTTGAGCACGTAGCTCAGATACTCGGCTGTAGGTCGACCTGCCCGGATACCCGGGATGAAGCCACCATACTTCTTCATGTTGTCGGCGACTTCTTCGGGGTTGAAGGAGATGGCCACGTAGAAGAAGGCGAAGAACACGATCAGCAGGAAGTACGTCGCGATGTAGTACGGGTGGTCGCCCTTGACGAAGTGCGCTTCGATCCAGGTCTTCCACGCGGAGTTCCCGCTGGAGAACTGCGCGACCAGCGCCGGGATGTAGAGCAGCGACGACGCGAAGATGACGGGGATCACACCCGCCTGGTTCACCTTCAGCGGGATGTACGTGGACGTACCGCCGTAGGACCTGCGGCCGATCATCCGCTTCGCGTACTGCACGGGGATCCGGCGCTGCGCCTGCTCGACGAAGACGACCAGGCCCACCATCACGAAGCCGATCAGAATGACCGTGCCGAACTCGATCCAGCCCTTGGCGAGCGTGCCGCTCTCCTTGATGGCCCACAGCGCGCCGGGGAAGCCGGCGGCGATCGAGATGAACATCAGGATGGACATGCCGTTGCCGATCCCGCGGTCGGTGATGAGCTCACCGAGCCACATGACGGCGGCGGTGCCCGCGGTCATGGTGATCACCATGGTGACGGTGACGAAGATCGACTGGTCGGGCACGATCTCCGAGGCGACCGGGCAGCCGCTGAAGAGCGCGCCGCTACGAGCGGTGGCGACCAGGCCGGTGCCCTGCAACACGGCGAGGGCGACCGTCAGATAGCGGGTGTACTGCGTGATCTTCGCCTGACCGGACTGGCCCTCCTTCTTGAGGGCCTCCAGCCTGGGGATGACCACGGTCAGCAGCTGCAGGATGATGCTCGCGGTGATGTACGGCATGATGCCGAGCGCGAAGATCGTGATCTGCAGCAGCGCCCCGCCGCTGAACATGTTCACCAGACCGAACAGGCTGTTGTTGCCCTTCTGGGCCGCGTCGACACACGTCTGGACATTCTCGTAGCTGACGCCCGGTACCGGGACATGTGCCCCGAGCCGGTACAGCACGATGATGGCGAGTGTGAAGAGCAGCTTCTTGCGCAGGTCGGGCGTCTTGAACGCCCGGGCGAACGCGGTGAGCACGGTGCCTCCTGCGACCCCCGCGCTACTGCGTCAGAGGTGACGGTATTGAGGATCGACGGATACGGAACAAGCGATACAGCAACAATGCACGCCACCTTACCGGCGACAGTGCCCCCCTTGGAACGACCAACCGGGGATGCCCCTTATGAGAGGCATCCCCGGTCGGATGTTCAGGCCATCGAGTTGTCTCAGACGAGCTCGGTGACGGTGCCGCCGGCGGCGGCAATCTTCTCCTTGGCGGAGCCGGAGACGGCGTCAACCGAAACCTGCAGCGCCACGGAGATCTCGCCCTGGCCCAGGACCTTGACGAGGCTGTTCTTGCGCACCGCGCCCTTGGTGACCAGATCGGCCACCGTGACCTCGCCGCCCTCGGGGTAGAGAGCGGAGAGCTTGTCCAGGTTCACGACCTGGTACTCGGTGCGGAACGGGTTCTTGAAGCCCTTGAGCTTCGGGAGACGCATGTGGAGGGGCATCTGCCCACCCTCGAAGCGCTCCGGAACCTGGTAACGGGCCTTGGTGCCCTTGGTACCACGACCTGCGGTCTTACCCTTGGACGCCTCACCACGACCCACACGGGTCTTGGCGGTCTTGGCGCCCGGGGCAGGACGGAGGTTGTGGACCTTCAGCGGGTTGTTCTCCGCCATGTCAGTCGACCTCCTCAACCGTCACGAGGTGGCGGACGGTGTGCACCATGCCGCGGAACTCGGGGCGGTCCTCCTTGACAACCGTGTCGCTGACCCGCTTGAGGCCGAGCGAGCGCAGGGTGTCGCGGTGGTTCTGCTTGCTGCCGATGTACGACTTCGTCTGCGTGATCTTGAGACGGGCCATTACGCACCCGCTCCCGCACGCGCACGGAGCAGAGCCGCGGGGGCGACGTCCTCAAGGGGCAGACCGCGGCGGGCCGCGATCTCCTCGGGACGCTGCAGGCCCTGGAGGGCCGCCACGGTCGCGTGCACGATGTTGATCGCGTTGTCCGAGCCGAGCGACTTCGACAGGATGTCGTGCACGCCCGCGCACTCCAGCACGGCACGCACCGGGCCACCGGCGATCACGCCGGTACCGGGGGAAGCCGGCTTGAGCAGGACAACGCCCGCGGCCTTCTCGCCCTGGATCGGGTGCGGGATGGTGCCCTGGATACGGGGGACCTTGAAGAAGTGCTTCTTGGCCTCCTCAACACCCTTGGCGATGGCGGCCGGCACCTCCTTGGCCTTGCCGTAACCGACACCCACGGTGCCGTCACCGTCGCCCACCACGACCAGCGCGGTGAAGCTGAAGCGACGACCACCCTTCACAACCTTGGCGACGCGGTTGATCGCGACAACGCGCTCAACGTAAGCGGTCTTCTCGGCGGCAGCGCCACCGTCGCGACCCTTCCGGTCCCGCCGCTCGCCGCCACCGGCACCGCTTCCGCGGCGCTGGGGTCCAGCCATTGGATTTACCTCTCTCTGTTACGTCCGTTAGTCCCGGAACCGGGGCTCAGAACTTCAGCCCGGCTTCGCGGGCGGCGTCAGCCAGAGCGGCAATGCGCCCGGCGTACCTGTTGCCACCACGGTCGAACACGACGGCCTCGACGCCGGCGGCCTTGGCACGCTCGGCGACCAGGGCGCCGACCTTCTGTGCCTGGGCGCTCTTGTCGCCCTCGCCACCACGGATCGAGGTGTCCAGGGTCGACGCCGAAGCGAGCGTGTGGCCCGCGATGTCGTCGATGACCTGCGCGACGATGTTGCGGTTGGAGCGCGTCACGACCAGGCGAGGACGCTCCGGCGTACCGGAGACGTGCTTACGGACGCGGATGTGGCGACGCTTGATGGCGGCGCGCTTGTACGCGTCACCCTTAGCAATCTTGACACCGTATGCCATGGCTTACTTACCCGCCTTTCCGACCTTGCGGCGGATGACCTCGCCCGCGTACTTGACGCCCTTGGCCTTGTACGGGTCGGGCTTCCGCAGCTTGCGGATGTTAGCGGCGACCTCGCCGACCTTCTGCTTGTCGATGCCCTCGACAGAGAACTTCGTGGGCGTCTCGACCTTGAAGGTGATGCCCTCGGGGGCCTCGATGAGGATCGGGTGGCTGTAGCCCAGGGCGAACTCCAGGTTGGAGCCCTTCGCCTGGACGCGGTAGCCGACTCCGCTGATTTCGAGCGCCTTGACGTATCCCTGGGTCACGCCGGTGATCATGTTCGCCACCAGCGTGCGGGACAGGCCGTGCAGGGCCTTGTTCTGACGCTCGTCGTTCGGGCGCAGCACCTGAAGGGTGCCGTCCTCGCCCTTGGTGACCTCGATCGGCGCGGCGACGGTGTGCGAGAGGGAACCCTTGGGGCCCTTCACGGCGACCGTTCGGCCATCGATGGTGACGTCCACACCGGCGGGAACCTGGATGGGGAGCTTGCCGATTCGCGACATGAGCTATTCCTCCGTTCCCGACTACCAGACGTAGGCGAGGACTTCCCCACCTACGCCCTTCTTGCTGGCCTGCTGGCCGGTCAGGAGACCGTGGGACGTGGAGATGATGGCCACGCCCAGGCCGCCGAGAACCTTCGGCAGATTGGTGGACTTCGCGTACACACGCAGACCCGGCTTGGAGATGCGCTTGATGCCGGCGATCGAACGCTCGCGGTTCGGGCCGAACTTCAGCTCCAGGACGAGGTTCTTGCCGACCTCGGCGTCCTCGACCTTCCAGCCGGTGATGAAGCCCTCCTGCTGGAGGATCTCCGCGATGTGCGACTTGATCTTGCTGTGCGGCATCACGACTTCGTCGTGGTACGCCGAGTTCGCGTTGCGCAGACGCGTGAGCATGTCTGCGATGGGATCAGTCATGGTCATGAATTGGCCTTCGGCCTCTCTCGCCGGGGTTTCCTGTATGCGCCATCCCTCTCCCCGATCAGAGTCGGGACGGGTGCGGTGCGGGGACCTACGGCGTAGTAAGTCTGATTTGGACGACGGGCGCCCAACCCCACAAGCCTACGGCATATGAGGGAGGGCTCCCGCCAACCAATTGCTTACCGAGAGCTCCGGGTGGTCCTGAAAAGCAGGACTACCAGGAGCTCTTGGTGACGCCCGGCAGCTCGCCGCGGTGGGCCATCTCACGAAGGCACACACGGCACAGGCCGAACTTGCGGTAGACGGAGTGGGGACGGCCGCAGCGCTGGCAGCGGGTGTAACCGCGCACACCGAACTTCGGCTTGCGGGCGGCCTTAGCGATCAGAGCCTTCTTCGCCACGGTCAGTTCTCCTTGAACGGGAAGCCGAGGTGACGAAGGAGGGCACGACCCTCGTCGTCATTGGTCGCCGTGGTGACCACGGTGATGTCCATGCCCCGGACCCGGTCGATCTTGTCCTGGTCGATCTCGTGGAACATGACCTGCTCCGTGAGACCGAAGGTGTAGTTGCCACGGCCGTCGAACTGCTTCGGGGACAGACCGCGGAAGTCACGGATACGCGGCAGCGCGAGCGACAGCGTACGGTCCAGGAACTCCCACATGCGGTCACCGCGGAGGGTGACGTGGCAACCGATCGGCTGGCCCTCGCGCAGCTTGAACTGCGCGATGGACTTCCGGGCCTTCGTGACGGACGGCTTCTGGCCGGTGATCGTGGTGAGGTCCTTGATGGCACCCTCGATCAGCTTGGAGTCGCGGGCGGCGTCGCCCACACCCATGTTGACCACGATCTTGACGAGACCGGGGATCTGCATGACGTTCTCGTACGAGAACTCCTCACGCAGCTTTCCGGCGATCTCCTCGCGGTAGCGCAGCTTCAGACGCGGCGCGGTAGTGGTGGCAGTCATCAGATGTCCTCACCGGTCCGCTTGGCAACGCGGATCTTGTTGCCCTCGTCGTCAAAGCGGTAGCCGACGCGGGTGACGACCTTCTTGCCGTCCTTCTCCACGACCAGCTGAACATTGCTGATGTGGATGGGGGCTTCGGTGGTCACGATGCCGCCGGTCTGCGAACCGCGAGCCGTCTGGCCGGCCTTGGTGTGCTTCTTGACCCGGTTGACACCCTCGACGAGAACACGGTCCTGCGTGGGGTAGGCCACGATGACCTTGCCCTGCTTGCCCTTGTCCTTACCGGTGATGACCTGAACCAGGTCGCCCTTCTTGATCTTCATGCTTACAGCACCTCCGGCGCGAGCGAGATGATCTTCATGAACTTCTTCTCGCGCAGCTCACGGCCCACCGGGCCGAAGATACGGGTGCCGCGAGGGTCGCCGTCGTTCTTCAGAATGACGGCGGCGTTCTCGTCGAAGCGGATGTACGAGCCGTCCGGACGGCGGCGCTCCTTGACGGTGCGAACGATGACCGCCTTGACGACGTCACCCTTCTTCACGTTGCCACCGGGGATCGCGTCCTTGACGGTGGCGACGATGACGTCACCGATGCCCGCGTAGCGGCGACCCGAACCACCGAGAACACGGATGGTGAGAATTTCCTTCGCACCCGTGTTGTCGGCGACACGCAGTCGCGACTCCTGCTGGATCACGTCTATCTCCTGATCGTCTGCCGGTTCCCCGGGGGCCGATCACTCGGCCCCCGGAGCCTGGCGGAACTAGTCCGAGGGAAATGCCCTGCTGGCAAACCCTCAGGGGTTGTTACTTGGCCTTCTCAAGGATCTCGACGATGCGCCACCGCTTCGTGGCGGACAGCGGCCGGGTCTCCATCAGGAGGACACGGTCGCCGATGCCGGCGGCGTTCTGCTCGTCGTGCGCCTTGAGCTTGTTCGTACGGCGGATGACCTTGCCGTACAGCGCGTGCTTGACGCGGTCCTCGACAGCGACGACGACGGTCTTGTCCATCTTGTCGCTGACGACCAGACCCTCACGGGTCTTGCGGAATCCGCGCTCGGCAGTGTTGGTCTCGGTCACGTTGCTCTCAGTCATCAGGCGCTCTCCACCGTCTCGATGCCCAGCTCGCGCTCACGCATCAGGGTGTAGATCCGCGCGATGTCCTTGCGCACGAGCTTCAGCCGCCCGTGGTTTTCGAGCTGACCCGTCGCCGCCTGGAAGCGGAGATTGAACAGCTCTTCCTTGGCCTCGCGAAGCTTGGCGAGAAGCTCCTCATTGCCCAGTTCGCGCAGTTCGGACGCCTTGGTCACGGCCGCCATCACGACTCACCTGCCTCGCGCCGAACGATCCGGCACTTCATCGGAAGCTTGTGAGCAGCGCGGGTAAGCGCCTCACGCGCAATCTTCTCGTTCGGGTAGGACAGCTCGAACATCACCCGACCGGGCTTGACGTTCGCGATCCACCACTCGGGGGAACCCTTACCGGAACCCATGCGGGTCTCGGCAGGCTTCTTGGTGAGCGGACGGTCCGGGTAGATGTTGATCCAGACCTTGCCGCCACGCTTGATGTGACGGGTCATCGCGATACGAGCGGCCTCGATCTGACGGTTCGTCACGTACGCGGGGGTCAGCGCCTGGATGCCGTACTCGCCGAACGCAACCTGCGTCCCACCCTTGGACATTCCGCTGCGCTTCGGGTGGTGCTGCTTGCGGTGCTTGACCCTACGGGGGATCAGCATTTCGGTCAGGCCTCCGTTCCGCCGGTAGAAGAGGACGTCGCCTCAGCGGCCGGAGCAGCGGCGGCGTCGGCCTTGGGGGCCTCGGCTGCCGGGTTCTGCTGCGGCTTGCGGCCACGGCCGCCACGCTCGCCACCGCGGCCACCACGGCCGGCGGGACGGTCGTTGCCACCACCACGGGCCGGACGGTTGCCGGCGCGGGCCGCGGCGTTCTCGGCGCGCACCTCGGCGATGTTCTTGACGTCGCCCTTGTAGATCCAGACCTTCACACCGATACGGCCGAAGGTCGTCTTGGCCTCGAAGAAGCCGTAGTCGACGTTCGCGCGGAGCGTGTGCAGGGGCACGCGGCCCTCGCGGTAGAACTCCGAGCGGGACATCTCGGCGCCGCCGAGACGGCCACCGCACTGGATCTTGATGCCCTTGGCGCCGGCCTTCATCGTCGACTGCATGCTCTTACGCATGGCGCGACGGAAGGAGACACGCGAGGACAGCTGCTCGGCGACGGCCTGGGCCACCAGCTGAGCGTCCACCTCGGGGTTCTTGACCTCAAGGATGTTCAGCTGGACCTGCTTGCCGGTCAGCTTCTCCAGCTCGCCGCGGATACGGTCGGCCTCGGCGCCGCGGCGGCCGATGACGATGCCCGGACGTGCGGTGTGGATGTCAACGCGGACGCGGTCACGGGTGCGCTCGATCTCCACCTTGGAGATGCCGGCCCGCTCCATGCCCTTCGTCATCATGCGACGAATGGCGACGTCTTCCTTGACGTAGTCCTTGTACAGCTTGTCGGCGTACCAACGGGACTTGAAGTCCGTGGTGATACCGAGCCGGAACCCATGCGGGTTAACCTTCTGGCCCATTACCGGGTTCCTTCCTTGCTGCTGACGACCACGGTGATGTGGCTGGTCCGCTTACGGATCCGGTAGGCACGGCCCTGGGCACGCGGACGGAACCGCTTCAGGGTCGGGCCCTCGTCCACGTACGCCTCGCTGATGACCAGCGAAGAGGCGTCGGTGTGGTCGTAGTTGTGCGCGGCGTTGGCAATGGCGCTGTCAAGCACCTTGCCGACCGGCACGCTCGCGGCCTGCGGGGCGAAGCGCAGGACCGCCTGAGCCTCCGTGGCATCCATGCCACGGATGAGGTCCACCACGCGGCGGGCCTTCATGGGCGTGACGCGGATGTACCGCGCCTGGGCCCTGGCTTCCATGGTTGTCCCTTCGGTGTAAGTCATAGTCAGTCACCCCGCGTTAGCGGCGCTTCGACTTCCGGTCGTCCTTGACGTGGCCGCGGAAGGTGCGAGTCGGCGAGAACTCGCCGAGCTTGTGGCCGACCATGGACTCGGTGACGAACACCGGGACATGGATCTTGCCGTTGTGCACCGCGATCGTGTGGCCCAGCATGGCCGGGACGATCATCGAGCGACGGGACCAGGTCTTGATGACGTTCTTGGTGCCTGCTTCGTTCTGGACGTCCACCTTCTTGATCAGGTGGTCGTCGACGAAGGGCCCCTTCTTGAGACTGCGCGGCATCTAAACCCGCTCCTAGCGCTTCTTGTTCGTCTTGCGGCGGCGGACGATGTACTTGCTGCTTGCCTTCTTCGGCGAGCGAGTACGACCCTCCTTCTGACCCCACGGGCTGACCGGGTGACGTCCACCGGAGGTCTTGCCCTCACCACCACCGTGCGGGTGGTCAACCGGGTTCATCGCGACACCGCGGACGGTCGGGCGTACGCCCTTCCAGCGCATACGGCCGGCCTTGCCCCAGTTGATGTTCGACTGCTCGGCGTTGCCGACCTCACCGATGGTGGCGCGGCAGCGGACGTCGACCAGCCGGATCTCACCGGACGGCATACGAAGGTGGGCCATGGAGCCCTCCTTCGCCAGCAGCTGCACGGAGGCACCCGCGGAGCGGGCGAACTTCGCGCCGCCGCCGGGCCGCAGCTCGATGGCGTGGATGGTCGTACCGACCGGGATGTTGCGCAGCGCCAGGTTGTTGCCGGGCTTGATGTCGGCGGCCGGACCGTTCTCGACACGCGCGCCCTGCGCGAGGCCACGCGGCGCGATGATGTAGCGCTTCTCGCCGTCCGCGTAGTGCAGCAGCGCGATGCGCGCGGTGCGGTTCGGGTCGTACTCGATGTGCGCGACCTTGGCCGGCACGCCGTCCTTGTCGTGACGACGGAAGTCGATCACTCGGTAGGCGCGCTTGTGTCCACCACCCTGGTGGCGAACGGTCACACGACCGGCGTTGTTACGGCCGCCCTTGCTGTGCAGCGGGCGGACCAGCGACTTCTCCGGCGTGGACCGCGTGATCTCGACAAAGTCGGCGACGCTGGAGCCACGACGGCCCGGGGTCGTCGGCTTGTACTTGCGGATACCCATTGTCTCTCAGTCCTCGGAAGAATTCCGGATCCTGGACGTCTCGACCTCCGTCAGGAGGTCGGGCCGCCGAAGATGTCGATACGGTCGCCCTCAGCGAGGGTCACGATGGCGCGCTTGGTGTTCGCGCGCTTACCGAAACCGGTGCGGGTGCGCTTGCGCTTGCCCTGGCGGTTGATCGTGTTGACCCCGGCGACCTTGACCGAGAAGACCGCTTCCACGGCCTGCTTGATCTGGGTCTTGTTGGCCGTGGGCGCCACGATGAACGTGTACTTGTTCTCGTCGAGCAGCGCGTAGCTCTTCTCGGACACCACGGGCTTCACAAGGATGTCGCGGTGGTCGTGGAAGGTCTTGCTGGTGATCTCGGCCATCAGGCTTCACTCCCCTCGTTGTCTTCGGCCTTGGAAGGGCCAGACACGAAGGACTCGAAGGCGGCCTTGGTGAAGACCACGTCGTCGGAGACGAGCACGTCGTACGTGTTCAGCTGGCCCGGCGCCAGGATGTGCACCTGGGGCAGGTTGCGGGCGGACAGCCACGCGGCCTCGTCGGACCTCTCGGCGACCAGGAGCACGTTCTTGCGCTCGCTGATCTTGCCGATCAGGGTCCTGGCGGCCTTGGTGGACACCGCGTCCTCGACCAGGCCGGAAACGACGTGGATACGAGAGTGACGGGCCCGGTCGGTGAGGGCACCGCGCAGGGCGGCGGCCTTCATCTTCTTGGGGGTCCGCTGCGAGTAGTCACGCGGCACGGGGCCGTGGACGACGCCACCACCGGCGAACTGCGGAGCGCGGGTCGAACCCTGACGGGCGCGGCCGGTGCCCTTCTGGCGGTACGGCTTCTTGCCACCGCCACGGACTTCGCCGCGGGTCTTGGTCTTGTGCGTGCCCTGTCGGGCAGCGGCCAGCTGGGCGACAACGACCTGGTGGATCAGCGGGATGCTGACCTTCGCGTCGAAGATCTCCGAGGGGAGCTCGACGGTCCCGGCCTTGTCGCCTGCCGGCGAAAGGATGTCAACGGTGCTCATCAGTTACCTCAGGCCCCCTTGGCCGCGGTACGGACCAGGACGAGGCCGCCGTTCGGACCAGGAACCGCGCCCTTGATCAGGAGCAGGCCCTTCTCCGCGTCAACGGCGTGAACGGTCAGGTTCTGGGTGGTGACCCGCTCGTTGCCCATACGGCCCGCCATGCGGAGGCCCTTGAACACACGGCCCGGGGTGGCGCAGCCACCGATGGAACCGGGAGAGCGGTGCTTGCGCTGGGTGCCGTGACCGGCGCCGAGGCCCTTGAAGTTGTGACGCTTCATGACACCGGCGAAGCCCTTGCCCTTGCTCTTGCCCGTGACGTCGACCTTGACGCCGGACTCGAACGTGGCGGCGGTGATCTCCTGGCCGAGCGTGTACTCGGCGGCGTCGGAGGTGCGGAGCTCCACCAGGTGGCGGCGGGGGGTCACGTCGGCCTTGGCGAAGTGGCCCTTGAGGGGCTTGTTCACCTTGCGCGGGTCGATCTCGCCGAAGGCGATCTGGACCGACTCGTAGCCGTCGGAGTCATTCGTACGGACCTGGGTAACAACGCAGGGCCCGGCCTTGACGACGGTCACCGGGACGACACGGTTGTTCTCGTCCCAGACCTGGGTCATGCCGAGCTTCTCGCCCAGGACACCCTTGATCTGCTTTGCCATCTCTTCCGCGCCTCTCAGAGCTTGATCTCGATGTCAACGCCGGCCGGAAGGTCCAGGCGCATCAGCGAGTCAACGGTCTTGGGCGTCGGGTCGAGGATGTCGATCAGGCGCTTGTGCGTGCGCATCTCGAAGTGCTCGCGCGAGTCCTTGTACTTGTGCGGCGACTTGATGACGCAGTACACGTTCTTCTCAGTGGGCAGCGGCACCGGGCCCGCGACCGACGCACCAGTACGCGTCACCGTCTCGACGATCTTCTTCGCCGAGGAGTCGATGACCTCGTGGTCGTAGGCCTTGAGCCGGATGCGGATCTTCTGTCCCGCCATGGCTGCTTCGTAGTCCTGTCTCTCGTAACGCTCTGGAACCCGGTAGCTCCGCGCCCCGCTCCGACCCACGCGGTCGGGCGTGTCGCATCCTCGCCAATGAAAATCTCCCGAAGGAATTTCCCTGCCAAGGGGTACGGTCCTGCGACCGCGAGCCGGGGCCGGGCCGCGATATCGCGATTAGCCACCGGGCGCCTGGTCGGAGCCCCGCTGACACTTCCCGGAAGATTCCCGTACGTCCGCCCCAGCGCTGCCCGAAAGGGCAGTTGGGACGACGAGTACTGTGGGACTCGCTTCCGGTCCTCCCGGCGGGAGGCGCGCAGCATCGGCACTCAACCGAGCAACCTGAACAGTGTGCCATAGGGGCCCTGGCCCTGGCCAATCGCGGCCGGAAAGGGTACCCCACGCTCGGATCCGCCAAGCATGCCGCGCCCGCTCATACGCCGTCGCGACGGTCCGTATCGCTTCCATCGCGCGGCGTGACGCCGCGGGGGCCGTTCCGGCGCGGCCGGTCGCCCGTCCCGAACCCCCCGTCCTCCCCGGAATCCCGCGTCCACCGGGACCACCGCAACCCCTGAGTTTCTTACCGGCGGTCGGTACGCTCACGTGGGTCAAGTGGGCCGCTGTGTACGGGGAGTGGGGTCTTCGGTGAAAGCTCTGACGGTCGGCGACCCACGACAAGTGGGTCCCTACCGGCTCACGGGCAGGCTGGGCGCGGGCGGGATGGGCCGGGTCTATCTCGGGTCCTCCCCGGGCGGGCGGCAGGTGGCCGTGAAGGTCATCCGGCCCGAGCTGGCGGACGAACCGGGATTCCGGGAACGGTTCGCACGCGAGGCCGCTGCGGCCGAGGCCGTCAGCGGGGCGTTCACCGCCGCCGTGGTCGGCGCTGACCCGCACGGAGAGGCGCCGTGGCTGGCCACGCTGTACGTACCCGGGCTCTCGCTCTCCGAGGCGATCGCGCGCCACGGAACGCTGCCCGAGTGGTCGGTGTACGGGCTGGGGGCCGGACTGGCCGAGGCTCTGCAGGCCATCCACGCCGCCGGACTGATCCACCGCGACCTGAAGCCCTCGAACGTACTGCTGGCCGCCGACGGACCGCGCGTGATCGACTTCGGAATCGCGATGGAGGCGGGTGCCGAAGCGCTCACGAGCACCGGTCTAATCGTCGGCACGCCGGGGTTCATGGCACCCGAGCAGTTCACCCGCCAACCCGTCGGGACGGCCGCCGATGTGTTCTGCCTGGGCGCGGTGCTGGCCTTCGCGAGCGTCGGGCAGGGACCGTTCGGGACCGGCTCGTCGCACGCGATGGGCTATCGCGTCGTCCACGAGGAGCCGGACCTCGCGGCGCTGCCCGCACGCGTACGGGACGTGGTGGCACGGTGCCTGGCCAAGGATCCCGCGGCCCGGCCCGCCGTTCCCGAACTGCTGCGTGAGCTCGCCGGGCTGGTCGTACCGGACCCGGACCCGGCCCCGGCCCCGGAGGAGCGGGGAGCGACAAGCGCCCGGACACGTACCCTGGCCCTCCCCCGGAAGCAGTCCCTGTGGCTTCCCACGCCGCTCGCGGACGCGGTCGACCGGGCCGATACGGAGCCCGCCGAGCCGGCGTCCACCGCTGACCCCGCGCCCGCCGCCGAGCCGGCGCCCGCCCCTGCCGGGCCGTCCCCGAGCGCCGGGCCGGCCCCGGCCGCCGGCACGGTGGGCGCCGGTCCATCGCCGGTGGCCCGTCCGTCCGCCCTCACCGGGACGTCCGGTTCACCGGCGGGCTGGGTGCGCCGACACCGGGCGAAGCTGCTGATCAGCTGTCTGCTCCTCGGCGCCATCGGCTTTCTCTCCCCCCGTGTCGGCGCCTGGATGTCCGACGGCTCCGACGCGAACGACGTCTCGGGCTCGGGCTCGGAGTCGGGATCGTCCCCGAAAGCCCCCGCCCCGAGCGCCTTCGAGTGCGCCCACAACGGCGGACAGCTCCTGGGCTCCGGTTCGTCGGCCCAGAGGAACGCCGTGGACGCGTGGATCAAGGACTACACGGCGGCCTGCCCCGACGTCCGGATCAACTACAACGCCACCGGCGCGGGCGCCGGCATCGTCGAGTTCCTGACAGGCGCCACCGCCTTCGCGGGCTCCGAAGCCGCCCTCGCCCCCGAGGAGTCCGCCGAGTCCAAGCGCGTCTGTCCGGGCGGATCGGGTATCAATCTGCCGATGCTCGGCGGTCCGATCGCCATCGGCTACAACGTCCCCGGTGTGGATGACCTCGTCCTGGACGCTCCCACCATCGCGAAGATCTTCGACTCGAAGATCACGAAGTGGAACGACGCCACGATCAGGGAACTGAACCCCGGCGTCAACCTGCCCGACTCAACGATCCAGACTTTCCACCGCGGCGAGGACTCCGTCACCAACCGGACTCTGGGCAACTATCTGAGCGCCTCCGCCCCGGCCGAGTGGCCGTACGAGACCGGCCCGGCGTGGCCCGGCTCCGGCGGCCAGTCCGCCAAAGGTTCCTCCGGTGTCGCCACCCAGGTGAAGCTGGTCAGCGGCTCGATCGGCTACTTCGAACTGTCCTACGCGAGCAGCGAGGGTCTGAGTACCGCCAGGATCAGTACTGGCGCGGCGGAGCCGGTCGAGGCGAACACGAAGAACGCGTCCGAGGCTCTCGGCACCGCCGCGGTCGTCGGTACGGGGAAGGATCTGGCCCTCGCACTCGACTACACGACCAAGGCCGAGGGCGCGTACCCGCTGCTCCACGTGACCTACGAGATCGTCTGCGACAAGGGCAACAAGCCCGGCACGCTCGGCACGGTGAAGTCCTTTCTGAGCTACACCGCCGGCGAGGAGGGGCAGAGGACCATCAGTGACCTGGGGTACGCCCCGCTGCCCTCCACACTCGCCGCCAAGGTCCGCGAGTCCGTCCGCACGATCGCCTGAGCCGAGCCGAGCCCGAGCCCGAGCCCGAGCCCGAGCCGTGTCCGACTGTGGGTGAATTGGTGAGCGACAACTCGCACGACGCGATGCCGTGGGTACTGACGGCGGTAGCTCTAACCGTGAAGAAAAATGACCTCGACCCGGATTCGGTCACCGACCGACTCGGGTTGCGGCCATCGGCTGTGCGAATGCCAGGAATCGACCGATGGAACCCCGAGGGAGACCCTGCGGGGCAGTGGCGCCTCCAATGTGACGAGCGCACCACCCGGGTATTTTCTGAACAGCTCGGCACAATCCTCCGGGTGGCCGAGGAATGCGCGGACACTCTGGCAATTCTGAGAGCGGAGGGATGCGAAGTAACGATCACCGTACGAGGTTTCGCCGACAACGACTCCCGGATTCTTCTCTCCGCGGACGAGCTGGCAAGAGCTTCCCGCCTGAAAATTCCCCTCGCATTCATTCCGAACCTTAATTCCCGATAGGGTTGAGCTGGCTGGAAGAATGCTGACGGCTTCGAATTCAAAAGAACAGGGGCCCCGCGCCACCGTCCTCGCGGACGGGGCACGGGGCCCCTGCTGGATGCTCCGAGGAGCTACCCGGTCAGTTCAAGACCGGGACCAGGCCGGATCAGCAATTACTTGTTGATCTTGGTGACCTGGCCGGCGCCGACGGTCCGGCCACCCTCACGGATGGCGAACTTGAGGCCCTCCTCCATGGCGACGGGCTGGATCAGCTCGACCGTCATGACGGTGTTGTCGCCCGGCATGACCATCTCGGTGCCCTCGGGGAGGGTCACCACGCCGGTCACGTCCGTGGTACGGAAGTAGAACTGCGGGCGGTAGTTGTTGAAGAAGGGGGTGTGACGGCCACCCTCGTCCTTCGACAGGATGTAGGCCTGGGCCTCGAAGCTGGTGTGCGGCGTGACCGAACCCGGCTTGATGATGACCTGGCCGCGCTCGACGTCCTCGCGCTTGATGCCACGGAGGAGCAGACCGACGTTCTCACCGGCCTGGCCCTCGTCGAGCAGCTTGCGGAACATCTCGATGCCGGTGACCGTGGTGGTGGTCTTCTCGGTCTTGATACCGACGATGTCGACGGTCTCGTTGACCTTCAGGACACCACGCTCGATACGACCGGTGACGACGGTGCC
The DNA here is from genome assembly GCF_042789485.1 of Streptomyces sp. NPDC056835. Classification (NCBI taxonomy): domain Bacteria; kingdom Bacillati; phylum Actinomycetota; class Actinomycetes; order Kitasatosporales; family Streptomycetaceae; genus Streptomyces; species Streptomyces sp. NPDC056835. Next base: position 244,095 of record NZ_JBHUBB010000002.1, read on the forward strand.
ACGACCGGTGATCGTGAAGACGTCCTCGATCGGCATCAGGAACGGCTTGTCGACGTCGCGCTCGGGCTGCGGGATGGACTCGTCAACGGCCTTCATCAGGTCGAGAACGGTCTTGCCCCACTCGGCGTCGCCCTCAAGGGCCTTGAGCGCCGAGACCTTGACGACCGGCAGGTCGTCGCCCGGGAACTCGTACTCGGAGAGCAGCTCGCGGACCTCAAGCTCGACGAGCTCAAGGATCTCCTCGTCGTCCACCATGTCGGCCTTGTTCAGGGCGACAACGATGTACGGAACGCCGACCTGGCGGGCCAGGAGCACGTGCTCCTTGGTCTGCGGCATCGGGCCGTCGGTGGCGGCGACCACGAGGATGGCGCCGTCCATCTGCGCCGCACCTGTGATCATGTTCTTGATGTAGTCCGCGTGACCCGGGCAGTCGACGTGCGCGTAGTGACGCGACTCCGTCTGGTACTCGACGTGCGCGATGGAGATGGTGATACCGCGCTGGCGCTCCTCAGGAGCCTTGTCGATCTGGTCGAAGGCCGAGGCCTCGTTCAGGTCCGGGTACGCGTCATGCAGCACCTTGGTAATGGCGGCCGTGAGGGTCGTCTTACCGTGGTCGATGTGACCGATGGTGCCGATGTTGACGTGCGGCTTAGTCCGCTCGAACTTCGCCTTCGCCACTGGGGTCCTCCTGGAGTGGTTCTGTACGCCTTACTCATCGGCGCCAGGTGATCTTTGCTGGGATGCCGGCCCCCGGGGCGGCCCCGCCATGATCCGGTGGATCCGGCGGAACTGCCCCAGGACTTGCCGGTGACAAGCCTAAAGCGTGGACTCGGAAGAGTTACTCGCCCTTGGCCTTCGCGATGATCTCCTCGGCGACGTTCCGGGGAACCTCGGCGTAGGAGTCGAACTGCATCGAGTAGCTTGCGCGACCCGAGGTCTTGCTGCGGAGGTCTCCGACGTAGCCGAACATCTCCGACAGCGGCACCAGGCCCTTGACGACCTTGGCGTTGGCCCGGTCCTCCATGGCCTGGATCTGGCCACGCCGGGAGTTGATGTCACCGATGACATCGCCCATGTAGTCCTCGGGCGTCGTCACCTCGACGGACATCATCGGCTCAAGGAGCACGGGAGACGCCCTGCGGGCACCTTCCTTGAACGCCTGCGAACCGGCGATCTTGAAGGCCAGCTCCGAGGAGTCGACCTCGTGGTAGCCACCGTCGAGCAGCGTGATGCGGACACCGGTCATCTCGTAGCCCGCGAGGATGCCGAACTGCATGGCCTCCTGCGCGCCGGCGTCCACCGAAGGGATGTACTCCTTCGGGATACGGCCACCGGTGACCTTGTTCACGAACTCGTACGAGGTGTCGCCACCCTCGATGGGCTCGATCATGATCTGCACCTTGGCGAACTGCCCGGTGCCACCGGTCTGCTTCTTGTGCGTGAAGTCCACGCGCTCGACGGTCTTGCGGATCGTCTCACGGTAGGCGACCTGCGGCTTACCGACGTTCGCCTCGACCTTGAACTCACGCCGCATACGGTCGACCAGCACCTCAAGGTGGAGCTCGCCCATACCGCCGATGACGGTCTGGCCGGTCTCCTCGTTGCTGTGCACCTGGAAGGAGGGGTCCTCCTCCGCGAGACTCTGGATGGCTACACCCAGCTTCTCCTGGTCGCCCTTGGACTTGGGCTCGATCGCGACCTCGATGACCGGCGCCGGGAAGTCCATGGACTCCAGGATCACCGGGTTCTTCTCGTCGCAGAGCGTCTCACCGGTGGTGGTCTGCTTCAGGCCCATGACGGCGACGATGTCACCGGCGCCCACCGACTCGATCTCCTCACGCTTGTTCGCGTGCATACGGTAGATCTTGCCGATGCGCTCCTTGCGGCCCTTCACCGAGTTCAGCACCGCGGTGCCGGACTCCAGACGGCCGGAGTACACCCGGACGAACGTGAGCTTGCCCAGGTGCGGGTCCCTCATGATCTTGAAGGCCAGCGCGGACAGCGGCTCGTCGACGGAGGGCTTGCGCTTGACGACCAGCTCGGGGTCCTTCACGTCGTGGCCCTCGATGGCCTCGACGTCGAGCGGGGTCGGCAGGTAGCGCACGACCGCGTCGAGCAGGGGCTGCACGCCCTTGTTCTTGAACGCGGTACCGCAGAACACCGGGGTGACGGTGGTGCCGGCGGACTTGCCGGAGGCGATGGTGATACGGCGGATCGCCGCGTACAGCTGCTCCACGGTGGGCTCGGTGCCCTCCAGGTACAGCTCCATCAGCTCGTCGTCGTTCTCCGAGACGGTCTCCAGCAGCGTGCCGCGCCACTCCTCGGCCGCCTCGATGTGCGTGGCCGGGATGTCGATGACGTCGTACATCTCGCCCTTGGCGGCCTCGGCGGACCAGACGAAGGCCTTCATCGTCACGAGGTCGACGACGCCCTTGAAATCGGCCTCGGCACCGATCGGAAGCTGCATGACGATCGGAACCGCACCGAGGCGGTCCTTGATCATGTCGACGCAGCGGTGGAACTCCGCGCCGGTCCGGTCGAGCTTGTTCACGAAGCAGATACGGGGCACGCCGTAACGGTCGGCCTGCCGCCATACCGTCTCGGACTGCGGTTCCACACCGGCGACACCGTCGAACACGGTGACCGCACCGTCGAGGACGCGGAGCGAACGCTCCACCTCGACCGTGAAGTCCACGTGACCCGGGGTGTCGATGATGTTGATGGTGTGGTCGACGTCGTCGAGCGGCCAGTGGCAGGTCGTCGCGGCGGACGTGATGGTGATGCCGCGCTCCTGCTCCTGCTCCATCCAGTCCATCGTGGCAGCGCCGTCGTGGACCTCACCGATCTTGTAGCTCACACCGGTGTAGAACAGGATGCGCTCGGTGGTCGTCGTCTTGCCCGCGTCGATGTGGGCCATGATCCCGATATTGCGGACCTTGGCCAGGTCAAGCGAAGTGGTGGCCATAAGGCTCAATCTTCTCTCGGTCTCGATGTGGGTAGCGACTACCAGCGGTAGTGCGCGAAGGCCTTGTTGGACTCGGCCATCTTGTGCGTGTCCTCACGCTTCTTGACCGAGGCGCCGAGACCGTTGGAGGCGTCGAGCAGCTCGTTCATGAGGCGTTCGGTCATGGTCTTCTCGCGACGGGCGCGGGAGTAACCCACGACCCAGCGCAGAGCGAGGGTGGCGGCGCGACCGGGCTTGACCTCGATCGGCACCTGGTAGGTGGCGCCACCGACACGGCGGGACTTGACCTCAAGCGTGGGCTTGACGTTCTCAAGCGCGCGCTTCAGCGTGATGACCGGGTCGTTGCCGGTCTTCTCGCGGAGGCCTTCCATGGCGCCGTACACGATCCGCTCGGCAGTGGAACGCTTGCCGTTGAGCAGAAGCTTGTTGATCAGCGACGTGACAAGAGGAGAACCGTAGACCGGGTCGATGATGACCGGGCGCTTCGGGGCGGGGCCCTTACGAGGCATTCTTACTTCTCCTTCTTGGCGCCGTAGCGGCTGCGGGCCTGCTTGCGGTTCTTGACGCCCTGGGTGTCAAGGGAGCCGCGGATGATCTTGTAGCGAACACCCGGCAGGTCCTTCACACGGCCACCACGCACGAGCACGATGGAGTGCTCCTGCAGGTTGTGTCCCTCACCCGGAATGTAGGCCGTGACCTCGATGCCGGAGGTCAGACGCACACGCGCGACCTTACGGAGGGCCGAGTTCGGCTTCTTCGGGGTGGTCGTGAAGACACGCGTGCAGACGCCGCGGCGCTGAGGGGAACCCTCAAGTGCGGGCGTCTTGTTCTTCTCGACCTTGTCCTGCCGGCCCTTCCGGACCAGCTGCTGGATCGTAGGCACTACTTCTCCGGTTTCTGTGTGCCGTTAGTGAAACTAACCTGGAACACCTCCGACCCACGCGGTCGGGTGTGTCGAATACCGCACGGCCTCACCGAAGGCGAGGAGGGCGCGGATTACGGTGGCCGGTGCTCAAGCTCGCGTGCGGTTGAGGACACGCACAGGAGCCCAGGCACACCCCAGGCACAAGGTCTGAGCGTACCTACCTCATGGACTCCGGTCAAAACAAATGCCGGGCCCCCCGACACGCCGGACGTCCCCCTGGTGAACGGCGGGCAACGGGGGCGCGACGCGGCCCATCGGAGAGGTCGTCGCCGGACGTCCGGCCCTGACGGTGGTCCCGCCCACTCCAGCGCCGGTTCGTACCGTCGTCAAAACGTGAGAAAAAAGCCCACCGCAGGCGCCACGAACAGCGCGACCGCTATGCAGCATATAAGCATGCCGAATCCGACCCGACTGGTCACTTCGAACGAGAGCATTGCCTTGCGGGAATTTTGAGGATCATTTAACGGAAGCTTCCCTCCATCTGCTGTCGGGTATTCGCAGATAACCCCGACGTAGCCACCGGCCGACCAGTAGTGATTCACGCATTCACCCGCTGCACGCCGCCCCGACCGCTCCCATCTCCGCCCTTGCGCAAGGCGTACAGATTGACAAGAACCACCACGAGGGACGGCACCGCAAACAGAACGGAAGGCCTTCCACATGGGCCGACATAACAAGTACATATTCGCCTGTGACTACCCCACAGGCGTTCCACTGTCACCTGACGAACTCGATGAAGATTCATTCACTCATACGACGGAAAGGAGGAAGGAAAGAAGAAGCGGAATGAAACGCCGAAGGGCGGCCACCCCGTACAGGATGGCCGCCCTCCGTTCGCTCACGCCTTACTGGTTGTACGGACCGTAGTCGTAGTCCTCCAGCGGAACGGCCTGGCCGGAGCCCGTGCCGAACGGCGAGTAGTCGATGTCGTCGTAGCCGACGGCCGAGTACATCGCGGCCTTGGCTTCCTCGGTCGGCTCGACCCGGATGTTGCGGTAGCGGGACAGACCCGTACCGGCCGGGATGAGCTTACCGATGATGACGTTCTCCTTGAGGCCGATCAGGGAGTCCGACTTGGCGTTGATCGCCGCGTCGGTGAGGACCCTGGTCGTCTCCTGGAAGGACGCCGCCGACAGCCACGACTCGGTGGCCAGCGACGCCTTGGTGATACCCATCAGCTGCGGACGGCCGGAGGCCGGGTGGCCGCCTTCCGTGACCACACGACGGTTCTCGGTCTCGAACTTCGAGCGCTCCACCAGCTCGCCCGGCAGCAGCTCCGCGTCGCCGGACTCGATGATCGTCACACGGCGCAGCATCTGCCGGATGATGATCTCGATGTGCTTGTCGTGGATCGACACACCCTGCGAGTTGTAGACCTTCTGGACCTCGCCGACCAGGTGGACCTGGACCGCGCGCTGACCGAGGATCCGCAGCACGTCGTGCGGGTTGGTGGCACCCACGGTGAGCTTCTGGCCCACCTCGACGTGGTCGCCCTCGCCCACGAGCAGACGGGCACGCTTCGAGATCGGGAACGGCGTCTCGTCGCTGCCGTCGTCCGGGGTGACGACGAGCTTCTTGGTCTTCTCGGTCTCCTCGATACGGACGCGGCCGGCCGCCTCCGAGATCGGGGCGACACCCTTGGGCGTACGGGCTTCGAAGAGCTCGACGACTCGGGGCAGACCCTGGGTGATGTCGTCACCGGCCACACCACCGGTGTGGAAGGTACGCATCGTCAGCTGGGTACCGGGCTCACCGATGGACTGGGCGGCGATGATGCCGACCGCCTCACCGATGTCGACCAGCTTGCCGGTGGCCAGCGAGCGGCCGTAGCAGAAGGCACAGGTGCCGACCGCGGACTCGCAGGTCAGGACCGAGCGGGTCTTGACCTCCTCGACCCCGGCGGCCACGACGGCGTCGATCAGGACATCGCCCAGGTCGACATTTGCCGGCGCGATGACCTTGCCGTCGACGACGACGTCCTCGGCGAGCATCCGCGCGTACACGGACGTCTCGACGTCCTCCGCCTTGCGCAGCACACCGTCGGCGCCGCGCTCGGCGATCCGCAGCTTCAGACCGCGGTCGGTGCCGCAGTCCTCCTCGCGGATGATCACGTCCTGCGAGACGTCCACCAGACGACGGGTCAGGTAACCCGAGTCGGCGGTACGCAGAGCGGTGTCGGCCAGACCCTTTCGGGCACCGTGCGTGGAGATGAAGTACTCCAGCACCGACAGACCCTCACGGAAGGACGCCTTGATGGGACGCGGGATCGTCTCGTTCTTGGCGTTGGACACCAGACCACGCATACCGGCGATCTGACGCATCTGCATCATGTTTCCGCGAGCACCCGAGTTGACCATCATGAAGATGGGGTTGGTCTTCGGGAAGTTCGCGTTCATCGCCTCGGCGACCTCATTGGTCGCCTTGGTCCAGATCGCGATGAGCTCCTGCGTGCGCTCGTCCTTGGTGATCAGACCGCGCTCGTACTGCTTCTGGACCTTCTCGTCCTGCGCCTCGTAACCCTGGACGATCGCCTTCTTCGCCTCGGGCACGACGACATCGGAGATGGCGACGGTGACACCGGAACGGGTCGCCCAGAAGAAGCCGGCCGCCTTCAGGTTGTCGAGCGTCGCCGCCACGATGACCTTGGGGTAGCGCTCGGCGAGGTCGTTGACGATCTCGGAGAGCTGCTTCTTGCCCACCGAGTAGTCGACGAACGGGTAGTCCTCGGGCAGCAGCTCGTTGAAGAGCGCGCGGCCCAGGGTCGTACGCAGCCGGAACGGGTCGCCCTGCTGCCACGGCACCGCGGTGCCGTCCGTGTCGGCCTCCTCGGCGGCCGGCGGGGTCCAGCCGCGCGGCGGGATGGTGCCCACCGGGAAGCGGATGTCGACCTTCGCCTGGAGCGAGAGCTCCCGGTTGTCGAACGCCATGGTCGCCTCGGCGGTGGAGCCGAAGGACCGGCCCTCGCCGATGACCTTGCGCTCTTCCTCGTCCGTCGTGAGGAAGAAGAGACCGAGCACCATGTCCTGGGTCGGCATGGTGACGGGACGACCGTCGGCCGGCTTCAGGATGTTGTTCGAGGACAGCATCAGGATGCGGGCCTCGGCCTGCGCCTCCGCGGAGAGCGGCAGGTGGACGGCCATCTGGTCACCGTCGAAGTCCGCGTTGAACGCGGTGCAGACGAGCGGGTGGATCTGGATGGCCTTGCCCTCGACCAGCTGCGGCTCGAAGGCCTGGATGCCCAGACGGTGCAGGGTCGGCGCACGGTTCAGCAGCACCGGGTGCTCGGCGATGACCTCTTCGAGCACGTCGTACACGACCGTACGGCCGCGCTCGACCATGCGCTTCGCCGACTTGATGTTCTGCGCGTGGTTCAGATCCACCAGGCGCTTCATCACGAACGGCTTGAAGAGCTCCAGCGCCATGGCCTTCGGCAGACCGCACTGGTGCAGCTTGAGCTGCGGACCGACGACGATCACGGAACGGGCCGAGTAGTCGACTCGCTTGCCGAGCAGGTTCTGACGGAACCGGCCCTGCTTGCCCTTGAGCATGTCGCTCAGGGACTTCAGCGGACGGTTACCGGGACCGGTCACCGGGCGACCGCGGCGGCCGTTGTCGAACAGCGCGTCGACGGCCTCCTGCAGCATCCGCTTCTCGTTGTTCACGATGATCTCGGGGGCACCGAGGTCAAGGAGACGCTTGAGGCGGTTGTTGCGGTTGATCACACGGCGGTACAGGTCGTTCAGGTCGGAGGTCGCGAAGCGGCCACCGTCCAGCTGCACCATCGGACGCAGGTCCGGCGGGATGACCGGCACGCAGTCCAGCACCATGCCCTTGGGGCTGTTGCTGGTCTGCAGGAACGCGGAGACGACCTTGAGGCGCTTGAGCGCACGGGTCTTCTTCTGGCCCTTGCCGGTACGGATGATCTCGCGGAGGCGCTCGGCCTCCTCGTCCAGGTCGAAGGACTCCAGGCGCTTCTGCAGCGCCGCGGCACCCATCGAACCGTCGAAGTACGTGCCGAAGCGGTCACGCAGCTCGCGGTAGAGCAGCTCGTCGCCCTCCAGGTCCTGGACCTTGAGGTTCTTGAAGCGGTTCCACACCTCGTCGAGACGGTCGATCTCGCGCTGCGCGCGGTCGCGCAGCTGCTTCATCTCACGCTCGGCGCCCTCGCGCACCTTGCGGCGCACATCGGCCTTGGCGCCCTCGGCCTCCAGCTCGGCCAGGTCGGTCTCAAGCTTCTTGGCGCGGGCTTCGAGGTCGGCGTCGCGGCGGTTCTCGACCTGCTGGCGCTCGACGGAGACATGAGCCTCCAGCGACGGCAGGTCGCGCGTGCGGCGCTCCTCGTCCACGAACGTGATCATGTACGCGGCGAAGTAGATGACCTTTTCGAGGTCCTTCGGCGCGAGGTCGAGCAGGTACCCGAGGCGTGACGGGACGCCCTTGAAGTACCAGATGTGGGTCACGGGCGCGGCCAGCTCAATGTGGCCCATCCGCTCACGGCGCACCTTGGCGCGCGTGACTTCCACGCCACAGCGCTCACAGATGATGCCCTTGAAGCGGACACGCTTGTACTTGCCGCAGTAGCACTCCCAGTCCCGGGTAGGACCGAAGATCTTCTCGCAGAAGAGTCCGTCCTTCTCGGGCTTGAGCGTGCGGTAGTTGATGGTCTCCGGCTTCTTCACTTCGCCGTGCGACCAGGTCCGGATGTCGTCCGCGGTGGCAAGGCCGATCCGCAGCTCGTCGAAGAAGTTGACGTCGAGCACTTGTCGTCAATCCCTCTTTCGGGGGTTCGAGCCCCTCGCGTCAGCGAGTAGATGGGGCACTTCAGCAATGGTCTGAACGGGTCCGGGGAGAGCCGGCCGGATACGGGATCCGGCCGGCGAACCCGTCAGACCTCTTCGACGCTGCTCGGCTCGCGCCGGGACAGGTCGATACCGAGCTCCTCCGCCGCGCGGAAGACGTCCTCGTCCGTGTCACGCATCTCGATGGACATGCCGTCCGAGGACAGCACCTCCACGTTGAGGCAGAGCGACTGCATTTCCTTGATGAGCACCTTGAAGGACTCGGGAATGCCGGGTTCGGGGATGTTCTCGCCCTTGACGATGGCCTCGTAGACCTTCACGCGGCCGGTCACGTCGTCGGACTTGATCGTCAGCAGCTCCTGGAGGGCGTACGCGGCGCCATAAGCCTCCAGCGCCCACACCTCCATCTCACCGAAGCGCTGACCGCCGAACTGGGCCTTACCACCCAGCGGCTGCTGGGTGATCATCGAGTACGGGCCGGTCGAACGCGCGTGCAGCTTGTCGTCGACCAAGTGGTGGAGCTTGAGGATGTACATGTACCCGATCGAGATCGGGTCCGGGAACGGCTCACCGGAGCGGCCGTCGAACAGGTGCGCCTTGCCGGACGGCTGGACCATCCGGTTGCCGTCGCGGTTCGGGATCGTCGCCTCGAAGAGACCGGAGATCTCGTCCTCACGGGCACCGTCGAAGACCGGGGTGGCGACGTTGGTGCCGGCGGCGACCTCGTCGGCGCCGATGGCCTTCAGCCGCTCCATCCACTCCTCGCTGCCCTCGACCTTCCAGCCCTGGCTGGCGAGCCAGCCGAGGTGGATCTCCAGGACCTGTCCCGGGTTCATTCGGGACGGGACACCCAGCGGGTTGAGGATGATGTCGACCGGGGTGCCGTCCTCCAGGAACGGCATGTCCTCGATCGGCAGGATCTTCGAGATGACGCCCTTGTTGCCGTGACGGCCGGCGAGCTTGTCACCGTCGGTGATCTTGCGCTTCTGCGCGACGTACACGCGAACCAGCTGGTTCACGCCCGGCGGCAGCTCGTCGCCCTCCTCGCGGTCGAAGACCCGTACGCCGATGACCTTGCCGGTCTCGCCGTGCGGCACCTTCAGCGAGGTGTCACGGACCTCACGGGCCTTCTCACCGAAGATCGCGCGGAGCAGACGCTCCTCCGGGGTCAGCTCGGTCTCACCCTTGGGCGTGACCTTGCCGACCAGGATGTCTCCGGCGACGACCTCGGCACCGATCCGGATGATGCCGCGCTCGTCGAGGTCCGCGAGGACCTCCTCCGAGACGTTCGGGATGTCCCGGGTGATCTCCTCCGGGCCCAGCTTGGTGTCACGGGCGTCGACCTCGTGCTCCTCGATGTGGATCGAGGAGAGGACGTCGTCCTGGACCAGCCGCTGGCTGAGGATGATCGCGTCTTCGTAGTTGTGGCCCTCCCACGGCATGAACGCCACGAGGAGGTTCTTGCCGAGCGCCATCTCACCCTGCTGGGTGGCGGGACCATCGGCGAGGACCTGGCTCTCGACGACCCGGTCGCCCTCGTTGACGACAACCTTCTGGTTGACCGAGGTGCCCTGGTTGGAGCGGGAGAACTTGGCGATGCGGTACGTGGTGTACGTGCCGTCGTCGTTGGCGACGGTGATGTAGTCCGCGGAGACCTCCTGGACCACACCCTCCTTCTCCGCCTTGATGACGTCACCGGCGTCGACCGCGCAGCGGTACTCCATGCCGGTGCCGACCAGCGGCGCCTCGGACGTGATCAGGGGCACGGCCTGGCGCATCATGTTCGCGCCCATGAGGGCACGGTTGGCGTCGTCGTGCTCCAGGAACGGGATCATGGCGGTCGCGACCGACACCATCTGGCGCGGCGAGACATCCATGTAGTCGACGTCCGTGCCGGGCACGTAGTCGACCTCTCCACCACGGCGGCGGACCAGGACGCGGGGCTCGGTGAAGCGCAGCTCGTCGGAGAGCGTCGCGTTCGCCTGGGCGATGACGAACCTGTCCTCCTCGTCGGCGGTCAGGTAGTCCACCTCGTCGGTGACCTGGCCGTCGGTGACCTTGCGGTACGGAGTCTCGACGAAGCCGAACGCGTTGACCCGGCCGTACGAGGCGAGCGAGCCGATCAGACCGATGTTCGGGCCTTCAGGGGTCTCGATCGGACACATACGCCCGTAGTGCGACGGGTGCACGTCACGGACCTCGAAGCCGGCCCGCTCACGGGACAGACCACCCGGGCCGAGCGCCGACAGACGGCGCTTGTGGGTGAGACCCGACAGCGGGTTGTTCTGGTCCATGAACTGCGACAGCTGGCTGGTGCCGAAGAACTCCTTGATGGAGGCGACGACCGGCCGGATGTTGATCAGGGTCTGCGGCGTGATCGCCTCGACGTCCTGGGTCGTCATGCGCTCGCGCACGACGCGCTCCATCCTCGCCAGACCCGTACGGACCTGGTTCTGGATGAGCTCGCCGACGTTACGCAGACGACGGTTGCCGAAGTGGTCGATGTCGTCGGTCTCGACGACGATCTGGGTGCCGTTCTCGCCGACCGTCTCGGTCTCCCCGGCGTGCAGCTTGACCAGGTACTTGATGGTCGCGATGACATCGTCGGTGGTGAGCACGCCGGCGTCCAGCGGCTCGTCCGCGCCGAGCTTCTTGTTCACCTTGTAGCGGCCGACCTTCGCGAGGTCGTAGCGCTTCGGGTTGAAGTAGAGGTTCTCCAGCAGCGTCTGAGCCGCCTCGCGCGTCGGGGGCTCGCCCGGACGCAGCTTGCGGTAGATGTCGAGCAGCGCGTCGTCCTGTCCCTGGGTGTGGTCCTTCTCCAGGGTGGCGCGCATGGACTCGTACTCGCCGAACTCCTCCAGGATCTGCTCGGTGGTCCAACCGAGAGCCTTGAGGAGGACGGTCACGGACTGCTTGCGCTTGCGGTCGATACGGACACCGACCATGTCGCGCTTGTCGATCTCCATCTCCAGCCAGGCACCCCGGGACGGGATGATCTTGGCGGAGAAGATGTCCTTGTCGGACGTCTTGTCGATCGACGAGTCGAAGTAGACACCCGGCGAGCGGACCAGCTGGGACACCACGACACGCTCGGTGCCGTTGATGACGAAGGTGCCCTTGTTGGTCATGAGCGGGAAATCGCCCATGAAGACCGTCTGGGACTTGATCTCGCCGGTCTCGTTGTTGGTGAACTCAGCCGTGACGAAGAGCGGGGCGGCGAACGTGAAGTCGCGCTCCTTGCACTCGTCGATGGAGTTCTTGGACGGCTCGAAGCGGTGATCGCGGAAGGTCAGCGACATCGACCCGGAGAAGTCCTCGATCGGAGAGATCTCCTCGAAGATCTCCTCCAGACCTGACTTCCTGGGGACGTCTTGCCCACTCTCCAGAGCCGCCTCGACACGAGCCTTCCAAGCGGCGTTACCGAGCAGCCAGTCAAAGCTCTCGGTCTGCAGCGCCAGGAGGTTCGGAACCTCGAGGGGCTCCTTGATCTTTGCAAAGGAGATGCGCAGCGGGGCGGTGCTGGCACCGTTGTTCGTATTCGTGGTCGAGGCGTTGCGCGAGGCGGCCAAGAGGGGGTCCTTCCGAGGGCTCGGACTCACTACGCGCGTACCGGTCCCAAGCCGGGCACGAAGAGAGAAAGCCCAGTTCAGGGCCGTTCACTCACCGATGCTCTTGCGAGGGGGTGCCCCTGGTGACGGGCAGGGAGCAGCTAACAGGCAGCGCAAAGGGTCAGTGTAGCCACTTGGCACACTGATGTCCAGAGCGGGTTTTCCGACACCCTCGTTTTTCTCAACACCCTTGTCTCAACTGCGGCAACTCAACTGCGGCAAGCCTCGCGCCGTAGGCGCACATCGATACTGCCCTCTTCGCCGTCGATCCATGCCTCGGATGCGGATCGATTGTGACGACGCGTCCTGAGAATTGCGCGCTGCGTGCGGTTCGTCAAGGCCCCCCACCCCACGCGGAAGGTCACGGGGCGCGTGGAAGCGCGGCGATGATCACGATACTCGCCGCGCGCCGAAGAGCAAGGCAGCCCCTGCGGGAACGCGGAAGGGCGACCACCCGACTGGGTGATCGCCCTTCGCGTCAACACCGCGCCTCGCGGCGCCGAGACTGCCTCCGTACGCCTACAGGCGGCCGGTGACGGACTCGTACGAGGTCACTTGACCTCGACGGAGGCGCCGGCGCCCTTGAGGGACTCGGCGGCCTTGTCAGCGGCCTCCTTGGCGACCTTCTCCAGGACGGGCTTCGGGGCGCCGTCCACGAGGTCCTTGGCCTCCTTGAGGCCCAGGGAGGTCAGCTCACGCACGACCTTGATGACCTGGATCTTCTTCTCGCCGGCACCCGTGAGGATGACGTCGAACTCGTCCTGGACCTCTTCGGCCTCGGCCGGGGCACCGGGGACACCGGCGACCGGCGCGGCGACCGCGGCGGCGGCGGTGACGTCGAACTTCTCCTCGAACGCCTTCACGAACGCGGAGAGCTCGATGAGGGTCATGTCCTCGAACTGCGCGAGCAGGTCTTCCTGGCTGAGCTTCGCCATGATGGCGGTCCTTCCACTAATTCGGCTGGTGCCGTATGTACAGTTCCGCGGGCGTACCGGCCCGCTGCGGCCGAGCGAGCGTGATTACTCGGACTCGGCCTCGACGGGAGCCGGCGTACCGGCACCGCCCTGCTCTTCCTTCTTGACGCGAAGCGCTTCCGCGGTGCGGACGAACTTCGACGGAAGCGCCTGGAAGAGCGAGGCAGCCTGCGACTGCTTGCCCTTCATGGCACCTGCCAGCTTGGAGAGCAGAACCTCGCGGGACTCAAGGTCCGCGAGCTTCTTGATCTCGTCGGCGCTCAGCGCCTTGCCATCGAGGACGCCGCCCTTGATGACGAGATTGGGGTTCTCCTTGGCGAAGTCACGAAGACCCTTCGCCGACTCCACCGGGTCACCGGTGACGAAGGCAACCGCCGTCGGACCCGCGAAGAGGTCGTCCAGCGTGTTGATCCCGGCCTCGTTGGCCGCGATCTTGGTCAGCGTGTTCTTCACCACGGCGTACTGGGCGTTCTCACCGAGAGAACGGCGCAGCTCCTTGAGCTGCGCCACGGTGAGACCCCGGTACTCGGTCAGCACGGCGGCGTTCGAGCTGCGGAACTTGTCCGTCAGCTCGGCTACGTCGGCAGCCTTGTCGGGCCTTGCCATGAGCGTCGGCCTCCTTCCGGGTGATGAGGACCGCTCAGAAGGGGCTGGGCAAAACGAAACGCCCCGGCGCAGGCGCACGGGGCGTAGCTCGACCGAATGGAATCCGGGAACTGTCCACAGTCACCTGCGCGGGTCGTCCGCAGCTAGCGGATCCTTCGGCCGCCGCACCCTCTTACGAGCACACGGCAACGACCAGCGGTCTTTGGCTTCTGGGGAAGAATACGGGAATGACACGTCACGTGCCAAATCAGCCGGTGGCGGCTCCGGCTCCGGCATCGCCCAGCTTGCCCAGCAGCTCGGCGACGTCGAAGATCTCTCCGGCCGGCGGGGCCTGGACCCGCACCTTCGCTCCGTAGTCGGAGTAGTGCGCCGTCATGGTGACCTCGCCCTGAGCGGTGACCATGCCGACGTCCATCTTCACCGGATAGTCGTCCTCGTTGACCCAGACCTCCGTGTCGTACCCCTTCAGGCCCGACTTCTTCATCGAGTCGAGGAGGTCCGCACGCTCCTTCTCGCTGAGCACGTCGAGTGACCCCTGGGACTTCATCATCTCGTCGAGCGTGAGCGTGCCCTTGTAGTGCTCGGCCTGGACGCCGTCGACCTTCTCGCTGCCGACGTGCTTCAGATTCGGCGAGTCGAGCAGCAGGGCGAGCTGCTGGGCCGGGTCCTGGTTCATGTTCTCCAGGCCGCCCGCCAGCTGCTTCTGGAGCGCCTTGTCCCCGGAGGCTTCGGCCACGGCTCCCAGGTCGATCTTCATCCAGCGCTTGCCCTCCATCTCCTTGGCCGCGTCGGCGCCCATGTCCATGTACATCGCGTTGTCGAGCCACACCACACGGATCTTGTCCGGGGCCGTGGCGTCGGCCGCCAGCGCCGATCCGTCCATGGTCATGTCCATCACCGTGGGGTCCCACCCCATGACGCCGGACATTTCCATGTCGCCCGCCGCGCCCGTCCCCGCCGGTATCGACATCGACATGCGGACCTTGGCCGACTTCGCCTCGGAGGTCTTCTTGAAAGCGGCGGTGATGACATCCGCGACCCCTGACGAGGACTGTGCCGTACCGCCGGCGCTCTGACAGCCCGCGACAGCGGCGATGACAGCCACCGCCACCAGCGAGACGCCCCCGCGCCTCCATACCACCGTGCTCATGCCCCACCCCTTGGTTACGAGTTCAACTCCCGTGCACGGTAACCCATGCCTCTGACAGACCGGCACGGAAAAAAGCCGGTTCCCGCACCTCCGGAGAGGTGCGGGAACCGGCTTTTCGTACGCGGGATCCGCGGCTGTCGTCCGTGTCAGACGGCGGCCGGGTCCTCCTCCACGAGGAGGTTGCGGGTGCGGTTGGCGTCCAGCGGAATGCCGGGGCCCATCGTCGTGGCCAGGGTCGCCTTCTTGATGTAGCGGCCCTTGGCGGCGGACGGCTTGAGGCGGAGGACCTCCTCCAGCGCCGCGGCGTAGTTCTCGACCAGCTTCGTCTCGTCGAAGGAGACCTTGCCGATGATGAAGTGCAGGTTCGAGTGCTTGTCGACGCGGAACTCGATCTTGCCGCCCTTGATGTCGTTCACAGCCTTGGTGACATCGGGGGTGACGGTGCCGGTCTTGGGGTTCGGCATCAGACCGCGCGGGCCGAGGACGCGGCCGAGGCGGCCGACCTTGCCCATGAGGTCCGGGGTGGCGACGACGGCGTCGAAGTCCAGACGGCCCTTCGAAACCTCGTCGATGAGTTCGTCGGCGCCGACGATGTCGGCGCCCGCGGCACGCGCGGCCTCGGCACGGTCACCGGTCGCGAAGACCAGGACCCGGGCGGTCTTGCCGGTGCCGTGCGGAAGGTTCACGGTGCCACGGACCATCTGGTCGGCCTTGCGGGGGTCGACGCCCAGCCGCATGGCCACCTCGACGGTGCCGTCGAACTTGGTGGTGGTGGTGTCCTTGGCGATACGGACGGCCTCAAGCGGGGCGTACGTACGCTCCCGGTCGATCTTGGCGTCCGCGCCGCGGAGAGCCTTGCTGCGCTTCACTTCGTCTCCTGGTGGTTCATCAGGTGTGGAGGTCGTGGTCCGGGCCGCGCATGGCCCTGCCACTGGGGCTTGCCCGGCTGGGTCAGCCCTCGACCGTGACGCCCATGGAACGGGCGGTGCCGGCGATGATCTTCTCGGCGGCGTCCAGGTCGTTGGCGTTCAGGTCGGGCATCTTGGTGGTGGCGATCTCGCGCACCTGGTCGCGGGTGAGCTTCGCGACCTTCTTGACGTGCGGCTCGCCTGAGCCCTTGTCCACGCCCGCGGCCTTGAGGATCAGCTTGGCGGCCGGCGGCGTCTTGGTGATGAAGGTGAAGGAGCGGTCCTCGTAGACCGTGATCTCCACCGGCACGACCATGCCACGCTGCGACTCGGTCGCGGCGTTGTAGGCCTTGCAGAACTCCATGATGTTGACGCCGTGCTGGCCCAGCGCGGGGCCGACCGGCGGAGCCGGGTTGGCCGCGCCGGCGCTGATCTGGAGCTTGATAAGCCCCGTGACCTTCTTCTTCTTGGGAGGCATTGCTCTCTCCGGGTCCTAGTGAGAGTTTTCAGCCAGCCGTCCGGTCATCCGGATGGAGGCATACCGCACAACGATAACGGGTATAGGTGCGCGGCCAAAAACCGACAGGTCAGACAGCGGTATGAGCCTGTCTGACCTGTCGGAAGCTGCTGGCGCGGGCGGGCGCCGAAGCGCGTGCCGCCCGCTGGGCTCAGTTCTTCTGGATCTGGTCGAAGCTCAGCTCGACCGGGGTCTCGCGGCCGAAGATCTCGACCAGGCCCTTGACCTTCTTCGAGTCGGCGTTGATCTCGTTGATGGTCGCCTGGAGCGTGGCGAACGGACCGTCGGTGACGGTGACCGAGTCGCCGACCTCGAAGTCCAGCACCTGGACCTCGACCTTGCGGGACGGGGCGGGCTTGCCCTCGGCCTCCGCGGCCTCACGGGCGGCCTTCTCCTCGGCCTCCGGCGCGAGCATCTTGACGATCTCGTCCAGGGTCAGCGGGTACGGGTCGTAGGCGTTGCCCACGAAGCCGGTGACACCGGGGGTGTTACGGACGACGCCCCAGGACTCGTTCGTCAGATCCATGCGCACCAGGACGTAGCCCGGGAGCTTGTTCTGGCGAACGTTCTTGCGCTCGCCGTTCTTGATCTGGACGATCTCTTCCTCGGGGACCTCGGCCTGGTAGATGAACTCCTCGACGTTCAGCGAGACGGCACGCTGCTCCAGGTTCGCCTTCACGCGCTTCTCGTAGCCCGCGTAGGTGTGGATCACGTACCACTCGCCGGGCAGCCCGCGGAGTTCCTCACGGAGGGCGGCGACGGGGTCGACGGGAACCTCGGGCTCTTCGTCGGCTTCGATCTCGTCGGCGTCGCTCGCGGCCTCGTCAGCGGCGAACTCGTCGGCGTCGTCCGCCGCGGGGCCGTCCTCGTCGTCCTCGATATGGAGCGCGGCTTCCTCGGCCGGCTCGCCCGCGGCGACGTCAGCGGCTTCGGCCTGGTCTGGCTCGACAGCGTCCGCCGCCTCGACGATGCCGGTTTCGTCCTCGCGGGACTCCACCGACTCGCTGGCGTCGTTCAGTTTCGGGTCAGACACGGTGGCTGCTTCTTCCTGGCTCATTGGGTGGAACACGCGAAAGGGACGCCTCGCCGAGGCTCCCTCCGCGGGATCAGCCGAAGACGTACTTGATTGCGTTCTGGAAGCCATAGTCAATCACGGTCACCAAACCGATCATGACGACGACGAAGACAATCACCACGGTGGTGTACGTGGTCAGCTGGTTACGAGTGGGCCAGACGACCTTGCGCAGCTCGGCGACGATCTGGCGGTAGAAGAGCGCGAGCCGGCCCAGAGGGCCCTTCTTGCCACGCTTGCCGCCCTTGCGCGGCTTCTTCGACTCGGCGGACTCGTCGTCGGCATCAGGCTTGTCGATGGAGCCCACGGCGTCCGTCACGCTCTCTCACCTGATTCCGGGTCGTGGCCGTGCCGCGCCCGGGGGAGCCGCACGGCGATGCATTCAATGTACGTACATGCGCACACATCCTGGCGAGGATGTGTGTAGCAGGGCCGGAGGGACTTGAACCCCCAACCGCTGGTTTTGGAGACCAGTGCTCTACCAATTGAGCTACGACCCTTTGCGTTTTCCCCAACCTACCGCATCCGACCGTACGCACGGAGTGCGCGGTACGGACCTGGTGGCTGAGGGCCAACGACGAGTGAGTGTACGTGGTCCCGGCCCTCGCGTCGAACAGCTTCCGCCGCGACAGTCGTGGCCCCGTCCCGCTCGCCCGTTCTCCTTCTATGTGTCCACCCAGCGAAACCTGTGTGCCGACGAGGTTTCGGGTCTGGGACCATGGGCGCATGAGCGCTGCAATCCCTCCGACCGAGCGCCGGGTCTCCGCCCGTATCGGCGCGATCTCCGAGTCCGCGACCCTCGCCGTGGACGCCAAGGCCAAGGCCCTGAAGGCGGCCGGGCGTCCGGTGATCGGCTTCGGCGCCGGCGAGCCCGACTTCCCGACGCCCGGCTACATCGTCGATGCCGCTGTCGAGGCGTGCCGCAACCCCAAGTACCACCGCTACACGCCGGCCGGGGGGCTCCCCGAGCTCAAGGCCGCGATCGTGGCGAAGACGCTGCGCGACTCCGGCTACGAGATCGAGCCCTCCCAGGTCCTGGTGACCAATGGTGGCAAGCAGGCGATCTACGAGGCGTTCGCGGCCATCCTGGACCCGGGCGACGAGGTCATCGTCCCGGCTCCGTACTGGACGACGTACCCCGAGTCGATCCGGCTGGCCGGCGGTGTCCCGGTAGAGGTCGTGGCCGACGAGACCACCGGCTACCGGGTCTCCGTCGAGCAGTTGGAGGCCGCGCGCACCGAGCGTACGAAGGTCGTCCTCTTCGTCTCGCCGTCGAACCCGACGGGCGCCGTCTACAGCCCCGCCGACACCGGGGCCATCGGCCGCTGGGCCGTCGAGCACGGGCTGTGGGTGATGACGGACGAGATCTACGAGCACCTCGTGTACGGCGACGCCGCCTTCACCTCCCTGCCGGCCGCCGTGCCGGAGCTGCGTGACAAGTGCGTCGTGGTCAATGGTGTGGCCAAGACCTATGCGATGACCGGCTGGCGTGTGGGGTGGATCGTCGGCCCCAAGGACGTCGTCAAGGCCGCGACCAACCTCCAGTCGCACGCCACGTCCAATGTCGCCAATGTCTCGCAGGCCGCGGCGATCGCCGCCGTCTCCGGTGACCTCACCGCGGTCGCCGAGATGCGTGCCGCCTTCGACCGGCGCCGTCAGACCATCGTGCGGCTGCTGAACGAGATCGACGGCGTCGTCTGCCCGGAGCCGGAGGGCGCCTTCTACGCGTACCCGTCGGTGAAGGCCCTGCTGGGCAAGGAGATCCGCGGCAAGCGCCCCCGGACGTCGGTCGAGCTGGCCGCGCTGATCCTGGACGAGGCCGAGGTCGCGGTCGTCCCCGGAGAGGCGTTCGGCACACCCGGCTATCTGCGGCTGTCGTACGCGCTCGGTGACGAGGACCTGGCGGAGGGCATCGGCAGGATCCAGAAGCTGCTGGGCGAGGCCAGGGACTGAGTGGTCCGCGACGGGCTCCCGGCGATCGCCGGGAGCCCGTTTTTGCGTTCGGACAAGATCTCGATCGGGGAAAGTGGCTGCCGGTCGGCGCGAGCATGCGGCAGGATCTACGAATGGAGAGCACCACCCGCCCCCGCGATCTCAGCCTGCTGCCCAAGGCTCATCTGCATCTGCACTTCACCGGTTCGATGCGGCCCACGACGCTGCTCGAACTCGCCGACAAGTACGGCGTTCACCTCCCCGACGCGCTGACCAGCGGCGAACCGCCCAAGCTTCGCGCGACCGACGAACGCGGCTGGTTCCGCTTCCAGCGGCTCTACGACATCGCCCGGTCCTGTCTGCGGACGCCCGAGGACATCCAGCGGCTGGTGCGCGAGGCTGCCGAGGAGGACGTACGCGACGGCTCGGGCTGGCTGGAGATCCAGGTCGACCCCACCTCGTACGCCCCCCATCTCGGCGGACTGATCCCGGCCCTGGAAATCATCCTGGACGCCGTGGACACCGCGTCCAGGGAGACCGGTCTGGGGATGCGGGTGCTGGTGGCGGCGAACCGGATGAAGCATCCGCTGGAGGCCAGGACGCTGGCCCGGCTCGCCGTGCGGTACGCGGACCGGGGTGTCGTCGGCTTCGGGCTCTCCAATGACGAGCGACGCGGGATGGCCAGGGACTTCGACCGGGCCTTCGCGATCGCCAGGGACGGCGGGCTGCTGGCCGCGCCGCACGGCGGTGAGCTGACCGGGCCCGCGTCCGTACGGGACTGTCTGGACGATCTGCGGGCGGCCCGTATCGGGCACGGCGTCCGCGCGGCGGAGGACCCGAAACTGCTGCGCGAACTCGCGGAGCACGGGGTGACCTGCGAGGTCTGCCCGTCCTCGAATGTCGCGCTGGGCGTCTACGAGAAGCCGGAGGACGTCCCGTTGCGGACGCTGTTCGACGCCGGGGTCCCGATGGCGCTGGGCGCGGACGACCCGCTGCTCTTCGGCTCCCGGCTGGCGGCGCAGTACGAGCTGGCCCGCCGGCACCAGGGCTTCAGCGACACCGAACTGGCCGAGCTGGCGCGGCAGTCGGTGCGTGGCTCGGCGGCGCCGCGGGAGGTACGGGAGAAGCTGCTGACGGGCATCGACGGCTGGCTGGCCGACTGACGCCCGTTTATCCGGCCGGATAACCCGCTAGAGGCTGACGCCGACCGTCACCGGCTCGTTGACCAGCGTGATCCCGAACGCCTCCTGGACCCCGGCCACCACCTCGCGGGCGAGCGCGAGCAGATCCTCGGTGGTCGCCGCGCCCCGGTTGGTGAGGGCGAGGGTGTGCTTGGTGGAGATACGGGCCGGGCCCGTGCCGTATCCCTTGGTGAAACCGGCCCGGTCGATCAGCCAGGCCGCGGAGGTCTTCGTACGCCCCTCCCCGTCCGGGAACCCGGGCGGCGTCACCTCGTCGCCGAGGCGGGCCCGTACGCGCGCGACGAACTCCGCGTGCTCCCCGTCGGTGAGGATCGGGTTGGTGAAGAAGGAGCCGGCCGACCAGGTGTCGTGGTCCTCGGGGTCGAGCACCATGCCCTTGCCCGCCCGCAGCTTGAGGACGGTGTCCCGCGCGGTCTCCACCGGGACGCGGTCGCCGGGTTCGACACCGAGGACGCGCGCCGTCTCGGCGTACTTGAGCGGGGCGGAGAGCCCCCGCGCGTCCTCCAGAGCGAAGCGGACCCGCAGGACGACCCAGCGGTCGGGGTGCCGCTTGAACCGGCTGTGGCGGTACGAGAAGCCGCAGTCGGCGTTGGTGAGCGTGACCGTCCGGCCGGCGGAGCGGTCGTAGGCGACGACCTCGGTGAGGGTGCTCGACACCTCCTGGCCGTACGCGCCGACGTTCTGGATCGGCGTGGCACCGGCCGAGCCGGGGATCCCGGCGAGGCATTCGATGCCGGCCAGGCCCGCTTGGACGGTACGGGCGACGGCGTCGGTCCAGATCTCTCCGGCGGCCAGTTCCAGCGTGGTGCCGTCGAACGAGAAGCCCTTGGTCGCGATGCGCAGGGCGGTGCCGTCGAAGCCCTTGTCCCCGATGATCAGATTGCTGCCGCCGCCGATGATCAGCAGCGGCGTACCGGCGGCGTCCGCCTCGCGCACGGTGGCGATCACTTCGTCGTCGGTGACCGCCGTGACCAGGCGGGTCGCCGGGCCGCCGAGGCGGAAGGTGGTCAGTGGGGCGAGGGGGGCGTCGTGGAGTTCCTGCACGGGACAAGAGTACGGGCCGCCGGGATCCGGGGATCGGATCTCGACGGCCCGTAGGTCCTGCTCCGGCGGGGCGGGGCTCCTGCCCGGCGGCGGGACGGGGCTCCTGCCCCGACGGGATCAGACGGCGGCGGGCTCGCGCTCCTTCGCCTCTTCCCCATTGCGGGCACCCCTTACTCGTCGATCGCTCAGCCGATGACTCGGTCGATCGCCGGCTCGGTCGATCGCTCAGGCGAGCCGGACAACGGCGCGGGACATGCCCAGCACCTTCTGCCCCGCGCTCATCGCCGTCAGATCCACCCGGACCTTGTTGTCCTCCAGCTTGGCCGCGACCTTGGCGCTGACCTCGATCAGCGCGCCCTGGTCGTCATTGGGCACCACGACCGGCTTGGTGAAGCGGACGCCGTACTCGACGACGGCTCCCGGGTCGCCCACCCAGTCGGTCACCACCTGGATCGCCTCGGCCATGGTGAACATGCCGTGCGCGATGACGTCCGGGAGCCCGACCTCCTTGGCGAACTTCTCGTTCCAGTGGATCGGGTTGAAGTCCCCGGAAGCGCCCGCGTACCGCACCAGCGTCGCGCGGGTGAGGGGGAAGCCACGGGCCGGCAGCTCCGTACCGATCTCGACCTCGTCGTAACCGATCTTCGCGGTCACCGGCCTCACGCCCCCTCGGCGGCGCGCGCCACCAGCTTGGTCCACGCGGTCACGACATGCTCGCCGGCCTCGTCGCGCACTTCACCGCGGACATCGATGATGTCGTTCCCGGCCAGGGACTTGATCGCCTCGATGGTCGACGTGACGCTCAGCCGGTCGCCCGCCCGCACGGGGCGGGTGTACGCGAACTTCTGGTCACCGTGCACGACACGGCTGTAGTCCAGACCCAGCTGCGGATCGGCGATGACCTCACCCGCGGCCTTGAAGGTGATGGCGAAGACAAAGGTCGGCGGCGCGATCACATCGCAGTGCCCGAGGGCCTTGGCGGCCTCCAGATCGGTGTACGCCGGATTGGGGTCGCCCACCGCCTCGGCGAACTCGCGGATCTTCTCCCGGCCGACCTCGTACGGCGCGGTGGGCGGATAGCTCCGCCCCACGAAGGACTGATCGAGCGCCACTGGCTCGCTCCCTCCTGATGTTGATGACCACAAGCCTGATGTAGACAAGCTTGACGTGGACAAGAGAAACGACACGAGGCCGTCCCCAACCGGGGACGGCCTCGCATACGAGCCTGATTCAGCGCGTTTCGCGGTGCGCGGTGTGCGAGTTGCAGCGCGGGCAGTGCTTCTTCATCTCAAGACGGTCCGGGTTGTTACGCCGGTTCTTCTTGGTGATGTAGTTCCGCTCCTTGCACTCCACGCAGGCCAGCGTGATCTTCGGGCGGACGTCGGTGGCAGCCACGTGAGTGCTCCTTGGACGGACAACGGATGAACGGATGAACGCAGAAAAGAGTAGCCGATCGAAGGACCGACCCCACAATCGGCTACTTTGTGTAGCGGTGACCGGACTTGAACCGGTGACACAGCGATTATGAGCCGCTTGCTCTACCGACTGAGCTACACCGCTTCGATGTTGGATCTCCTCGCCCGAAGGCGAGGATCACCGAACATCTGAGCCCCAATACGGAATCGAACCGTAGACCTTCTCCTTACCATGGAGACGCTCTACCGACTGAGCTATTGGGGCGAGCGATGAAGACATTACACGGTCGGTTGCCGATCGCCCAAATCCGTTTTCCCGCCCCACGCCCCACGCGTCCCACGGTGTCCCGTACGCCACTGGTGGGCTCGTCGGTACGACTGTCGCGCTCCTCCTCGAAGGCCGACCGAGGCGCCCCTAAGGTCGACTCACGCTGCGTGAGCTCGCACGCCGGAGTCCGACCAGAAAGCCCTCACCAGGAGCCCGATGCCCGACAGCCAGCCGCAGCCATTCGACGGAGCCCCGGCCGACACCACCGCGCTCGTCCTGTGCGGCGCCCGTCTCACCGACGGCCGCGTCGTGGACGTACGGCTCGGCTCGGGCCGGATCGAGGCCGTGGGCACGGCGGGCAGTCTCGCCGCGCACGGCACACGGCTGGATCTGGCCGGCTATCTGCTGCTCCCCGCGCCGGCCGAACCGCACGCCCACAGTGACACCGCCCTCACCGCGCTCACCCCCGACGGACCGGGCCCCTACTCCCCCGAGGATGTCCAGCGCCGCGCCACCGAGGCCACCCTGCTGCAACTCGGGCACGGCGCGACCGCGCTGCGCTCCCACGTACGGATCGGGGACGCGCGGGAGCTGGGCCGGATGGAGGCGGTGCTCCAGGCCCGGCGTTCGCTGCGCGGTCTCGCCAATCTGACCGCCGTCGCCGTACCGCGGCTGCTGACCGGCCTCGCGGGCGCCGACGGGCTCGCGATGCTGCGGGACGCGGTGAAGATGGGCGCGGGTGTGGTGGGCGGCTGCCCCGACCTGGACCCGGATCCGGCCGGGTACGCGGAAGCGGTGCTGGGGATCGCCGCCGAGCACGGCTGTCCCGTCGATCTGCATACGGACGGTGACGATCCGGTCCGGCTCGCCCGGCTGGCCGCGATGGCGGGCGGCCTGCGGCCCGGGGTGGCGCTCGGGCCGTGCGCGGGGCTGGCCGGACTGCCCGCCGAGGCGGCGGGGCGGGCCGCAGACCAGCTGGCGGCGGCCGGCGTGACGGTGATCTGTCTGCCGCAGGGCGGCTGCGGAGGCGTGGAAGGCGCGGATGTGGAGCGGGTGGGCGCGGACCGGTGGAGCGGTGCGGACCGGCACGGTACGGCGTCGCCCGGCGCGGACTCATGGTGCTCCGGGCCACCGGGCGCCGAGCGCGGCGTCGCCCCCGTACAGCTGCTGCGGGCGGCCGGTGTGCGGATCGCGGCGGGCAGCGGGGCGCTGCGGGACGTGTCGAATCCGGTGGGGCGCGGCGATCCGCTGGAGGCCGCGTATCTGCTGGCGTCGCGGGGCGGGATGCCGGCGGCGGACGCGTACGACGCGGTGAGCGTGGCGGCGCGGGCGGTGATGGGACTGCCCGAGGTACGGGTCGAGGCGGGTTTTCCGGCGGAGCTGCTCGCCGTGCGCGGGGAGCGGATCGAGGGCGCGCTGTCTCTCGCGTACAGCAGGATCGTCATCCACCGCGGGCGGGTGGTGGCGCGGACGAGCGCCGTACGGGAGTACTGCGACTCGGCGGCGGCGGTCGCGCTCGAACTGCCCCGGCAGGGACGGTCCGTCCTGGGGAACCCCGGCCCCTGAGCGGGATGCCGGTCGGCGGCGAACGGCCCGCGGACGTACGGTCGTGAGCATGCGAATCGTGATTGCCGGAGGACATGGTCAGATCGCGCTGCGGCTGGAGCGACTGCTCGCCGCCCGCGGACACGAGGCCGCGGGCATCATCCGCGACCCGGGGCAGGCGGAGGATCTGCGCGACGCCGGTGCCGAACCGGTCGTACTGGACCTGGAGTCGGCCTCGGTCGAGGAGGTGGCCGCGGTGCTGAAGGACGCGGACGCGGCGGTGTTCGCCGCGGGCGCGGGCGGCGGGAGCGGAGCGGCCCGCAAGGAGACGGTGGACAAGGGCGCGGCGGTGCTCTTCGCGGACGCCGCCGAGCGCGCGGGCGTACGCCGTCACCTCGTCGTCTCGTCCATGGGCGCGGACCCGGAGCACCGGGGCGACGACGTCTTCGACGTGTATCAGCGGGCCAAGGGCGCGGCGGACATGTACGTACGGTCCAGGTCCGCGCTCGACTGGACGATCCTGCGGCCGGGGCTGCTGACGAACGACCCCGGGACGGGGCTCGTACAGCTCGCCGAGTCGACGGGACGGGGGGCGGTGCCGCGTGACGATGTGGCGGCGGTGCTGGCCGAGTTGGCGGAGACCCCCGGGACCGCGGGTCTGACGCTGGAGCTCATCGGCGGGACGGTGCCGGTGGCCGAGGCGGTGAAGGCGGCGACGGGCGGACGATGAGTTCCGGGCCCCGCGGCGGTCCTTGCTCTCATGAACGAGGACATGAGCGATGAGCGTGTGAGTGAGGGCGTGGGTGAGGGGCGTGGGTGAGGAAATGGACCGGAGCGAGTCCGTGAGCCTGCCGAAAATCGTCCGCCGGGGCGATCAGCCGTACGTGGCCATCGGAAAATCCGTCCGGATGGAGGAATTTCCGACGATCGCCGACCGGCTGCCCGAGCTCATCGGCTGGGTGCTCGGCCAGGGGCTCGAACTGGCGGGGGCGCCGTTCTTCCGCTACCGCACCATCGACATGGACGGCGAGTCGGAGGTGGAGGCCGGCGTCCCGCTGGTGTCGGCACCGGAGCCGGAGGGCGAGATCCGCGTCGGGACACTGCCCGCCGGCCACTACGCGACGATCACTCACCTCGGCCATCCCAGCGGGCTGTTGGAGGTGGCCGGGGGGCTGCGGGAGTGGGCGGTGCACGAGGGGCTGGAGTGGGACATGACCGTGGTCGACGGGGTGGAGCACTGGGGCTGCCGACTGGAGTCGTACAAGACCGACCCACGGGTGGAAGCGGACCCGGCCAACGGGGAGACGGAGCTGGCGTTCCGCCTCGCCGATCTGGCCCCGGGCGGGTAGCGGGGCGTTGACCGGACGGCTCCGGAGGGCTCCGGGCGGCTCCGGACGACAAGCCGGAAATGAGAATGGCCCCTGATTCACGTCTGACGTGGATCAGGGGCCATCTCTATCGCGTGGCGGCGCCAGGATTCGAACCTGGGTAGGCTAAGCCGACGGATTTACAGTCCGCTCCCATTGGCCACTCGGGCACACCGCCATGGGATGTCGCTGCCAGGTGGAGAGGCCGCTTTGTGCGGTGCTCCGTGGCAACGACGTAAACGATACCCGATGCTCGGGGGTGCTCTGCCACCGGTTTGAGCAGCACTCCAGGCGGGCGTGGGTGACTAGGCTTTACGGCAGCGGCCGGCGGTGTCCGGTCGCGCAGCGAGCATGCGATGAGCACCCGAACAGCACCGATACAAGGAGCCACAGGACATGGCCGACTCCAGTTTCGACATCGTCTCGAAGGTCGAGCGGCAGGAGATCGACAACGCCCTCAACCAGGCCTCGAAGGAGATCGCGCAGCGTTACGACTTCAAGAACGTCGGCGCCTCGATCGGCTGGTCCGGCGAGAAGATCCTCATGCAGGCGAATTCGGAGGAGCGGGTCAACGCGATCCTCGACGTCTTCCAGTCCAAGCTGATCAAGCGCGGGATCTCGCTCAAGGCGCTGGACGCGGGCGAGCCCCAGCTGTCCGGCAAGGAGTACAAGATCTTCGCTTCGATCGAGGAAGGCATCTCCCAGGACAACGCCAAGAAGGTCGCGAAGATCATCCGCGATGAGGGCCCCAAGGGCGTCAAGGCGCAGGTGCAGGGCGACGAGCTGCGGGTCAGCTCGAAGAGCCGCGACGACCTGCAGACCGTGATCTCCCTGCTGAAGGGGCATGACTTCGACTTCGCGCTCCAGTTCGTGAACTACCGGTGAGCCGCCGGTGACCGCTGGTGAGCCGTCGGTGAGGTAGGCGGCACGGGTGCGGGGCGCGCGCTCCGCTCCCGCCCCGGCCGCCGGCCGGGCGTGCTGTCCGAATTCCGCCAGCTCCGGCGGTGCGGGAGGCGGAGACTCGTTACTCGTAGGCAGCTGAACGCACTGCGAGGAGAGGAACGAGTGATGACCAGGACCATGTACACGACGCTGGACAGCCCGCTGGGCGAACTGCTGCTGGTCGGCGAGGAGTCCGCCACCGCGAACGGCGGCGTCGCGCTCGCCTCGCTCTCCCTGCCGGGGCAGAAGGGCGCGGCCGTCGTCGAGGACGGATGGGGCCGGGCGCCGGAGGCGTTCGAGGAGATCGCCGGGCAGCTCGGGGCGTATTTCGACGGCACGCTGACGCGGTTCCGGATCGAGTACGCGGACAGCGGTACGGACTTCCAGCGGCGGGTCTGGCAGGCGGTGGACGCCATTCCGTACGGCGTGACCGTGACCTACGGGCAGATCGCCGGGCAGGTCGGCTCGTCCGGGGCCGGGGTGCGGGCCGTCGGGACCGCGATCGGGCGCAATCCGCTCCTTGTCGTACGGCCGTGTCATCGGGTGATCGGCGCGGACGGGGCGCTGCGGGGGTACGCGGGCGGAGTGGACCGCAAGGAGCGGCTCCTCGGCCTGGAGGGCGCTCTGGTGTGATGAGCGGAGAACTGTTCCCGAGGCCGCGAGCCGTCGTCGCTCCCGGCGCCGTGCACGTGCCCTCCTGGCTGTCCGAGGAGCGGCAGCGGGAGCTGGTGGTCGCTTGCCGGGGCTGGGCGCGGGGGCCGGTGCCGATCCGGCACACCGTGCTGCCGAGCGGCGGTGTGATGTCCGTACAGACCGTCTGCGTGGGCTGGCACTGGCAGCCGTACGCGTACACCCGTACCGCGGGCGATGTGAACGGCGCGCGGGTCGCGGAGTTCCCGGACTGGCTTGTCGGGTTGGGGCGCGAGGCGCTGGTCGAGGCGTACGGCGATCCGGCGGCCGGTGCGGCGTACACCCCGGACACGGCGCTGATCAACTTCTACGAGGGCGCCGCGAAGATGGGGATGCACCAGGACAAGGACGAGAGGTCCGGGGCGCCGGTGGTGTCCCTGAGCATCGGTGATCGCTGTGTCTTCCGCTTCGGCAATACGGAGAGCCGGGGGCGACCGTACACGGATGTCGAGCTCTCCTCCGGGGACCTCTTCGTCTTCGGAGGACCGTCGCGGTACGCGTACCACGGGGTGCCCAAGGTCTATCCGGATACGGCCCACCCGGCCACGGGCCTGGGCGGCGGACGGCTGAACATCACCCTGCGCGAGACCGGCCTCGCGTAGCCGACCTCGCCTAGCCGGCCTCGCGTAGCCGGCCTCGTGTAGCCGGGGTCAGCGGGCGCGGGGTCGACGGCCGCCGGGTCAGCGGAGCCGGGTCAGCGGGCGCGGGAGTGGCCGAAAAGAAGCCGGTAGAGAACGAGCAGCACAAGAGCGCCGCCGATCGCCGAAATCCAGGTCGCCCCGTCGTAGAACTCCTTGCTGATGGGATGGTCGAGCCAACGGGCCGAGATCCAGCCGCCGATGAAGGCTCCCGCGATACCGATGAGGGTCGTACCGATCAGTCCGCCCGGGTCCCGGCCGGGGAGCAGAATCTTGGCGGCGGCCCCGGCGAGAAGTCCTAGAATGATCCAGCTGATGACACCCATGCCATGAACCTGCCTCTCGTACGGTCTTGCC
This sequence comes from Streptomyces sp. NPDC056835, assembly GCF_042789485.1. Classification (NCBI taxonomy): domain Bacteria; kingdom Bacillati; phylum Actinomycetota; class Actinomycetes; order Kitasatosporales; family Streptomycetaceae; genus Streptomyces; species Streptomyces sp. NPDC056835. The sequence goes on from NZ_JBHUBB010000002.1 coordinate 273,019, forward strand.
CTGGAAGACGCTGTACGGGCGGGTGGCGGTTGCACCTGGAGGCGTGACCGCCGGGAGTTCATGGCGTATGCACAGGAAGCGGCCGGCAGCGCGGGAAGCGGTCAGCGGGCCGCGAACGGCTGGTCAGTGGGGACGATTTCCTTGCCGAGCGGCGCCAGCGAGATGGGAATCAGCTTGAAGTTGGCCAGGCCCAGCGGGATTCCGATGATCGTGACGCACAGGGCGATGCCGGTGAGGACATGGCCGAGGGCGAGCCACCAGCCCGCGAGAACCAGCCACAGCACATTGCCGACGCACGAGGGCGCCCCCGCGTCGCGGCGGTCGACCGCCGTATAGCCGAAGGGCCACAGCGCGTAGAACCCGATACGGAACGCGGCCACCCCGAAGGGGATGCCGATGATCGTGATGCAGAGCAGCGCGCCTGCCAGCAGATAGCCGAGGCACATCCAGAAACCGCACAGAACGAGCCATATGACGTTCAGGATTGTCTTCATGGTCGGCGACCTGCCATCTGTTCCAGTCGGGCGATGCGCTCCGCCATCGGCGGGTGCGTGGAGAACAGCTTCGAGACCCCGTCCCCGGGACGGAAGGGGTTCGCGATCATCATGTGGCTCGCGGTCTCGATACGTGGCTCGGGCGGCAGCGGGAGCTGTTTCGTCCCGGCGTCCAGTTTACGCAGCGCACTGGCCAGAGCGAGGGGGTCGCCGGTGATCTGGGCGCCCGAGGCATCGGCTTCGTACTCCCGCGAACGGCTCACCGCGAGCTGGATGACCGAGGCCGCGAGGGGACCCAGAATCATGATCAGCAGCATTCCGAAGATGCCGGGGCCGTCATCGTCGTCGGACCGGCCGAAAGGGATCAGCCAGGCGAAGTTCACCAGGAACATCACCACTGAGGCGAGGGCTCCGGCGACGGAGGAGATCAGGATGTCCCGGTTGTAGACATGGCTCAGCTCATGGCCGAGGACTCCGCGCAGCTCGCGCTCGTCCAGGATCTGGAGGATGCCTTCCGTGCAGCAGACGGCGGCATTGCGCGGGTTACGGCCGGTGGCGAACGCGTTGGGGGCCTGTGTGGGCGAGATGTAGAGCCGTGGCATGGGCTGGCGGGCGGCGGTCGAGAGCTCACGGACGATGCGGTAGAGCTGAGGCGCCTCGAATTCGCTGACGGGGCGGGCGCGCATGGCGCGCAGGGACAGCTTGTCGCTGTTCCAGTAGGCGTACGCGTTCGTGCCGATCGCCACGACAAGCGCGACGATCAGGCCCGTACTGCCGAAGAAACTGCCGATCGCGATGATGAGTGCGGACAGTCCCCCGAGGAGTACGGCGGTCCTGAGCCCGTTGTGCCGGCGGTGCACGGTACGCCCTCCAAGTGGTGCGGCAGGGGAACCCTTTGCTGGTGCTGCTCCACTCTTCAGTGGACCCTTCCGTACTGGTCAACGCCAGGCGGGCGGCCCGGGTTCCCTTGTGCCGCCGGACAGGGGCGTACGCCGTCCGGGTGGCGGTGGTACGGGCCGTGGTGGTGTGACGTGGTGCGCGGGGTCGGTACGGGGCTCAGAAGAGGCCGGTTGGCGCGCGGCTCAGAAGAGGCCCGTACCGGCGAAGCGTAGTACGAGCTGGGGCACCCCGGAGAGGGCGACACCGGCCGCGGCCGTGAGCGCGATGGCGACGGCGAGGGCCGCGGGGGGCCGGCCGATGGCCACCTCGTCGCCCCCGGACTCCGGGGCCGCGCCGACGGCTTCCGCCGCGCCGGTACCGGCCTCCGGCTCCGCCTCCGGCGCGCGGAAGAGGACCGCCGTCCACTGGAGGTAGTAGTACAGCGCGATCACCACATTGGCGGCCATGACGACGGCCAGCCAGCCGAGGCCCGCGTCGACGGCCGCGGAGAAGACCGTGACCTTGGCGAACAGGCCGATGATGCCCGGCGGCAGTCCGGCCAGGCAGAGCAGGAAGAAGCCCATCGCGAGGGCGACGAGGGGCCGCCGTGCGTAGAGGCCCTGGTAGTCGGAGAGGCGGTTCAGCGGCTTCGTACGGGCCACCAGCGCGACGACCGCGAAGGCGCCCAGATTCACGACGGCGTACATCAGGGCGTACGCGACGGTCGATCCGATCCGGTCGCCGCCCGCGTACGCCGCTGCGGCGATCGGCACCAGGAGATAGCCCGCCTGGGCCACGGACGACCAGGCCAGCAGCCGTACCGCGCTCCACGCGCGGGTGGCCGACTGACGCAGCGCCGCCGCGTTGCCCAGGGTCATGGTGAGCGCGGCGAGGACCGCGAGGACCGGGCCCCACACCTCGCGGTACGAGGGGAACGCGATGACGGTCACGAGGATGAGGCCGGAGAAGCCGACCGCCTTCCCGACGACGGAGAGGTACGCGGCGATGGGCAGGGGCGCGCCCACATAGGTGTCGGGCACCCAGAAGTGGAACGGGGCGGCGGCCGTCTTGAAGGCGAAGCCGACGAGGGTCAGGGCGACGCCCGCCTTGGCGAGGGTGTCCAGCTGGCCGGGGACATGCCCCAGTTCCGCGGCGATCCGGGTGAGGTGGAGGGTGCCGGTCGCGGCGTACACGAAGCTGACGCCCAGCAGCATCACGGCGGTCGCGGTCACCGACGAGAGGAAGAACTTCAGCGCGGCCTCGGAGGAGAGCCGGTCACCGCGCCGCAGTCCGACGAGCGCGAACGCGGGCAGCGACGCCACTTCGAGGGCGACGACCAGAGTGGCGAGATCACGCGAGGCGGGCAGCAGGGCGGCGCCGGCCGCCGAGGCGAGCAGCAGGAACCAGTACTCCCCTACGGGGAGTTTCCCGCTGTCGTGGAGCGAGATCAGTGCGGTGAGCAGCGCCCCGCCGAGCACCAGCAGCTGGATGACCAGCGCGAAGTGGTCGGCGGTGTAGCCGCAGACGTCGGCGTCGTTGGTGAGGCAGAACGTCGAGCGGTCGCCGGCGCGCAGCGGCAGGAGGGTGAGGAGCGCCGCGACCAGACCGGCGATCGCGATACCGCCGAGGAGCGGCTTGCGGTGTTCCGGTACGAAGAGATCGGCGACGAGCACGATCAGGGCGACCACTGCCGTGATGGTGGGGGGCGCGATCGCGAGCCAGTCGATCGACTGGACGAGGCTGGCGGCGCCGGCGGCGCTCTCGGCGGCCACGGTCACGACTTGCCTCCTGCGAGGAGCTTCTGCACGACGGGGTCGGTGAGGCCGAGCAGGACAGCGGGCCAGAGTCCGGCGAGGACGGTGAGGACGACGAGCGGGGTCCAGGCGGCGAACTCATAGGTCCGCACGTCGGTGAAGCGCGCCGTCGGCGCCGTCGGCACCGTCGGTCCTTCGGGCCCGTGCGGTCCTTCGTGCCCGTGCGGGGCTGCCTGCGGGTGCGGGGCTTCCTGCGGGTGCGCGCCCATGCAGACGCGGCGTACGACGATCAGCAGATACGCGGCGGTGAGCAGCGTGCCGAAGCCCGCGATCACCATGAAGGTGAGGAAGGCGGGGCGGCTCAGCCCCTCCGCCGGGTTGAAGGCCCCGAACATCGCGAGCATCTCGCCCCAGAATCCGGCGAGGCCGGGCAGGCCGAGGGAGGCGACGGCCGCGAAGGCGAGCAGACCGCCGAGGCGGGGGGCACGGCCGTAGAGCGCGGCGCCGGTCGCCCCGGCGAGGGTGTCGAGGTCGGCGCTGCCGTACCGCTCCTTGACCGCTCCGACCAGGAAGAACAGCAGGCCGGTGATGAGGCCGTGGGCGATGTTGGCGAAGAGCGCGCCGTTGACGCCGGTGGGCGTCATGGTCGCGATGCCGAGCAGGACGAAGCCCATGTGGCCGACGGAGGAGTACGCGATCAGCCGTTTGAGGTCGCCGCCCGCGCCCTGCTTGGCCAGCGCGAGACAGGCCAGGGAGCCGTAGATGATGCCGACGACGGCGAAGGCCGCGAGATACGGCGCGAAGGTCCGCATGCCGTCGGGGGCGATGGGCAGGATGATCCGGACGAAGCCGTACGTACCCATTTTGAGCAGCACGCCGGCGAGGAGCACCGAGCCGACGGTCGGGGCGGCGGTGTGGGCGTCGGGCAGCCAGCTGTGCAGCGGCCACATCGGGGTCTTGACCGCGAGGCCGAGGCCGATCGCCAGAACGGCGATGAGCTGCACGGATGTGCTGAGCCCACGGCCGTTGTCAGTGGCGAGTGCCACCATGTCGAATGTGCCCGCGTTGAGCCCGATCAGCAGCAGGCCGAGCAGCATGACCACGGAGCCGAGCAGCGTATAGAGGATGAACTTCCAGGCGGCGGCCTGCCTGCCGCCGGGGACGCCTTCCGAGCCGCCCCAGCGGGCGATGAGGAAGTACATCGGGATCAGCACCATCTCGAAGGCCAGGAAGAAGAGCACGAGATCGAGGACGGCGAAGGTCGCGAGCGTGCCGGATTCGAGCACGAGCAGCAGGGCGACGAATCCCTTGGGCGAGGGGCCCGGAGGCATCTTGAAGTAGCTGTAGAGCGCGCAGAGGAAGGTCAGCAGCGCGGTCAGGACCAGAAGAGGGAGGGAAATGCCGTCGATGCCGAGGTGGATCCGGACGTCCAGGGCCGCGATCCAGCTGATGTCCGTCGTGGCCTGGATCTTTGACGGCTGGTCATGGTCGAAGCCGAGTGCCAGGACGATCACGGCGACGAGGATCGCGCCTGTCACTGTCACGCCGTGGCGCAGCACGGCCTGGTCGGGGCTCTTGCCCCGCAGTCCGGGCGGGGCCGGGAGGAGCGCCGCGACGGCCCCGATGAGCGGCCCGACGACGATCAACGCGAGAAGGAACTGCATCACGGATTCACTGATATCGATCACGGCTCACGCTCCGGCGGCGACGAGTACGGCGGCGATCGCCAGGACGACGGAGCCGGCCAGCAGGGCGCTGAGGTAGGTCTGCACGTTTCCGGTCTGGGCACGGCGTACGGCGGCACCGAGCCAGCCGGTGCCGGTGGCCGCGCCGCGTACGTACGTGTCGACGACCTCGCGGTCGAGGAAGCGGACCAGCTGGGCGGCCGCCAGGACGGGGCGTACGAACAGCCGGTGGTAGACGGCGTCGAGATGGAAGCCGGCCGCCGCGTGGCGGTGGAGCGGCCCCAGCAGGAGACGGGCGGGGTCCGCGGGGTCGGGTGCGCCCGCGATGGAGCCGTACACCTGGGTGTGGATCTCGATGGCTTCCCTCTCCGCGAGGGCGGGCTCCGTGTCGGGGTGGGGGACGACGGCCCCGATCGGGGTGCGGGCGGCCAGCGCCGAGGTGTGCCGCCAGCAGCCGTAGGTGATCAGACCGCCGACGAGCGCGACGCCCGTGCCCAGGACGGAGGTGGTGAGGTTCGGGGCGAGGCTGTGGCCGTCGAACCAGCCGGGGAGATAGCCGATGGCCAGGCCGAGGCCGATGGTGGGGATGGCCAGCACCCACAGGACGGCGTTCATGGAGAGGGGCTGCTTGCCGTAGTCGGGGACCTCGGAGCCCCGGCCGCGGAAGGTCAGCAGCCAGAGGCGGGCCGCGTAGGCGGCGGTGAGGAGGGCGGTGAGCAGTCCGGCGATCAGTACGGTCCAGCCCGCCGCTCCCGGGGCGGCGCCGCCGGATTCGCCGAGGGCCGTGTGCTCGGCGGCGACGAGGACGGACTCCTTGGAGAAGAAGCCGGCGAAGGGAGGGATCGCGGCGAGCGCGAGCAGGGCGACGGTCACCGTCCAGTAGGCGTCCGGGATGCGCTGGGAGAGGCCGCGCATCCGGGACATGGCGGCCAGTGAGTTGGTGCCGGCGGCATGGATGATCACGCCCGCGCCGAGGAAGAGGAGTGCCTTGAACGCGCCGTGCGCGATGAGATGGAAGACGGCGGCGCCACGGTCGCCCACGGCCAGGGCGCCCGACATATAGCCGAGTTGGCCGATGGTCGAGTAGGCGAGGACGCGCTTGATGTCGTCCTGCGCGAGGGCGGCGAGCGCCGAGCCGACCATCGTGATCGCGGCCATCACGGCGAGCACCACCAGGGCGGCGGCCGAGGCGGCGAAGACGGGAAGGAGCCGGGCCACGAAGTAGGTACCGGCGGCGACCATCGTCGCGGCGTGGATCAGCGCGGAGACGGGTGTGGGACCCGCCATCGCGTCGGGCAGCCAGGTGTGCAGCGGGAACTGCGCGGACTTGCCGGCCACACCCGCGAGCAGCAGCAGCGCGATCAGGGTGGGGTGGTCGAGGCCACCGTCGGCGACGGTCTTCAGCACGCCGGTGATACGGAACGTCCCGGCGTCGGTGGCGAGCGCGAACAGCCCGATCAGGAAGGGGACATCACCGAGTTTGGTGACGAGGAAGGCCTTGAGGGAGGCCGCGCGCGCCTCGGGCGTCTCCCAGTAGTGGCCGACGAGGAAGTACGAGCAGATGCCCATGATCTCCCAGCCGACCAGCAGCACCATCAGGTCGCCGGAGTAGACGACGAGCAGCATGGCGGAGGTGAAGAGCGAGACCAGAGCCGCGTAGGAGGGGTAGCGCGCGTCGCCGCGCAGATAGCCGGTCGAGTAGATCTGCACGCACGACGCGACGACGCCGACGAGGACGGCGACCAGGGCCGCGAAGCCGTCGATGTGCAGGGCGAGGTCGATGGGGACCGAGCCGGTGGGGGTGAGCTGGGTCGCGGCGTCCAGCGGTGCCGTTCCGTTGCCGTCGCCGCCGCCCTGGCGTACGGCCACGGCGATGGCGAACGCCGCCGCGGCCAGGGTCGGCAGGATGGCAAGCGGGCGTACGAACCCGGGTGAGACACGGCCGAGCAGCAGCCCCGCGACGGCGCCCAGGAAGGGCAGGAGGGGGACGAGAACGGCGAGGGTCGTGGTGGTCACGCGGTGGCCTCAGCCTTCTGCGCCGGGGCGGCGTCGGTCGCTTCCGGTCCGGCGCCCCCAAGGGTGTCGGGGCCCCCGGAGCCTTCGGCGGTGTCGCGGAGCCTGTCGATGTCCGAGGTGCCGCTGTTGCGGTAGACCATCAGGACGATCGCCAGGCCGATGCCGATCTCCGCGGCGGCGATGGCGATGACGAAGAGGGTGAGCGCCTGGCCGGCGTGCAGGGTGTCGCGGAGCCAGACGTCGAAGGCGACCAGATTGAGATTGACGGCGTTGAGCATCAGCTCGACGGACATCAGGACGAGGATCGCGTTGCGCCGCGCGAGCACTCCGTACAGCCCGGTGCAGAACAGCAGGGCCGCGAGCACGGCGGGATAGGCGAGATGCATCAGCGCTGCTCCTTACCGCTACGGCTGTTCTTGGCGGCGGTGCTGTTCTTCGCGGCGGTGCTGCTCTTCGCTGTGCTGCTCTTCGCTGTCGCGCCGCGCTTACGGGAGAGGACGATCGCTCCGACGAGTGCGGCCAGCAGGAGCACGGAGAGTGCTTCGAAGGGCAGTACCCAGTTGCGGAACAGGAAGTGGCCGGTCACCTCGGTGGAGCCCTGCGCGGGCCCGTCCAGGTCGATCCAGGTCGTACGGAACGCGTCGACGACCACCCAGACCAGGGACCCGGCGGCGACGACGGCCACCGCGAGGGCGACCGGACGGTTGCCCGAATCGGCGTCCGGGGAGCGGCCGATGGGCGCCTTGGTGAGCATCAGCCCGAAGAGAAGGAGGACCACCACGGAACCGAGATAGATCAGGACCTGCACCCAGGCGATGAACTCCGCCGTGAGCAGCAGATATTCGACGGCCAGGCCGCCGAGCGTGACGACCAGCCAGAGAGCGGCGTGCACCAGCTGTTTGGTCGTGACGGTGACGATGGCCGCGCCGAAGGTGACCAGCCCGACGAGGAGGAAGGCGATCTCGACACCGCTGGGCGACAGGAAGCCGTGCGCTGCGGGGCTCACTCGCCCGCCTCCTGTTCCCGCTCCCGCCGCGCCGCCGTCGCGAGCTTCTCGACGGTCTTGCGGGCGGCGCCGAGCTCCTTCGGCTCCTCGGCCGCCGGGTCGAGAGCGGGCGGCGCGGGCACCGTCCACATCCACTCGCGGAGCTTGTCCCGCTCGTGGGTGAGGTCACGGATGTCCGTCTCCGAGTACTCGAACTCCGGCGACCAGAAGAGAGCGTCGAAAGGACAGACCTCGATGCAGATACCGCAGTACATGCAGAGCGCGAAGTCGATGGCGAACCGGTCGAGGACATTGCGGCTGCGTTCGCGCCCTCCGGGGACGGCGGCCGGCACCGTCTCCTTGTGGGAGTCGATATAGATGCACCAGTCGGGGCACTCACGGGCGCAGAGCATGCAGACCGTGCAGTTCTCCTCGAACAGTCCGATCACCCCACGGGTGCGGGGCGGGAGTTCGGGCTGTGCTTCCGGGTACTGGTGGGTGACGGTCTTCTTGGTCATCGTCCGCAGGGTGACGGCCAGGCCCTTGGCCAGACCGGAGCCGGGAAACGAGGGGGCCATTAGTTGATCGCCACCTTCACGATGCCGGTGAGCGCGATCTGCGCGAGAGCGAGCGGGATGAGAACGGTCCAGGCGAGCTTCTGCAACTGGTCCTCACGCAGCCGCGGGTAGCTCACCCGCAGCCAGATGACGAGGAACGCGAGGACGGCCGCCTTGAGGAGCGTCCAGACCCAGCCGAGTCCGTCGTCCCCGAGCGGGCCGTGCCAGCCGCCGAGGAAGAGGACGGTGGTCAGTGCGCAGAGGACGACGATGCCCGCGTACTCGGCGAGCAGGAAAAGCGCGAAGCGCAGTCCCGTGTATTCGGTGTAGGCGCCGAAGATGATCTCGGAGTCGGCGACGGGCATGTCGAAGGGAGGGCGCTGGAGTTCCGCGAGACCGGCGACGAAGAAGACGAGGGCGCCGACGATCTGCCAGGGCAGCCACCACCACTCGAAGGCGTTGAGGATGCCGGGCAGGGAGACGGTACCGGCCGCCATCGCGACGGAGGCGGCGGCGAGCAGCATCGGCAGCTCGTACGCGAGCAGTTGTGCGGCGGTACGCAGACCACCGAGGAGGGAGAACTTGTTGGCCGAGGCCCAGCCCGCCATGAGCGAGCCGAGCACCCCGATGCCCATCACGGCGAGCACGAAGAAGATGCCCGCGTCGACGACCTGGCCGACCGCGCCCTCGCTCGGGCCGATGGGGATCGCGACCAGCACGAGGAGGTACGGCAGAAGCGCGACGGCCGGGGCGAGTTGGAAGATCCGGCGGTCGGCGTTGGCCGGGACCACATCCTCCTTCTGCGCGAACTTGACCCCGTCCGCGACGAGCTGGGCCCAGCCGTGGAAGCCGCCCGCGTGCATGGGGCCGAGACGGCCCTGCATATGGGCCATCACCTTGTGTTCGGTCTGACCGACGACAAGGGGAACGACCAGGAACACGGCGAAGACGACGGCCAGCCGGAGGGCGACGTCGAGTACGTCGTTCACGCGTCTCCTTCGGGGCGGCGGTCGCTCTCGGGGTTTTCGGGCTCGGGGCTTTCGGGCTTAGGGCTTTCGGGCTTGGGACCTCGGGGCTTGGGACCTTCGCTCCGGGGGCTTTCGCTCTCAGGGTTCTCGGTCGAAGGGGGCTTGCGCCACGGCGCGTCCGGGGTCGTGCCCTCCGGCTGCTGGCTCGCCGAGCCCTGCGTGACGCTGCGCGCGCGGCGGACCGGGCGGTCGCCCGCGGCGCCACCGCCACCGGCACCCGCGCCACCGGCACCCGCGGCGCGTGCCCCGCGGGCGGGTCGGGCCGGCGCCGGGGGCAACTGTCCCTTGAGGGGGCCCCATTCGTTCGGGTCGGGCACACCGGGCGGGAGCATCTGGCGCCGCTTCGGGCCACCGTGTTCGGACTCCCCCGGCTCCTTCGCACCCGGCCACGCCTTGACGACCCGCGCCGCCAGAACGAAGTCCTTGCGCAGCGGATACCCCTCGAACTCCTCGGGGAGAAGGAGGGGAACGAGATGGGGGTGGCCGGAGAAGGAGACGCCGAACATCTCGTGCGTCTCGCGCTCGTGCCAGCCCGCGCCCGCGTAGACGCCGACGGCCGTGGGCAGGACGGCCGCGTCGTGCGGGACGGTCGTACGGACCAGCAGCCGGCGGACCGTACCGCCCTCCAGGGCGACGACATGGGCGCAGACGCGGAAGCCTGTGCCCGGCTCGTCGACCGCGCTCAGCCAGTCGAAGTAGGTGCAGCCCAGCCGGTCGCGGGCGGTTTCGAGAGCGGGGATCCAGGACTCGGCGGGGACATCGACCGTCAGCAGGTCGTAGGTCCGCTCGGCCGTGGCCCCCTCGCCGAAGAACTCGGCGGCGGCGTCCGGCAGCCGGTCGTATGCGTTCACGAAGCGCTCTCCCCCGGCGTCGGCGGCGGTGGCGGGGTGACCAGTCCGCTGCGCAGTGCGGCGGCCGACGGCCGGCCGGCCGAGGCGTAGCGCTCGCCGAGCGATTCGCGGGCGATCTTCTCCTGGAGCTTCAGGATGCCCTGGAGCAGCGCCTCGGGGCGGGGCGGGCAGCCCGGTACGTAGACGTCGACCGGGATGATCTGGTCGACGCCCTTCGTCACGGAGTAGGAGTCCCAGTACGGGCCACCGCAGTTGGAGCAGGCGCCGAAGGAGATCACGTACTTGGGCTCGGGCATCTGCTCGTACAGCCGCTTCACGGCCGGCGCCATCTTGTCCGTGACGGTGCCGGAGACGACCATCAGGTCGGCCTGGCGCGGTCCCGGGGCGAAGGGGATCACTCCGAGCCGGATGAAGTCGTGCCGGGCCATGGACGCGGCGATGAACTCGATGGCGCAGCAGGCGAGTCCGAAGTTGAAGACCCAGAGGCTGTAGCGGCGGCCCCAGTTGAGGACCACCTTCATGGGCTGCGGTGCCAGCCGGGAGAGCACACCGAGCCGCTTTCCGCTTCCGCTCGTGTCTCCGATACCGGTCGCGTCTCCGGTTCCGATCCCGGCGGGCCCGTCGGCGGGCCCGTCGGCGGACACGGTTGGCAGGAGTTCGGGAGCGGGAGTGGGGGTCACGTCCATTCCAGGACGCCCTTCTTCCATGCGTAGAGCAGTCCTACGGCCAGGAAGCCGAGGAAGATGAACATCTCGACCAGCGTCGTGGCGCCGTATCCGGGGGCGGCGAAGACGGTCGCCCAGGGGAACAGGAAGATCGAGTCGACGGCGAAGATCACATAGAGGAACGCGTAGACGTAGTAGCGGACCTGGGTGTGTGCCCAGCCCTCGCCCACGGGGTCCACGCCGCATTCGTAGGTGAGCAGTTTCTCCGGCGTCGGCACCACCGGCCGCAGCAGCCGGCCCGCCCCGAAGGCGACGGCGACGAACAGCACGCCGACGACCGCGAGCAGTCCGACCACCGAATAGCTCTGGAAGTAGTCCGACGCGAGAACGGTCGGTTGCGACACGTCCGCCCCTCGCTCCCTGACCTCGTAGCAGCTTCTTCGACGATCTGTACGGACGGGAGTCTAGGCCCTGTTAAAGGTTCGGTAAGCAGCCGCGTCCCGCATAGTGGGGTTATCCCTACTCCGGCGGGCCCAGCTACCCCATGGCGCGCGCCATCCGCTACGTGCAGGCTTGGTCCTTATGACCGTGAGCAGCAGCCTCCCCGACGATGACCGTCCGCCACCCGCGCGCTTCGCGTTCGACCGGCACACCTGGAAGGAGATCGCGCACCTCCTGGTGAACCTTCCGGCTTCGCTGGTCGGATTCATCTATGTGGTGTTCACGGTCTCCACCGGTGTGGGGCTTTCGGTGACGGTGGTCGGGCTGCCGTGGCTGGTCTGCGGTCTCGCGGGCGCTCGGCTGCTCGGCCGGGCGGAGCGGGCGCGGGCGCGCGCGCTGCTCGGGGTACGGATCGACGAGCCGAGCCCGCTGCACGGCCCCGGACGGCGCCCCGACGGGCTGCTCGGCCGGATATGGGCCGGGCTGAAGGATCCGGTGGCCTGGCGGACCGTGCTGTACGAGTTCATCCGGCTGCCCTGGGGCGTGCTGACGTTCGGCGTCACGCTGACCGGCCTCTTCGTGTTCTGGCCGGTCCTCCCCTACGTGGCGCGCGGGCTCGCCAATGTCGACCGGGCGATGGTGCGGGCGCTGCTCTCGCCCTCCGACGAGCTGGAGCGGCGGATCGCGGAGCTGGAGTCGGACCGGGGGGTGGTGGTCGACACGGCCGCCGCCGATCTGCGCCGTATCGAACGCGATCTGCACGACGGCGCGCAGGCCAGGCTGGTGGCCCTGGCCATGGGGCTCGGCCTCGCCAAGGAGAAGCTGCTGGAGGATCCGGAGACGGCGGCGAGCATGGTCGACGAGGCGCACGGCGAGGTGAAGCTGGCGTTGCAGGAGCTGCGCGATCTGGCGCGCGGTATCCATCCGGCCGTCCTCACCGACCGGGGGCTGGACGCGGCGCTCTCCTCCATCGCCTCCCGCTGCACGGTCCCGGTGAAGGTGACCGTGGATCTGGACGAGCGGCCGGCCGAGGCGATCGAGGGCATCGCGTATTTCACGGTCTCCGAGCTGCTGCAGAACGTCAGCAAGCACAGCGAGGCGCGGATGGCGGCGGTGGATGTGTGGCGACGGGACGACCGGCTGCTGATCCAGGTGCAGGACGACGGGCGCGGTGGCGCGCGGCTGGACGGCGGTACGGGCATGTCCGGGCTGTCCGAGCGGCTCGACGCGGTCGACGGTCTGTTCGTCCTCGAATCCCCGGCCGGCGGGCCGACGATCGTCACGGCGGAGCTGCCGTGGCGGCGGCGCGGTAAGGGCTGAGTTCGGCTCCGGGGGGGGCGCGACCACACCTCGGGGGTGGGGAAAACCCCAGGGCAAAGACGGAGACCGGCCTCATGGTGCGGGCGCTCCGGCCCCGGGAGCATGGAGGACATGGAAGCACGCAGCCCGCTCTCCTTCAGCCCGCTCGCAGAACGGACCACACCCATGGCCTTGGATTACGGATCGCAGCCGCGGCCCCACTTCCTTCCGCCGGCCCTGCGCGCCCCGGTGGAGGGGCGCACCTGGCGCGAGTTCGGCTATCTGCTGCTCAGCCTGCCCATCAGCACGGTGCTGTTCAGCTACGCGATGGTGACCATCGCGCTCGGGGCGGGGCTGCTGGTCACCTTCCTCGGGGTGCCCGTGCTGGCGGTGGGGCTGGCCGGCTGCCGCGGCTTCGGGATGATGGAGCGGGCGCGGGCGCGGGGGCTGCTGGGGCTCGATGTGCCGGATCCGGCGCCGGCCCGGGGCGCGAAGAGCGGGCTGATGTCCTGGGTCGGCGCGGTGCTGAAGAGCGGGGTGTCCTGGCGCCATCTGCTCTACGCGATCCTGCATTTCCCGTGGGCGGTGTTCGCGTTCGTGGTGTCCCTGACGTTCTGGAGCGTGGGCTGGGGGCTGTTCTCGTATCCGCTGTGGCATTGGGTGTTTCCTGACCATCTCGACCAGTCGGGAATCGCGATCTACAGCGACGGCGCGGGGGACGGCTTCTTCCTGGACACCCCGTTCGAGATAGCCGCCACCTCCGTGGTGGGGCTGGTGCTGGTGCTCTTCTCCCCCTGGCTGATACGCGGCCTGGCGACGGTGGACCGGCTGCTGGTGATGGGGCTGCTCGGCCCGTCCCGGCTGGCCACCCGGGTCTCGGAGCTGGAGTCGGACCGGGGGGTGGTGGTCGACACGGCCGCCGCCGATCTGCGCCGTATCGAACGCGATCTGCACGACGGCGCGCAGGCCAGGCTGGTGGCCCTGGCCATGGATCTGGGGCTGGCGAAGGAGAAGCTGGCGGAGGACCCGGAGGCCGCGGCTCGTATGGTCGGCGAGGCGCACGGCGAGGTGAAGACGGCGCTCCAGGAGCTGCGCGATCTGGCGCGCGGCATCCATCCGGCCGTCCTCACCGACCGGGGACTGGACGCGGCGCTGTCCGCCGTCGCCTCCCGCTGCACGGTCCCGGTGAAGGTGGAGGTCGATCTCCCCTGCCGGCCGGCCGCCGCGATCGAGGGGATCGCCTACTTCACGGTCTCCGAGCTGCTGCAGAACGTCAGCAAGCACGCCAGGGCGAGCCTGGCGACGGTGGAGGTGTGGCAGACGCAGGACCGGCTGATGCTTCAGGTCACGGATAACGGCAGGGGCGGGGCGGACGCGACGGCGGGCAGCGGACTGGCCGGGCTGGCGGAGCGGCTGGACGCGGTGGACGGGATCCTGGTCATCGACTCCCCGGCCGGCGGTCCGACGACGGTGACGGCGGAGCTGCCCTGGCGGGGCTGACGCTGCTGACGCTCATGGAGCGAGGTACGGCGTGACCTCGTACGGCGACCTCGTACGGCGTGACTGCGTACGGCGTACCTCGTACGGTGCGACCTCGTACGGTGTGCTGCCTTCCGGGCGCCCCCGCCCGGGAGGCTTCACCAGGCGGTGGGGCCCATTTCCTGGCGGGTGGGCGCGGAGCGATCCGAATACTGGGATGCTGGAGGGCACACAGGGGACAGATCTCACCTCATGGGGGCGGCAACATCGTGGAGGACAGAGTGCGGGTCGTCATCGCCGAGGACTCAGTGCTGCTGCGGGAGGGCCTGACCCGGCTGCTGACCGACCGCGGGCACGATGTCGTCGCCGGTGTCGGTGACGGGGAGGCGCTTATCAAGACCGTGGGTGATCTGGCGGACCAGGGCGCGCTGCCGGATGTGGTGGTCGCGGACGTACGGATGCCGCCGACCCACACCGATGAGGGGGTACGGGCTGCCGTGCGGCTGCGCCGGGACCATCCGGGGATCGGGGTGCTGGTGCTCTCGCAGTACGTCGAGGAGCAGTACGCGACCGAGCTGCTGGCCGGCAGCAGCCGGGGCGTGGGGTATCTGCTCAAGGACCGGGTGGCCGAGGTCAGGGAGTTCGTGGACGCCGTCGTCCGAGTGGCCAGGGGCGGGACCGCGCTGGACCCCGAGGTGGTCGCCCAGTTGCTGGGCCGGAGCCGGAAGCAGGACGTGCTGGCGGGGCTGACGCCCCGCGAGCGTGAGGTCCTCGGGCTGATGGCCGAGGGGCGGACGAACTCGGCGGTCGCCAAGCAGCTGGTCGTGAGCGACGGCGCGGTCGAGAAACATGTCAGCAATATCTTTCTGAAGCTTGGGCTTTCCCCTAGTGATGGGGATCACCGCCGGGTGCTGGCCGTGCTGACGTATCTGAGGTCCTGACCGGGGAAGGTCCTGCCTGGCGCCTCGTCAGCCGCACACGCGGGATGCGTGGTGGGACGAAAGCCCTAGAACTAAAGGATGAGAGCGGAACGACCTTCATGAATCCCATCGGGGGTGGGCAAAATATGACAAATTGGCGCGCGAGAACGTCTCAAACTGGCGTCCATCATTCGATCAGTCAAGGGAAGGCGACCCTTACCGACGTAGGGTGGCTTCCGGGACTGCCGGGCGGCCGGCCGGTCCCGAGCCGCCGCCCGAGGGAGGTCCAGTTCAGTGACCAGCCAGGTCAGTAGCCCAGCCGAGCAGGCCGATGGGGCCGACGACGCGAGTGAGAGCGATCGCGCCGTCGGTGACCAGCGCGCGCCCGCGTCCGGACAGGAGGGCGCAGGCGAGAAGGAAGTCCGCCGTCTGGACCGGGTCATCATCCGTTTCGCGGGTGACTCGGGTGACGGGATGCAGCTGACAGGTGACCGGTTCACCTCGGAGACGGCGTCGTTCGGGAACGACCTGTCGACCCTGCCGAACTTCCCGGCCGAGATCCGGGCTCCCGCCGGGACGCTGCCGGGCGTCTCCTCGTTCCAGCTGCACTTCGCCGACCACGACATCCTCACCCCGGGTGACGCACCCAATGTGCTCGTGGCCATGAACCCGGCCGCGCTGAAGGCGAATATCGGCGATGTGCCGCGCGGCGCGGAAATCATCGTGAACACCGATGAGTTCACCAAGCGCCCGATGGCCAAGGTCGGCTATCCGACCTCACCGCTGGAGGACGGCTCGCTCGACGGCTACCAGGTGCACCCGGTGCCGCTGACGACGCTGACGATCGAGGCGCTCAAGGAGTTCGGTCTCTCCCGCAAGGAGGCCGAGCGCTCCAAGAACATGTTCGCGCTCGGGCTGCTCTCCTGGATGTACCACCGGCCGACGGAGGGCACCGAGAGGTTCCTGCGGGCCAAGTTCGCCAAGAAGCCGCAGATCGCGGAGGCCAATGTCGCCGCGTTCCGGGCCGGGTGGAACTTCGGGGAGACCACCGAGGACTTCGCGGTCTCCTACGAGGTCGCCCCGGCCAATACCGCGTTCCCGACCGGCACGTACCGCAATATCTCCGGGAACCTGGCGCTGGCGTACGGCCTGATCGCCGCCGGCCACCAGGCGGACCTGCCGCTCTACCTCGGCTCGTACCCGATCACCCCGGCCTCGGACATCCTGCACGAGCTGTCCCGGCACAAGAACTTCGGCGTACGGACCTTCCAGGCCGAGGACGAGATCGCGGCCATCGGCGCGGCGCTGGGCGCGGCGTTCGGCGGATCCCTCGCCGTCACCACCACCTCGGGCCCGGGTGTGGCGCTCAAGTCGGAGACCATCGGTCTGGCGGTCTCGCTGGAGCTGCCGCTGCTGGTCGTCGCCATCCAGCGCGGCGGTCCCTCCACCGGACTGCCGACCAAGACCGAGCAGGCGGATCTGCTCCAGGCGATGTACGGGCGCAATGGCGAGGCCCCGGTGCCGGTGGTCGCGCCGCGGACCCCGGCGGACTGCTTCGACGCCGCCCTGGAGGCCGCGCGGATCGCGCTGACCTACCGCACCCCCGTCTTCCTGCTCTCCGACGGCTATCTCGCCAACGGCTCCGAGCCCTGGCGGATCCCGGAGACGGACGAACTGCCCGATCTGCGGGTGCGGTTCGCGACCGGGCCCAACCACGAGCTGGCCGACGGCACCGAGGTGTTCTGGCCGTACAAGCGCGACCCACAGACCCTGGCCCGCCCGTGGGCGGTGCCCGGCACACCGGGTCTTGAGCACCGAATCGGCGGGATCGAGAAGCAGGACGGCACGGGCAATATCTCGTACGACCCGGCCAACCACGACTTCATGGTGCGCACCCGCCAGGCCAAGATCGATGGAATCCAGGTCCCCGATCTGACCGTGGACGACCCGGACGGCGCCCGCACACTGGTCCTGGGCTGGGGCTCCACCTACGGCCCGATCACCGCCGCCGTCCGTCGGCTGCGCAGGGCGGGCACGCCCATCGCCCAGGCGCATCTGCGTCATATCAACCCCTTCCCGCGCAACCTCGGGGAGATCCTTGGCCGTTATGACAAGGTCGTCGTGCCGGAGATGAACCTCGGCCAGCTCGCCACGCTGCTGCGGGCGAAGTATCTCGTCGACGCCCACTCGTACAACCAGGTCAACGGCATGCCGTTCAAGGCCGAGCAGCTGGCCACGGCCCTCAAGGAGGCCATCGATGTCTGATGCGAACGAGTTGCTGACGCTGGTCCCCAAGGCCGAGGCCAAGCAGTCCATGAAGGACTTCAAGTCGGACCAGGAGGTCCGCTGGTGCCCCGGCTGCGGTGACTACGCGGTGCTGGCCGCGGTCCAGGGCTTCATGCCCGAGCTGGGCCTCGCCAAGGAGAACATCGTCTTCGTCTCCGGCATCGGCTGCTCCTCGCGCTTCCCGTACTACATGAACACGTACGGGATGCACTCCATCCACGGCCGCGCCCCCGCCATCGCCACCGGCCTGGCGACCTCGCGCCGCGATCTGTCGGTCTGGGTGGTCACCGGCGACGGCGACGCGCTCTCCATCGGCGGCAACCACCTGATCCACGCGCTGCGGCGGAACGTCAACCTCAAGATCCTGCTGTTCAACAACCGGATCTACGGGCTGACGAAGGGCCAGTACTCACCCACCTCCGAGCTCGGGAAGATCACCAAGTCGACCCCGATGGGTTCGCTGGACGCACCCTTCAACCCGGTGTCGCTGGCGATCGGCGCGGAGGCGTCGTTCGTGGCCCGTACGGTCGACTCCGACCGCAAGCACCTCACCGAAGTGCTGCGCCAGGCCGCCGACCACCCGGGTACCGCGCTGGTGGAGATCTACCAGAACTGCAATATCTTCAACGACGGCGCCTTCGAGGTCCTCAAGGACAGGGAGAAGGCCGAGGAAGCCGTGATCCGGCTGGAGCACGGGCAGCCGATCCGCTTCGGCGTGGAGGGCAAGAAGGGCGTGGTCCGCGACCCGGCCACCGGTGATCTGGAGGTCGTGGCCGTCACGCCCGAGAACGAGTCGCGGATCCTCATCCATGACGCGCACGCGGCCAGCCCCACCACCGCGTTCGCGCTGTCCCGTCTCGCGGACCCGGACACGCTGCACCACACCCCCATCGGGGTGCTGCGCAGCGTCGAGCGGCCCGTCTACGACACCCTGATGTCGGACCAGCTGGACGCGGCCGTCGAGCGCCAGGGCAAGGGCGATCTGGCCACGATGCTCGCCGGTGGCGACACCTGGACCGTCGTCGGCTAGTCGGCCAAGCACTGTGCCAAGGCCAAGGCTCAGGGCTGGAACGTTTCGGTTCTCCGGGGCCCGGATCTCCTACGAGGTCCGGGCCTCGTCGTATGCCTGACGGGCCTTGAACACGTCGTCCAGCCGCCGTTCCGTCCAGCGCCCCAGATCGCACACATACTCGGCGGCCTCCCGGCCCAGCTCGGTCAGGGAGTAGTCCACGCGCGGCGGGATCACGGGCTTGGCATCGCGGTGGACGAAGCCGTCGCGCTCCAGGGTCTGGAGTGTCTGCGCGAGCATCTTCTCGCTGACCCCGCCGATCTCTCGGCGCAGTTCGCTGAAGCGGTACGAGCGCTCCAGCAGGGCGCCCAGCACGAGCACCCCCCAGCGGCTGGTGACATGCTCCAGCACCAGCCGGGAAGGGCAGATGGACGGGGTGACGTCCGACTTCGCCGACTTCTCCGGCCTCTCCGGCTTCCACGCCTGCTTACTTACGGCCATGCCAGTACCTTACTTCAAGGTGGGTACTTTCGCTTGGTTAGTGTCGACCCTAGGGTGAGCACCAGAGAGTGCCGATCCGCGCATATCCACCCGAACTGGAGCCCCCCATGAGCATCGTTGTCACCGGAGCCACCGGACAGCTCGGCCGGCTGGTCATCGAGTCCCTGCTGACCGACGGCGTTCCTGCCGACGGAATCGCCGTCGTCGTAAGGAACGAGGAGAAGGCCGCGGGTCTGGTGGCGCGCGGTGTCGAGCTTCGGGTCGCCGACTACAGCCGGCCCGAGACGCTGGCGGACGCGTTCCGGGCCGGTGACCGTGTCCTGCTGATCTCCGGCAGCGAGGTCGGGCAGCGCGTGCCGCAGCACACCGCGGTCATCGACGCCGCGCGGGCGGCGGACGTGGCCCAACTCGCGTACACCGGCGTACTGGGCGGCCCCCAGGCCGACTTCGACCTCGCCGCCGAGCACAAGGCGACCGAGCGGCTGATCCTCGATTCCGGGCTGCCGTACACCTTCCTGCGCAACGGCTGGTACACCGAGAACTACACCGCCAACCTCGCGCCCGTGCTGGAGCACGACGCCGTCGTCGCCGCCGCGGGCGAGGGCCGGATCGCCGCCGCCGCCCGCGCGGACTACGCCGCCGCGGCGGCGGCCGTACTGACCGGTGAGGGGCATCTGAACAAGGCGTACGAGCTGAGCGGCGACACGGCGTGGTCGCTGGGCGAGTACGCGGCGGAGCTCTCGCGGCAGACCGGCAGGACCATCGCGTACAACAACGTGCCGGCCGAGACGCTTCTCGGGATCCTCACCGGCGCGGGGGTGCCCGAGCCGATGGCCGCGATCCTGGTGGACGTGGACCACGCGATCGAGCGCGGGCTGCTGGCCGGCACGACGGGGGATCTGGCCCGGCTGACCGGCCGCCCCACCACCCCGCTCGCCGACACGGTCGCCGAGGCGCTCAAGGGCTGACTCCCCGGGACGGCTCCGGGGCCCGGGGTGCGCGCGCCCCTCCTCCCGCATCGCGTCATGACCGTATGACGATACGGACATGACATCGCGGCCCGCGCGGCGCTACCTTCGTGGGGGCGCCGTGCCGGGACGGCGCGTCTGTGGCGGGGAGGGTCAGTGAAGGCGGACGGCGACCAGCGGGCAGGACTACCGGCCCAGCGGGCGGGACTGCCGGTCCAGCGGGCAGGACTGCCGGTCCAGCGGGCGGGGCTGCTGTATGGGATCGGTGCCTACGGGATGTGGGGACTGGTGCCGCTCTACTGGCCCCTGCTCGAACCGGCCGGGGCGATGGAGATCCTGGCCCACCGGATGGTCTGGTCGCTGGCGTTCGTCGCCATCGGGCTGCTGGTGCTGCGCCGCTGGGCCTGGATACCGGAGCTGATACGCCGGCCCCGCAAGCTCGGACTCATCGCCGTGGCCGCCACCACGATCTCCCTCAACTGGGGTTTCTACATCTGGGCGGTCAACTCCGGCCGTGTTGTCGAAGCCTCGCTGGGCTACTTCATCAATCCGCTGGTAACGATCGCCATGGGCGTTCTGCTGCTCAAGGAACGGCTGCGGCCCGCCCAGTGGACGGCGGTCTTCGTCGCCGTGGCCGCCGTGCTCGTCCTCGCCGTCGGCTACGGACAGCCGCCCTGGATCTCGCTCGTACTGGCCTTCTCGTTCGCGACCTACGGCCTGGTCAAGAAGAAGATCAACATCGGCGGTCTGGAGTCGCTGGCCGCCGAGACCGCGGTCCTGTTCCTGCCCGCACTCGGCTATCTGGTGTGGCTGGGCGCGTCCGGCTCGGCCACCTTCGGCTCGGAGGGTACGGGCCAGATGGCCCTGCTCGCCGGGACGGGCGTGGTCACCGCGCTGCCGCTGATCTGCTTCGGCGCGGCGGCGATCCGGGTGCCGCTGTCGACGCTGGGACTGCTCCAGTATCTGGCGCCGGTCTTCCAGTTCGTGCTGGGGATCACGTACTTCCACGAGGCGATGCCGCCGGAGCGGTGGGCGGGCTTCTCGCTCGTCTGGCTGGCCCTGGCGATCCTGACCTGGGACGCGCTGCGGAACGCGCGGCGTACACGGTCGGAGGCGCTGCGCCTGGCGTCGGAGGCGGCGACGGCGACGGCGACGGCGACGGCCTCAGCCTCCGGGTTTCCCTCTGCCTCGGCACAGGCGGGAGGCCCGCTCCCGGTCACGGAGCCGGCGCCCTCCCCCGCCGCCATGACCACCACCGGTACCCCCTCGGAATCACCCGGCACACCCGGCGCGCCCGGCACGCCCGGCTCCCCGTAGAGCCTCTTCCTCAGGTGGTGTCGGTGCGGGCGCGGTGGGCCCGCACCTTGTTGCGCGTACCGCACCGTTCCATCGTGCACCAGCGGCGGTGGCCCGGCCGCGACGTGTCGACGAAGAGCAAGTAGCAGTCATGCGCGGCGCATTCGCGCACCCGTGTCGCGAAGGGCCCGGTGAACAGGTCGACGGCGTCGCGCGCGACGGTCGACAGCAGTCCCGGCCCGGTGGCGCCCGGGGCCCAGGCGCGGGTCCCGTCGGACGCGATACGGGGCACGAGCGGGGGCTCGGCCGCCGCGGCGTTGATCACCGCGAGGTCCGCCGCCGCCAACTCTCCGCCACGGGCACGGTCCAGGGCCAGCCGCAGCAGCGCGTCCCGCACCGTACGGGCGTCCCGTACATCCTCCTGCCGCAGCGACAGCACCCGTTCGAGCCCCGGCGCGAGCCGGCTCCGTCGTACCCACTCCACCAGCGCCGCGGGGTCGTGCAGCACCTCGTGCCGCGCGTATATCCCCGGGCCGCCGGTCATCAGCAGCTCCAGGCAGAGCGTGCCCGGGTC
Organism: Streptomyces sp. NPDC056835; assembly: GCF_042789485.1. NCBI lineage: Bacteria > Bacillati > Actinomycetota > Actinomycetes > Kitasatosporales > Streptomycetaceae > Streptomyces > Streptomyces sp. NPDC056835. The sequence goes on from NZ_JBHUBB010000002.1 coordinate 294,706, forward strand.
GAACCGGAAGGGGCGGCCCCCGTCGAGCGGCTGAAGAAGCATGCCCGTCCTGCCTGTTGCGGGCTCTGTCATGTAACCAATATAACTGGTTACATGAATTCGTCTGCCAAGCCCGTGCACTGGAAACTCGTCATCGACGCGGCCGATCCGCACGCCCAAGCCGGCTTCTGGGCGGCGGCTCTGGGCTATCTCGTCGAGGACCACAGCGTCCTGGTCGAGAAGCTGCTGAGCCTCGGCCACGTGACGGACGCGGACGTCCTGGAAGCGCACGGCCGCCGGGCTTGGCGGGATCTGGCCGCCGTCCGCCATCCGGACGAGCCGTACGAGGAGGAGAGCGGCATGGGCCTGGGCCGCCGGATCCTGTTCCAGCGTGTGCCGGAGGCCAAGACCACCAAGAACCGGATCCATCTCGACCTGCACCCCGGTCCCGGTCAGCGGGAGGCCGAGGTCGAACGTCTGGAGGGGCTGGGAGCGACGGTGGTCCGCCATGTGAAGGAGCCCGGCGGGGAGTGGGTCGTGATGGCGGACCCTGAACTCAACGAGTTCTGCGTGGCCTAGGACGTGTTGCGAAAGTCCCGTCCGGTCAGCGAACACCACTGACCTGTTTACGCTCTTGACGGCGAGTCAAGCTCTCCCCGAGCATTCAGCACGCACAGCGCACCACCAGCAGCACCCGCACAGCTCCAACGCCCCGCGACGCCGTCGTCGTGGGGCGTCTCGCACGTTCCGTCCTGTCCTCGTACGGAATCCGGAGCCCCCACATGAAACTCTCCGTTCCCGGAGCCCACCGCATACCCGGCCGGCCCGTCCGACCCAGCCGAATACCCACCCGCGCCGCGGTCGCCGGACTCGCCGCCGCCGGGCTGCTCGCCGCCGCCGCGCCCGCCGTGTCAGCGGCGCCCGCCGCGCCTCCGGTCTCCACGAGACCGGCGCAGTCCACGCCCGCCGCGTCCTCCGCGTCCACCGCGCTCGCGGCCCCCGACATACCGCTCGCCAATGTCAAGGCGCATCTCACCCAGTTCTCGTCCATCGCCGCCGCCAACGGCGGCAACCGCGCCCATGGCCGCGCCGGCTATCTGGCCTCCGTCAACTACGTCAAGGGCAAGCTGGACGCGGCCGGGTTCACCACCTCCGTACAGCAGTTCACGTCCGGCGGCGCCACCGGCTACAACCTGATAGCCGACTGGCCGGGCGGCGATCCGAACCAGGTCGTGATGTCCGGTTCGCATCTCGACTCGGTCACCTCGGGCGCCGGGATCAATGACAACGGATCAGGCTCCGCCGCCATCCTGGAGACCGCCCTCGCCGTCTCCCGGGCTCAGCTCCAGCCGGCGAAGCATCTGCGGTTCGCCTGGTGGGGCGCGGAGGAGCTGGGTCTGGTCGGTTCGCGGTACTACGTGAACAATCTGCCGACCGCCGAGCGCGCGAAGATCAGCGGATATCTGAACTTCGACATGATCGGCAGCCCGAACGCCGGTTACTTCGTCTACGACGACGACCCGACCATCGAGCAGACCTTCAAGGACTACTACGCGGGCCTCGGCGTCGCGACGGAGATCGAGACCGAGGGCGACGGCCGCTCGGACCACGCTCCGTTCAAGAACGTGGGCGTCCCGGTCGGCGGGCTCTTCAGCGGCGCCGACTACATCAAGACCGCCGCGCAGGCACAGAAGTGGGGCGGCACCTCGGGGCAGTCCTTCGACCGCTGCTACCACTCCTCCTGCGACACCACGGCCAACATCAACGACACGGCGCTCGACCGCAACAGCGATGCCGTCGCCCACGCGGTCTGGACGCTGTCGGCGAACTCCTCCGGCCCGTCGGGCGAGGTCTTCGAGACCGTCGACGATGTCACCATCCCGGACAACGGACCCACCATCACCTCGGCGGTGACCGTCTCCGGCCGTACGGGCAACGCCCCCGCCGCGCTCAAGGTGGGTGTGGACATCAAGCACACCTGGCGGGGTGACGTGGTAATCGACCTGATCGGCCCGAGCGGGACGGTCTACCGGCTGAAGGACTCCAGCGGCAGCGACTCGGCGGACAACGTGATCGCCACGTACACGGTGAACGCGTCGAGCGAGACCGCGAACGGCGTCTGGAGGCTGCGGGTCCAGGACGTGGCCGCCCAGGACACCGGCTATATCGACAGCTGGCGCCTCACCTTCTGAGACCGCGACCGCTCTCCCTGAGACCGCGGCTGCCCGCGTGCTGCAATCTGTGCGCACGCGGGCAGCCGCTCGTATCTCCCGGCCTCCCGGCCCCCGACCTCCCGGCCCCCGGCCCCCCGGGTCGGGTGCGGCTCAGGCGTTGATGTCCTTCGTCGTGAAGCGCGCCCAGGCCGCCGAGCCGAACACCGCCGCGTACAGCGCCTGGAGCCCCAGATTCCGGCCGATGTCGTCCCAGTAGAACGGCTCGCGCAGCAGATCCGCGAAGGACAGCCAGTAGTGCGGGAAGAGATACGGCTGTATCGCGTGCAGCTGCGGGATCGTGTCCAGGATCTGCACCGTGATCAGCAGCCCGACGGTCGCCGCCATCGCCGCGATCCCGCTGTTGGTCAGGGTGGAGACGAACAGACCGACCGCCGCCAGCCCCAGCAGCGAGGCGGCCACGGCCACCGCGATCAGCAGGGCCCGCAGCAGCCCGTCGCCGAAGGAGATCCGGGTGCCCGAGATCGTGGTGACATCACCGAGCGGGAAGAGCAGCGCGCCGACGGCGAGCGCCGAGGCCGCCACGACGAGCGTCGCGACCAGGCAGAAGGCCAGCGTGGACGCGTACTTGGCGAGCAGCAGTCTCGTACGCCCGGCTGGCGCGACCAGCAGATAGCGCAGTGTTCCGCCGTTGGCCTCGCCCGCGATCGCGTCGCCCGCGATGACCCCCACCGCCATCGGCAGGAAGACGGGCAGCGTCGCGGCGAGCGCGGCGAAGACCAGGAACAGTCCGTTGTTGGTGATCTGCGTCAGGAACGCGGGTCCGTTCGCCCCGCCACCCGGGCCCACTCCCCCGCCGTCGCTCGTCTCGATCTTCACGGCGATCCCGATGAGGACGGGTACGGCGGCGAGCACACCCAGCAGCGCGAGGGTCCGCCAGCGCCGGAAGGTGGTGGTCAGCTCGGAGCGCAGCAGCCCGAACGTCCACCACAGCCGGCGCTCCCGGTCCCGGGCCGGGGCCAGGGGCTCCAGCGCTTCCGTCTCCAGCGCTCCCGCCCCCGTCCCCGCCTCAGCCGCGGTCCCCGTCCCCGTCCCCGCCTCAGCCCGCGACATCGAAGCCCTCCCCCGTCAGCGCGACAAAGGCGTCCTCCAGCGAGGCGCGCTCCTGGCCGAAGGCCCGGACGCGCACCCCTGCCCGTACGAGCGCCGCGTTGAGGTCGGCGGGGTCCACCGGCTCCGCCCCGCCCGTGGGCAGCTCCCCGCTCACCCGGTCCTCCGCCACGACCACATCGGTGACCCCCAGCTCCTTCAGCACCCGGGCGGCCTCGCCGGGGTCGGGGGTGGTGACGGCCAGCCGGCCCCGGGTCCCGGCCGCCAGCTCGGCCACCGGCCCCTGCGTGATCAGCCGCCCCTGGGCCATCACGGCCGCGTGCGTGCACACCTGCTCGATCTCGTCGAGGAGATGCGAGGAGAGGAAGACGGTCGTGCCGTCCGCCGCCAGCTCCCGTATCAGGGTCCTGATCTCCCGCATGCCCTGCGGGTCCAGCCCGTTCGTGGGCTCGTCGAGCACCAGCAGCCGGCGCGGTCGCAACAGCGCCGACGCGAGCCCGAGCCGCTGTTTCATGCCGAGGGAGTACGCCTTCGCCTTCTTGCCCGCGGCGGCGGTCAGCCCGACCCGGTCCAGGGCGTCGGTCACCCGGGCGCGGCGGGTACGGGGATCGGCCGTCGGGTCGGCGGAGTCGTACCGTACGAGGTTGTCCCGGCCCGACAAGTACCCGTACAGCGCGGGCCCCTCGATCAGGGCGCCGACCTGGGGAAGTACGGCGCGGGCCGCGCGGGGCATGGGCCGGCCGAGGAGCGAGGCCGAGCCCGCGGTCGGCTCGATCAGCCCCATCAGCATCCGGATCGTGGTCGTCTTGCCGGACCCGTTGGGTCCGAGGAAGCCGAAGACGCTGCCGCCGGGGACGGCGAGATCGAGCCGGTCCACGGCGAGCTGCCCGCCGCGGTACCGCTTGGTGAGTCCACGCGTCTCGATCACATCGATCTCATCACGCGCATCGATCTCATCGAGCACGGCTTTCATCTCCCTCCTCGGTCACCCATCGGCCGGTCACCCATCGGCCGGTCACCCATCGGCGGGTCACCCATCGGCGGTAAGAGAACGGACCGGGCCCGGTCAGCGTTCCGCCCCGCCGTACGGAGCGTACGGCGGGGCGGAACATGCCGGACCTGCCGGATCGTTACTTCGCCTCGTTGGCGGCCTTGACCAGCGCGTCCTGTGTCACCGCGCCGACGTACACCGTCCCGTCGTCCGTCATCAGGGCGTTGATCAGACGGGTCTTGAAGACCGTGCCCGAGCCGAACTTCCCGGTGACCTTGTCGCCCAGCGCGTCCAGGAACCGCTGCGCCTCGGCCGGGACATCGCCCGGCTTCGCCGCGTCCGCACCGGCCGCGCCCGCGATGCCCTCGCCGGCGCCGGTCTTCAGCTCGTAGACGGCGTTCCAGCCCTCGCCGATGACCTTCGGACCGCTCTGCTCCTCGGTCCCCTTGGCGCCGTCCTCACCCTTGGGCAGCTCCCGGGCTCCGTTCTTGCCGTGCTCGCCCAAGCCCCCGTCCTCGCCCTGCGTCACCTTCGCGCCCTTGGGCGGAGTGAAGTCGAACGTGGACGCGGCGGGCTTGGAGAAGTCGACCTCGGTGAAGCCGACGTCGACCACGGCCTTGCCACCGCTGCTCGGCGACAGCGTGAACTTCAGCGGGGTACCGGTCTCCGCGTCGACCGCGACCTTGATCGAGCCGACCGTCGAACCGCTCTGCTTGGGCTTGATGAGCAGCTGGTACGCATCGCGTCCGGCGACCTTCGCCGTACCGCCGACGCTCACGGATGTCGTGTCGCCGGCAGCCTTCAGCGCCTGCTCGGCGAACTCCTTGGGGGTCGCCGGGATGTCCTTCAGCGCGTCCTTGGGCGCGTCCTTGGGGGCGTCCTTCTCACCCCCCTCGGCCGCGTCCTTCGGGGCGGTCGCGTGGTACGCCTCGTTGGAGGCGCTGTCGTACGCCCAGACCTCGCCGCCGTTGTGGATCACGCTGTACTCGGCGGCGGTGTCGCGGATCGAAAGCCGCTGCTTGTCGGGGCCGTCCACCGCGACCCGCAGCGTGTGCGTGCCGGAGCTGAGCTCCATCAGCTTGGCGTTCGGGTCCGCCGACGAGCCGTCGGTGGGACCCGATCCGCCCGGCCCGCCCTTGCCACCGGCGAGCGCGCCGCCCGCCAGGTCGCCGAGGCCGGCCAGCGACGGGAGCCCCAGGTCCGTGGTGATCTTCACGGAGCCCGAAAGCCGCTCGGTCTCCGACGCGGCGATCTTCTCGATGAGTTGCTGCGCGCTGATCTCCGGCAGTTCGGGGTCGCCGGTCGCGGCGAGTGCCGGGACGAGCCCGATGGTCGCCGCAGCCACCCCCGCCACCGCGACGGGGAGCGCGTAGCGCGCCGCCTTGCGGCGGCCCTCGCCGGGCTCCCTGTCCTCCTCGGTGATCCGTGCGCTGTCGTTCGGTGCCATGTGTGCCCTACCTCCGTGGTCGGCGGCCTTCCGTCCCGTGCACTCGTCCACTCCGCGCCGCCAGTCTCACCCGAATTGGTCAGGAGTGGTATTGACCATCTGACCAAACGGCCCCGCGAAAGGCGTCAGACCGGGGGCGCAACTTGCCCTACTGCTCTGGGATGACATACCGATGAGATGCTTCCCGCATCCACTAGGGGGAAGACAGGATTCCGCCGACTCACGCGACGTCAGACCACGCCGTGCGTCAGCCCGCCCGGTGGACAACCGCGTCGCACAGTTCGAGCAGCGCGGACTTCGCGTACCCCTCGGGCAGCGGCGTGAGCGTCGCCCGCGCCTCCTGCGCGTACCGCACCGTGTCCCTGCGCGCCTGCTCCAGGGCGGGATGCGCGCGCAGCAGCCGCAGCGCCTCCGAGAGCCGCGCGTCGTCCGCCAGATCGCCGTCCAGCAGCTCGACCAGCGCGAGGTCGTCGGGTCGGCCGTACGCCTCGGCCTGGGCGCGCAGCAGCAGCACAGGCAGCGTGTGGATGCCCTCGCGCAGATCCGTGCCGGGCTTCTTGCCCGACTCGTGCGAGTCGCTGGCGATGTCGAGGACGTCGTCCGCGAGCTGGAAGGCGACGCCGAGCCGTTCCCCGTACTGGGTGAGGATGTCGACGACCGACTCGTCCGCGCCTGAGGTCATCGCGCCGAAGTGACAGGAGACGGCGACCAGCGAACCGGTCTTGCCGCCCAGTACATCGAGGTAGTGCGCGACCGGGTCGCGTCCGTCGCGCGGTCCCGCGGTCTCCAGGATCTGGCCCGTCACCAGCCGTTCGAACGCCTGGGCTTGGATCCGTACCGCCTCGGGCCCCAGGTCGGCCAGGATGTGCGACGCGCGCGCGAAGAGAAAGTCACCCGTGAGGACGGCGACCGAGTTGCCCCAGCGGGCGTTGGCGCTGGCCACGCCACGGCGGACCTCCGCCTCGTCCATCACGTCGTCGTGGTACAGCGTCGCGAGATGGGTCAGCTCGACGACCACCGCCGCGGGGACGACACCGGGCGCGTACGGATCGCCGAACTGTGACGCGAGCATGACCAACAAGGGCCGGAAGCGTTTGCCGCCCGCCCGTACCAGGTGCTGGGCCGCCTCCGTGATGAAGGGCACGTCGCTCTTGGTGGCATCGAGCAGTCCCGCCTCGACAGCCGCCAACCCGGTCTGGACATCGGCCTCAAGAGCCTGGTCCCGCACGCTCAGCCCGAACGGCCCGACGACGGTCACGAGAGGTACTCCTGTCTGCTGACGATCACACGGATTGTCGATGTGTCGCTGTCTCCACTCAAGTCAGCCTATCCGGTCGCCTTTCGATCACCGTGGGCGCCTTCCCGGACCCGCCGGTATGTTCGGGATCAGCTGTACGACCAGGAGCAGTCGTTTTGTCCGGAACAACGACCGAACCCCGAGCGAACGGGGAGCAACCACCGCCCGGCGGTGATCACGCCTTCCGCGTCCGTCCCCCTAGACGAGTAAGTCCGAAGTCCCGTCCTGTCCGGACAGGACCTGGGTGATCGTGAGGTGACCGGTATGACCCCCGCCATCCGCACCGACTTCCCGTACGAGACGACCCACACGGACGTACGCGTCCCCCTCCCGGACGGCACCCGGCTGTACGCGCGTGTCTGGCGCCCGCTCACCGACGAGCCGGTCCCCGCGCTGCTCGAATATCTGCCGTACCGGCTGAGCGACTGGACGGCGCCGCGCGACTGGCAGCGCCACCCCTGGTACGCGGGCCACGGCTACGCGTCCGTACGGGTCGATGTGCGCGGGCACGGCAACAGCGAGGGGCTGCCGGGCGACGAGTACGACGCGACCGAGCTGGCCGACGGCGTCGAGGTGATCAACTGGCTCGCCGCACAGCCCTGGTGCACCGGCCGCGTGGGTATGTTCGGGATCTCCTGGGGCGGCTGCAACGCGCTCCGGCTCGCCGTACGCGCACCGGAGCCCTTGAAGGCGATCGTCACCGTCTGCTCGTCCGACGACCGCTACGACAACGACGTCCACTATCTGGGCGGCTCGGTGCTCGCCGTGGACATGCACGCCTGGGCGGCCACGATGCTGGCCTTCACCGCCCGGCCACCGGACCCGGTGTTCGCCGGGGATGGCTGGCGCGAGCTGTGGCTGAACCGCCTCGAAGCCGTCGATCCCCTCATCCACACCTGGCTGGCCCACCAGACCCGGGACGCGTACTGGCGGCACGACAGCGTCCGCGAGGACTACGGCGCGATCAAGGCGGCGGTCCTGGCCGTCGGCGGCTGGCACGACCCGTACCGCGACACCGTGCTGCGGCTGGTGGAGCGGCTGGATCCCGCGCGGGTACGGGGGCTGATCGGGCCCTGGTCGCACCAGTACCCGGACCGGGGGCTGCCGCCCGGACCGGCGATCGGCTTCCTCCAGGAGACCCTGCGCTGGTGGGACCAGTGGCTGAAGGGCGCGGACACGGGGATCATGGCCGAGCCGCCGCTGCGCTCCTGGATCAGCGCCTCGCACCCGCCCGCGACCGTCTATCCCGAGCTGCCGGGGCGCTGGGCCGGCGAACCCGCCTGGCCCTCGCCGAACGTCACCGTCGTCCCGTACGCCTTCCAGGGCGAGCCGGTGGTCGTCGACTCCCCGCAGCAGACGGGTCTGGACGCGGGCGGCTTCTTCCCGTTCGGCAATGACGCGGATCTGCCGCCCGACCAGCGCGACGAGGACGCGAGGTCCGCCTGCTTCGAATTCCCCGTCACCGGCGGGCTGATCGAGATCCTGGGCCGCCCGCGTGTCCGGCTGCGACTGCGGCTGGAGGTCCCCGCCGGACAGGTGATCGCCCGGCTCTGCGATGTCGCGCCGGACGGCTCGTCCACCCTCGTCACGCGCGGCGTCCTCAATCTGTCGGCCAGGGAGGGCCGGGAGCGGACCGTGCCCTGGCCCGAGGGTGCGACCGAGGACGTCACCTTCGAGCTGAACGGCATCGGGCACACCTTCCCGCCGGGACACCGCGTCCGGCTCGCGGTGTCGTCCGCGTACTGGCCGTGGATCTGGCCGCGCGCGGAGTCGGCGGGCTTCACCCTGGACCCGGCCGGCAGCTCGCTCGAACTGCCGGTCCGTACGGCCACCCCCGACACCGACGCCGTGGACCGGGCGATCTCGTTCGAGCCGGCCGAGCAGGCGGCACCGATGGGCGTGGTCCGGCCGCTGACACTGGACGAGGAGCGGCCCGAGCGGCTGGTGATCCGGGATGTGGCGCGGGGGCTGTGGCGGCTGGAGGTCGATCCGCGCCACGGCGGCACCCGCGTCTATCCGGACGGTCTCGAATGCACCGAAGACGCGCTGGAGACGTACACGATCCAGGAGAGCGACCCGCTGTCGGCCACCACCCGGTCGGACTGGCGGATCCGGCTGCACCGGCCCGATCTTGCCTGGGACACCCGGGTCGAGACCCGGTCGGAGATCAGCTGCGACGTGGCGGACTTCATCACCTCCAACGAGGTGATCTGCCACGACGGCGCCGAGGTGGTCTTCCACCGGACCTGGGAGAAGCGGATTCCGCGCACGGCGGGGTGATCCGATCCCGGAACGGGCGGCGCGGCGGGCCGACGGTATGACGGGACGGGACGGGGCGGCGCGGCGGGCCGGACGGCGGCGATCTGACGGTGGAACAGGTCCGCCGCCGGGGCTACCGCGGGTACGGTCCGCGAACTACCCGGCACACGCCACCCTTTTGGGTCAAGGCGGACTTTTTGCCACTGCCGCGGCTGGGCAACAGCGACGTAACGTGTCCTGCATCGATCCGGAAAGCGAGGCAGCACCAATGCCCGAGCAGAGCCCGCTCGAACCGGCCGAGGGAGACCCCTTCGGCCCGCACAACCTCCCGTACGGGGTCTTCTCCACCGCCGACGAGCCCGACCGCCGCCGGCTCGGGGTCCGTATCGGCGACCACGTGCTCGACGCGGGAGCGGCGGCGCACGCCCTGGGCTCCCCGTACGCCGCGCTGCTGGCCAGGCCGAGCCTCAACCCCCTGATGGCGGCGGGCCGTACGGCCTGGCGCGATGTCCGCCGGGCCCTCACCGCATGGGTCACGGTGCCCGCGCACCGCGCGGACATAGAGCCCCTTCTCCATCCGCTCGGCTCGGTCACCCTGCATCTGCCGTACGAGATCGCGGACTATGTCGACTTCTACGCGAGCGAGCACCACGCCACCAATGTGGGCCGGATCTTCCGCCCCGACGGAGACGCGCTGCCCGCCAACTGGAAGCATCTGCCGATCGGTTACCACGGCAGGGCCGGCACGATCGTCGTATCCGGTACGGATGTGACGCGCCCGTCGGGACAGCGCAAGGCGCCCTCCGACCCGGCGCCGGTCTTCGGGCCCTCCGTCAAGCTCGACATCGAGGCGGAGGTCGCCTTTGTCGTCGGGACGCCCTCGCGGCAGGGCAGTCCGGTGGAGCAGGCGTCGTTCCGTGACCATGTCTTCGGGCTGTCGCTCCTCAACGACTGGTCGGCGCGTGACATCCAGGCATGGGAGTACGTACCGCTCGGCCCGTTCCTCGGGAAGTCCTTCGCCACGTCCGTCTCGGCGTGGGTGACCCCGCTGGAGGCCCTGGACGCGGCCCGGGTGGCGCCCCCGGCCCGTACCGCCCAGCTGCTTCCCTATCTGGACGACGCGGACGACGAGGAGCCGGGCGGCTTCGACGTGCGGATCTCCGTCTCGCTCAATGGCCGGGTGATCTCGGAGCCGCCGTTCTCCACGATGTACTGGACGGCGGCCCAGCAGCTGGCCCATATGACGGTCAACGGCGCCTCGCTCCGTACGGGCGACCTCTTCGCGTCCGGCACGGTCAGCGGCGCCGGGCGCGAGCAGCGCGGCTCCCTGCTCGAACTCACCTGGAACGGCACCGAGCCCCTTGAGCTCCCTGACGGCAAGCGGACGTTCCTGGAGGACGGCGACGAGGTCACCCTGACCGCCTGGGCCCCGGGCCCGGACGGCACCCGGGTCGGCCTCGGCGAGGTCACGGGCCGGATCGTGCCCGCCTGAACCGGACTGCCCGGTACCAGCCGGACTGCCCGGCACCCGCGACGGGTGCCGGGCAGTCCGGCTGTATCCCTGGAGTCCCTGGACTCCACGGACTCCAGGGACTCCAGGGACGGCGCTCTACCGCACGAACCCGCCCGCCTGGCCCGCCAGGTCGAGGAAGTACTGCGGGGCCACGCCCAGGACCAGCGTGACCGCCACGCCGACCGCGATCGCCGTCGTGGTCAGCGCCGACGGCACCGCGACCGTCGGGCCCTCCGGCTTCGGCTCGCTGAAGAACATCAGCACGATGACCCGGATGTAGAAGAACGCGGCGATCGCCGAGGCGATCACACCGATCACGACCAGCACACCCGCGCCGCCCTCCGCCGCCGCCTTGAAGACCGCGAACTTCCCGGAGAAGCCCGAGGTCAGCGGGATACCGGCGAAGGCGAGCAGGAAGACCGCGAAGACCGCGGCCACCAGGGGTGAACGCCGCCCGAGCCCGGCCCACTTGGACAGATGCGTCGCCTCGCCGCCCGCGTCGCGCACCAGCGTGACGACCGCGAACGCGCCGATCGTGACGAAGGAGTACGCCGCCAGATAGAAGAGGACGGAGGAGATGCCCTGGCTCGTCCCCGCGATCACACCGGCCAGGATGAAGCCCGCGTGCGCGATCGAGGAGTACGCCAGGAGCCGCTTGATGTCCGTCTGGGTGATGGCGACGATCGCGCCGCCCAGCATCGTGACGATGACGACGCCCCACATCACCGGCCGCCAGTCCCAGCGCAGCCCCGGCAGCACGACATACAGCAGCCGCAGCAGCGCGCCGAAGGCCGCCACCTTGGTCGCCGCGGCCATGAAGCCGGTGACCGGTGTGGGCGCGCCCTGGTAGACGTCCGGGGTCCACATGTGGAACGGCACCGCGCCGACCTTGAAGAGCAGCCCCATCAGCACCATCGCGCCGCCGATCAGCAGCAGCGCGTCATTGCCCATGGTGTCGGCGAGGGCCGGGTTGACGTTCTGGACGGTGCCGTTGACGACCTCCGCGATCCGCGCGTACGAGACGGAGCCCGCGTATCCGTACAGCAGGGCGATCCCGAAGAGCAGGAACGCCGACGAGAAGGCGCCCAGCAGGAAGTACTTGACCGCCGCCTCCTGCGACATCAGCCGCTTGCGGCGGGCGAGGGCGCACAGGAGGTAGAGCGGGAGCGAGAAGACTTCCAGCGCGATGAAGAGCGTCAGCAGATCGTTGGCGGCCGGGAAGACCAGCATGCCCGCGACGGCGAACAGGGCCAGCGGGAACACCTCGGTGGTGGTGAACCCGGCCTTGACCGCCGCTTTCTCGGTGTCGCTGCCCGGTACGGCCGCGGCCTGCGCCACGAACGAGTCCACGCGGTTGCCGTGGGCCTCCGGGTCGAGCTTGCGCTCGGCGAAGGTGAATACGGCGACGATCGAGGCCAGCAGGATCGTGCCCTGGAGGAAGAGCGCCGGGCCGTCGACCGCGATGGCGCCCATGGCCGCGATGTGCTTCTTGGTCGTGCCGTATCCGCCGGCCGCGAGCCCGACCACCGCGGCGAAACCGGCGGCCAGGGCGACCACGGAGAGGAACAGCTGGGTGTGGTACCTGCCCCGGCGCGGGACGAACGCCTCGGCCAGGATGCCCAGGACCGCCGCGCCCAGCACGATCAGTACGGGTGACAGCTGCGCGTACTCGATGTTCGGGGCCGGGATCTTGGTGATCCCGTCGGCCGCCGTCGTTGTCCACAGGCTGTGGACGACAGTCGCACTCATGGAGCGGCCTCCACCTCGGGCTTGGGATCGGTCTGCTGTACGTCGGAGAGCGTGTGCTCCACCGCCGGGTTGACGATCTCGGTCAGCGGCTTCGGATAGACGCCCAGGAAGAGGAGCAGCGCGATCAGCGGAGTGATGACCACCAGCTCCCGGACGCGCAGATCCGGCATCGACTTGACCTCGGCCTTCACCGGCCCGGTCATCGTGCGCTGATAGAGCACGAGGACATAGAGCGCGGCGAGCACGATGCCGATGGTGGCGATGATGCCGATCACCGGATACCTGCTGAACGTGCCGACTAGGACCAGGAACTCACTCACGAACGGGGAGAGCCCCGGCAGCGAGAGCGTCGCGAGCCCGCCGATCAGGAACGTCCCCGCGAGAACCGGCGCGACCTTCTGCACCCCGCCGTAGTCCGCGATGAGCCGCGAGCCGCGCCGGGTGATCAGGAAGCCGGCCACCAGCATCAGCGCGGCCGTCGAGATCCCGTGGTTGACCATGTAGAGCGTGGCGCCCGACTGGCCCTGGCTGGTCATCGCGAAGATGCCCATGATGATGAAGCCGAAGTGGGAGATCGACGCGTACGCGATCAGCCGCTTCATGTCCCGCTGGCCGACCGCGAGCAGCGCCCCGTAGACGATGCTGATCAGCGCGAGCACCAGGATCACCGGGGTGGCCCACTTGGACGCCTCCGGGAAGAGCTGGAGGCAGAAGCGCAGCATCGCGAACGTGCCGACCTTGTCGACCACGGCGGTGATCAGTACGGCGACGGGCGCGGTGGCCTCGCCCATGGCGTTGGGCAGCCAGGTGTGCAGCGGCCACAGCGGCGCCTTCACCGCGAAGGCGAAGAAGAAACCGAGGAAGAGCCATCGCTCGGTGTCGGTCGCGATGGACAGCGAGCCGTTGGCCCGCGCCTCGGCGATCTCGGAGAGCGAGAAGCTGCCCGCGACGACATAGAGCCCGATGACGGCGGCCAGCATGATCAGGCCGCCGACCAGGTTGTAGAGGAGGAACTTGACGGCCGCGTACGAGCGTTGGGTGGCCGCCGCCTCGTCCCCGCCGCTGTGGGCGCGGTCGCCGAAGCCGCCGATGAGGAAGTACATCGGGATGAGCATGGCTTCGAAGAGGATGTAGAAGAGGAAGACGTCGGTGGCCTCGAAGGAGAGGATCACCATCGCCTCGACCATCAGGATCAGCGCGAAGAAGCCCTGGGTCGGCCGCCACCGGCGGTTCGGGTTCACCTCTTCCAGCGGGTCGGCGTCATGCCAGCCGGCCAGGATCACGAAGGGGATCAGCAGCGCGGTCAGCGCGAGGAGCGCCACCCCGATGCCGTCCACGCCCAGCTCGTAACGGACCCCGAAGTCCGAGATCCAGGCGTGCGATTCGGTGAGCTGATAGCGGGCGCCACCGGGCTCGAAGCGGACCACCACGAGGGCGGCGAGCACGAGCGTGGCGAGCGAGAAGAGCAGCGCCAGCCACTTGGCGGCGGTGCGCCGGGCGGCCGGGACGGCCGCCGTGACGATCGCGCCGACCGCGGGCAGCGCGGCCGTGGCCGTCAGGAGCGGGAACGACATGTCCGTCACACCGCCCTCATCAGCAGGGTCGCGGCGATGAGCACTGCCGTACCTCCGAACATCGAGACCGCGTAGGTGCGGGCGTAGCCGTTCTGCAGCTTGCGCAGCCGGCCGGAGAGCCCGCCGAACGACGCGGCGGTGCCGTTGACCACTCCGTCGACCAGGGTGTGGTCGACATAGACCAGCGAGCGGGTGAGGTGCTCGCCGCCGCGGACCAGGACCACATGGTTGAAGTCGTCCTGGTAGAGATCGCGGCGGGCGGCGCGGGTGAGCAGCGAGCCGCGCGGGGCGGCCACCGGCACGGGCTTGCGTCCGTACATGAACCAGGCGAGGGCGACTCCGAGGACCATGACGACCACGGTGGCGGTGGTGACGGTCGCCGCGCTGACCGGCGGGTTCCCGTGCGAATGCCCGGTGACGGGCTCCAGCCAGTGCAGGAAGCGGTCACCGATGGAGAAGAACCCGCCGGCGAAGACCGAGCCGAAGGCCAGGATGATCATGGGGATGGTCATGGGCTTCGGGGACTCGTGCGGGTGCGGCTCGTGTCCCTTTTCGTCCGGCTGCCAGCGCTTCTCGCCGAAGAACGTCAGCACCATCACGCGCGTCATGTAGAACGCGGTGATCGCGGCGCCCAGCAGCGTGACGGCGCCGAGGATCCAGCCCTCCGTACCGCCCTTGGCGAAGGCGGCCTCGATGATCTTGTCCTTGGAGAAGAAGCCGGACAGCCCGGGGAAGCCGATGATCGCCAGATAGCCGAGGCCGAACGTGACGAACGTGATCGGCATGTACTTCCGCAGGCCGCCGTACTTCCGCATGTCGACCTCGTCGTTCATGCCGTGCATGACCGAACCGGCGCCGAGGAAGAGCCCGGCCTTGAAGAAGCCGTGCGTCACCAGGTGCATGATCGCGAAGACATAGCCGATCGGGCCGAGGCCCGCCGCCAGGATCATGTAGCCGATCTGCGACATCGTCGAGCCCGCGAGGGCCTTCTTGATGTCGTCCTTCGCGCAACCGACGATCGCACCGAAGAGGAGCGTCACCGCGCCGACCACCACGACCACCAGCTGTGCGTCCGGCGCCGCGTTGAAGATCGCGCCGGAGCGGGTGATCAGATACACGCCCGCCGTCACCATCGTCGCCGCGTGGATCAGGGCCGAGACCGGGGTCGGGCCCTCCATCGCGTCACCGAGCCAGGACTGGAGCGGCACCTGGGCCGACTTGCCGCACGCGGCCAGCAGCAGCATCAGGCCGATCGCCGTCAGCTTGCCCTCCGTCGCGTCGCCCGTGGACGACAGGACGGGGCCGAAGGCGAAGGTCCCGAAGGTGGTGAACATCAGCATGATCGCGATCGACAGACCCATGTCGCCGACGCGGTTGACCAGGAACGCCTTCTTGGCGGCCGTGGCCGCGCTGGGCTTGTGCTGCCAGAACCCGATGAGCAGGTACGAGGCGAGCCCGACGCCCTCCCAGCCCATGTACAGCAGCAGGTAGTTGTCGGCGAGGACCAGCAGCAGCATCGCCGCCAGGAACAGGTTCAGATAGCCGAAGAAGCGGCGGCGCCGCTCGTCGTGCTCCATGTACCCGATCGAGTAGATATGGATGAGCGTGCCCACACCGGTGATCAGCAGGACGAAGGTCATCGACAGCTGGTCGAGCTGGAAGGCGACGTCCGCCTGGAACCCCTCGACGGGGATCCAGCTGAACAGATGCTGGTGCAGGGAGCGGCCTTCGCCGCTCTTGCCGAGCATGTCGCTGAAGAGCACGACACCGATCACGAAGGACGCGGCGGCCAGCAGTGTGCCGAGCCAGTGGCCCACGCGGTCGAGCCGACGCCCACCGCACAGCAGGACCGCCGCTCCGAGCAGAGGCGCCGCGATGAGCAGCGCAATCAAGTTCTCCACGATTCAGCGACCCCTCAGAGCTTCATCAGGCTGGCGTCGTCGACCGAGGCCGAGTGGCGGGAACGGAACAGCGACACGATGATCGCGAGCCCGACCACGACCTCCGCGGCGGCGACGACCATCGTGAAGAAGGCGATGATCTGGCCGTCGAGATTGCCGTGCATACGGGAGAAGGCGACGAACGCGAGGTTGCAGGCGTTCAGCATCAGCTCGATACACATGAACACCACGATCGCGTTCCGCCGGATCAGCACCCCGGCCGCGCCGATGGTGAACAGCAGCGAGGCGAGATAGAGGTAGTTGACCGGATTCATCGCTTGACCTCCTCATCCTCGCGGCCCAGCCGCTCCGACGACCGCCGCTCCAGCGCCTTGAGGTCCTCGATGGCCTCGTTCGACACATCGCGGATCTGTCCGCGGTCCTTCAGGGTCTTGTTGACCGTCAGGTCGGACGGGGTGCCATCGGGCAGCAGACCCGCGATGTCCACCGCGTTGTGCCGGGCGTAGACACCGGGGGCGGGCAGCGGGGGCAGTTGCGTGCCCTTGCGTACGCGCTCCTCGGCCAGCTCCCGCTGGGTCTTGGCCCGTTCGGTCCGCTCCCGGTGCGTGAGCACCATCGCGCCGACCGACGCGGTGATCAGCAGTGCGCCGGTGATCTCGAAGGCGAAGACGTACCGCGTGAAGATCAGCGCGGCCAGTCCCTCGACATTGCCGCCGGCGTTGGCCTGGCCGAGTCCGGTGAAGGAGTTCAGCGAGGCGTTGCCGATCCCGGCGATGAGCAGGACTCCGAAGCCCAGCCCGCAGGCGGCCGCCCACCAACGCTGGCCCTTCAGCGTCTCCTTGAGGGAGTCGGCCGCGGTGACACCGACGAGCATGACCACGAAGAGGAACAGCATCATGATCGCGCCGGTGTAGACGACGATCTGCACCACGCCCAGGAAATACGCCCCGTTGGCGAGATAGAAGACCGCCAGGACGATCATCGTGGCGGCCAGGCACAGCGCGCTGTGCACGGCCTTCTTCATCAGGATCGTGCAGAGCGCGCCGATCACGGCGACGGTGCCGAGGATCCAGAACTGGACGGCCTCACCGGTCGAGGTCGTCGTGGCGGCCGAGGTGAGGGAAGAAGCGGAGGTGAAGGAGGAGGTGAAGGAGGAAACAGGCATGACGGACGCGAGGGACGACGCGGCGAGCAGGCTCATGCACCGACCTCCTCGTCCGTCGGCTTCTCGCCCTTGCTCACCGCGACCTGCCGGACCGTACCCGGCGCGGCCTCGGTGACCAGCCCCCGGTAGTAGTCCTGTTCGTCGGTGCCCGGGAAGATCGAGTGCGGCGTCTCGACCATGCCTTCCTGAAGGCCCGCGAGAAGCTGCTCCTTCGTATAGATCAGGTTCTCGCGGGAGCTGTCGGCCAGCTCGAAGTCATTGGTCATCGTGAGCGCCCTGGTCGGGCAGGCCTCGATACACAGACCGCACAGGATGCAGCGCGCGTAGTTGATCTGGTAGACGCGGCCGTAGCGCTCCCCCGGGGAGTAGCGCTCCTCGTCCGTGTTGTCCGCGCCCTCCACATAGATCGCGTCCGCCGGGCACGCCCAGGCGCACAACTCGCAGCCGATGCACTTCTCCAGCCCGTCCGGATGCCGGTTCAGCTGATGCCGGCCGTGGAAGCGCGGCGCCGTCTCCTTCTGCTGTTCCGGGTACTGCTCGGTCAGCCGCTTCTTGAACATGGCCTTGAAGGTCACGCCGAAGCCGGCCACCGGATTCCGGGGGGGACGCGGGATGTCCCCCGGCGAAGATTCAGACACTGTCAGCCTCCTTTCCGTCACTCTCGGTACCGTCACTCACAGTATTGACCCCACCACTGACAATCAGCTCGCGGTCACGTCGTGGCCGCCTGCGCGGTACGGGCGGCAACTCCTGTCCGGGCAGCGGCGGTACGGGGAATCCGCCCGCCATCGGGTCGAAGGCCGGGGGCTCCGGTTCGTTCGCCGCCGCGGCCTTCTCCTTCCTGTCGCGGAAGATGTCCACGACGAAGGAGAGCAGCAGGATCGTGATGACCGCCCCGAGGACGTACAGCACGATCGACTGGAAGCCGTAGTTCTCGTTGCGCAGGGCCCGTACGGTCGCGACGACCATCAGCCAGACCACCGAGACCGGGATCAGGACCTTCCAGCCGAGCTTCATCAGCTGGTCGTAGCGCACACGCGGCAGCGTGCCGCGCAGCCAGATGAAGAAGAACAGCAGCAGCTGGACCTTGACGACGAACCAGAGCAGCGGCCACCAGCCGTGGTTCGCGCCCTCCCAGAAGGTGGAGATCGGCCACGGGGCGCGCCAGCCGCCGAGGAAGAGCGTGGTCGCGACGGCCGAGACGGTGACCATGTTGATGTACTCGGCGAGCATGAACATCGCGAACTTGATCGAGGAGTACTCGGTGTTGAAGCCGCCGACGAGGTCGCCCTCGGACTCCGGCATGTCGAAGGGGGCGCGGTTGGTCTCGCCCACCATCGTGACGATGTAGATGATGAAGGAGACCGGCAGCAGGATGATGTACCAGCGGTCGGCCTGGGCCTCGACGATCGCCGAGGTCGACATCGACCCCGAGTAGAGGAACACCGACGCGAACGCGGCGCCCATGGCGATCTCGTACGAGATCATCTGCGCGCACGAGCGCAACCCGCCGAGCAGCGGATACGTCGATCCCGAGGACCAGCCCGCGAGGACGATGCCGTAGATCCCGACCGAGGCGACCGCGAGGATGTAGAGCATCGCGATCGGCAGGTCGGTCAGCTGCATCGTGGTGCGGTGGCCGAAGATCGAGACCTCGTTGCCGGCCGGTCCGAACGGGATCACGGCGATCGCCATGAACGCCGGCACCGCCGCGATGATCGGCGCGAGGACATAGACCACCTTGTCCGCGCGCTTGACGATGATGTCTTCCTTGAACATCAGCTTGGCGCCGTCGGCGAGCGACTGGAGCATGCCCCAGGGGCCGTGCCGGTTGGGACCGATGCGCAGCTGCATCCAGGCGACGACCTTGCGCTCCCACACGATGGCGAAGAGCACGGTCAGCAGCAGGAACGCGAAGCAGAACACCGCCTTGACGACCACGAGCCACCACGGGTCGCGGCCGAACATCGACAGGTCCTCGGCGGCGAGAACGGTCCCCGGGGCCGTCGCGAGTTGGGCGAGGGCGGTCATGCGCGCACCTCCGGTGCTTCCGTGGCCGCGTCGCGGGGCTCGGCCGGGCCGATACGGACGAGCGTGCCGGGCCGGGAGCCGGTGTCCGCGAGGACCCCGCCGCCCGTCGAGTTGAACGGCAGCCAGACCACCCGGTCCGGCATCTCCGTGACCTGGAGCGGGAGCGTGACCGTGCCCGAAGGGCCGGTGACGGACAGCTCGTCGCCGTTCTTGACGCCGGTCTCGGCGGCCGTCGTGGCGGAGAGCCGGGCGACCGCCGCGTGCCGGGTGCCGGCCAGCGCGTCGTCGCCCTGCTGGAGAAGGCCGAGGTCGAGCAGGAGCCGGTGGCCCGCGAGGACGGCTTCGCCCTCGCCGGGCCTGGGCACCGGACGGGACGTTTCCAGCGGCTCGGTGGCGCGCGGTCCCTCCCAGCGGCCGAGCCGGTCCAGCTCGGTGCGTACGGCCCTCAGGTCCGGCAGTCCGAAGTCGCCGAGCCCGTCGGCGTCCGAGGTGGCGGCGAGCGTGTCGGCCAGCATGTGCAGCACGCGCGCGTCGGTCGGTGCCAGCCGCCGGGTCATCTGCTCCGGCTTCAGCGCGGCCTCGAACAGCCGCGCCCTGCCTTCCCAGTTGAGGAACGTGCCGGACTTCTCCGCGACGGCGGCCACCGGGAAGACCACATCGGCCCGCTCGGTGACCTCGCTGGGCCGCAGCTCCAGCGAGACGAGGAAGCCGACGGCGTCCAGCGCGGCCCGCGCGCCCGCCGGGTCCGGCAGATCCGCGACCTCGACACCCGCGACGACCAGGGCGGTCAGCTCGCCGGTGGCGGCGGCCTCGATGATCCGGCCGGTGTCGCGGCCGTACTGGCGCGGCAGTTCGGGTACGCCCCAGACCGCCGCGGTCTCCTCACGGGCCCGCGGGTCGGTGGCGGGACGGCCGCCGGGCAGCAGCGACGGGAGCGCGCCCGCCTCCACCGCGCCGCGCTCACCGGCCCGCCTGGGGATCCACACCAGCTTCGCGCCGGTCGCGGTGGCGGCCCGCGCGGCGGCGGTGAGCCCGCCCGGTACGGCCGCCAGCCGCTCGCCGACGACGATCACGGCGCCCGGCTCGCGCAGCGCCTGGGAGGCCCGTTCACCGTCCCCTTCGAGTCCGGCGCTGACCGGGTTGGCCGCCAGCGCGTCCAGCCACTCGGTCTCGGTGCCCGGCGCGGCCGGCAGCAGCGTGCCGCCTGCCTTCTCCAGGCCGCGGGTGGCGTAGGTGGCGAGCGAGAATGTGCGCTGGCCGTGGTTGCGGTGCGCCTTGCGCAGCCGCAGGAAGACGCCGGGCGCCTCCTCCTCGGACTCGAAGCCCGCGAGCAGCACGGCCGGAGCCTTCTCCAGCGTGGTGTACGTGAGCCCCGTACCGTCCAGGTCACGGCCGTGGCCCGCGACATGGGCGGCCAGGAAGTCGGCTTCCTCGGTGCTGTGCACGCGCGCGCGGAAGTCGATGTCGTTCGTGTCGAGGACGACCCGGGCGAACTTGGCGTAGGCGTAGGCGTCCTCAACGGTGAGCCGGCCGCCCGCGAGGACCCCCGCCCGGCCGCGCGCGGCGCTCAGCCCGCGGGCCGCGGCCTCCAGCGCCTCGGGCCAGCTCGCCGGTTCGAGGACGCCGTCCTCGTTGCGTACGAGCGGGGTGGTGAGCCGGTCGGGCTTCTGCGCGTAGCGGAAGCCGAACCGCCCCTTGTCGCACAGCCACTCCTCGTTGACCTCGGGGTCGTTGGCGGCCAGCCGCCGCATGACCTTGCCGCGCCGGTGATCGGTGCGGGTGGCACAGCCGCCCGCGCAGTGCTCGCAGACGCTCGGCGAGGACACCAGGTCGAAGGGGCGGGAGCGGAAGCGGTACGCGGCCGAGGTCAGCGCCCCGACCGGGCAGATCTGGATGGTGTTGCCGGAGAAGTACGACTCGAACGGGTCGCCCTCGCCGGTGCCGACCTGCTGGAGCGCGCCCCGCTCGATCAGCTCGATCATCGGGTCGCCCGCGATCTGGTTGGAGAACCGCGTACAGCGCGCGCACAGCACACACCGCTCACGGTCGAGCAGCACCTGTGTGGAGATCGGGACGGGCTTCTGGAACGTGCGCTTCTTGCCCTCGAAGCGGGTGTCCGGTTCGCCGACCTGCATGGCCTGGTTCTGGAGCGGGCACTCGCCGCCCTTGTCGCAGACCGGGCAGTCCAGCGGGTGGTTGATGAGCAGCAGCTCCATCACCCCGCGCTGGGCCTTCTCGGCGACCGGGGAGGTCAGCTGCGACTTGACGACCATGCCGTCGGTGCAGGTGATGGTGCAGGAGGCCATCGGCTTGCGCTGGCCCTCCACCTCGACGATGCACTGGCGGCAGGCGCCTGCCGGGTCGAGGAGCGGATGGTCGCAGAAGCGCGGGATCTCGATGCCGAGGAGTTCGGCGGCGCGGATGACCAGGGTCCCCTTGGGGACGGAGATCTCGATGCCGTCGATGGTCAGCGAGACAAGGTCCTCGGGCGGGACCGCCGGCTCGCCGCCGCCGGAGGGAGCGCTCGTCGTCACGGTCATGCGTTCACCTCCAGGTGCGGGTTCCGGTCTGCCCAGACGGCGGACTTCGCGGGGTCGAAGGGGCAGCCCTTGCCGGTGATGTGCTGCTCGTACTCCTCGCGGAAGTACTTCAGCGAGGAGAAGATCGGGGACGCGGCGCCGTCGCCGAGCGCGCAGAAGGACTTGCCGTTGATGTTGTCGGCGATGTCGTTGAGCTTGTCGAGATCGGACAGCTGTCCCTTGCCGTCCTCGATGTCGCGGAGCAACTGCACCAGCCAGTACGTGCCTTCGCGGCACGGCGTGCACTTGCCGCAGGACTCATGGGCGTAGAACTCGGTCCAGCGGGTGACGGCCCGGACGACGCAGGTGGTCTCGTCGAAGCACTGGAGCGCCTTCGTGCCGAGCATGGAGCCGGCGGCGCCCACCCCCTCGTAGTCCAGCGGGACATCGAGGTGCTCGTCGGTGAACATCGGGGTCGAAGAGCCGCCCGGTGTCCAGAACTTGAGCCGGTGGCCCGCCCGCATGCCGCCGCTCATGTCGAGCAGCTGGCGCAGGGTGACGCCGAGCGGGGCCTCGTACTGGCCCGGGGTGGTGACATGGCCGCTGAGCGAGTAGAGCGTGAAGCCCGGGGACTTCTCGCTGCCCATCGACTTGAACCAGTCCTTGCCGCGGTTGAGGATCGCGGGAACGGACGCGATGGACTCGACGTTGTTCACCACAGTGGGGCAGGCGTAGAGGCCCGCCACCGCCGGGAAGGGAGGACGCAGCCGGGGCTGTCCGCGACGGCCCTCCAGGGAGTCGAGCAGCGCGGTCTCCTCACCGCAGATGTACGCGCCCGCGCCCGCGTGCACGATGACATCGAGATCGAGCCCGCTGCCCAGGATGTTCTTGCCGAGATACCCCGCCGCGTAGGCCTCGCGCACCGCTTCGTGCACCCTGCGCAGTACGGGGACGACCTCGCCGCGCAGATAGATGAACGCGTGCTGCGAGCGGATCGCGTAGCAGGCGATCACGATCCCCTCGATGAGGGAGTGCGGATTGGCGAAGAGAAGCGGGATGTCCTTGCAGGTGCCCGGCTCCGACTCGTCCGCGTTGACGACGAGATAGTGCGGCTTGCCGTCGCCCTGCGGGATGAACTGCCACTTCATCCCGGTGGGGAAGCCCGCGCCGCCGCGGCCGCGCAGGCCCGAGTCCTTGACGTACGCGATGACGTCGTCGGGCGGCATCGCGAGGGCCTTCTTCAGCCCCTCGTACCCTTCGTGCCGCTCGTAGGTCTCCAGCGTCCAGGACTCCGGCTGGTCCCAGAAGGCGGACAGGACGGGCGCGAGGATCTTCTCGGGGCTGGTCCCGTTCTCGTTGAGCGCGGCGGCCATCGTCATCACTCCCCCTCCTCGGCTGCGCCCGGCTGCGATTCGTTCTGCGGATGCGCGCCGTCCCGGGGCCGTACCACCCGCTGGGGTGCCTCGCCCTTGGCGAGCCGCAGGCCGGCCAGCGACGCGGGTCCGGCGCCGCCGGTGGCCTCGACGGCGCCGGGGCGCTCGTCGGGGAAGCCGGCGAGGATGCGCGCGGTCTCCTTGTACGTGCACAGGGGGGCGCCGCGGGTGGGCTGGACGGTCTGCCCCTCGCGCAGGTCGTCGACGAGCCGCTTGGCGCTGTCCGGCGTCTGGTTGTCGAAGAACTCCCAGTTCACCATCACGACGGGCGCGAAGTCGCAGGCCGCGTTGCACTCGATGTGTTCGAGGGTGACCTTGCCGTCCTCGGTCGTCTCGTTGTTGCCGACGCCCAGGTGCTCCTTGAGCTCGTCGAAGATGGCGTCGCCGCCCATCACCGCGCAGAGCGTGTTGGTGCAGACGCCGACCTGGTAGTCGCCGCCCGGCTTGCGGCGGTACATGGAGTAGAAGGTCGCGACGGCCGTGACCTCGGCGGTGGTCAGTTCGAGCAGTTCCGCGCAGAAGGCCATCCCCGTACGGGAGACGAACCCCTCCTCGGACTGCACGAGGTGCAGCAGGGGGAGCAGCGCGGACCGGGAGCCGGGGTAGCGGCCGATGATCTCCTTGGCGTCCGCTGCCAGCCTGGCGCGTACATCGGCCGGGTAGTCGGGAGCGGGGAGCTGTGGCATCCCCAGGCTCACCTCTGCGTTGGGCGGTGTGGTGGTCACCGGTCGACACCTCCCATCACGGGGTCGATGGACGCGACGGCGACGATGACGTCGGCGACCTGGCCGCCCTCGCACATCGCCGCCATGGCCTGGAGATTGGTGAAGGACGGGTCGCGGAAGTGGACCCGGTACGGGCGGGTGCCCCCGTCGGAGACGACATGCGCGCCGAGTTCGCCCTTGGGCGACTCCACGGCCGCGTACGCCTGTCCCGGCGGGACCCGGAAGCCCTCCGTCACCAGCTTGAAGTGATGGATCAGAGCCTCCATGGACGTGCCCATGATGTTCTTGATGTGGTCGAGCGAGTTGCCCAGACCGTCGGGGCCGAGCGCGAGCTGCGCGGGCCAGGCGATCTTCTTGTCGGCGACCATCACCGGGCCGGGCTCCAGCCGGTCCAGGCACTGTTCGACGATCCGCAGCGACTGGCGCATCTCCTCCAGGCGGATGAGGAAGCGGCCGTACGCGTCGCAGCTGTCGGCGGTCGGGACCTCGAACTCGAAGGTCTCGTAACCGCAGTACGGGTCGCTCCTGCGCAGATCGTGCGGGAGCCCGGCGGAGCGCAGGATCGGTCCTGTGGCGCCCAGCGCCATGCAGCCGGTCAGATCGAGATAGCCGACGTCCTGCATCCGGGCCTTGAAGATCGGGTTGCCGGTGGCGAGCTTGTCGTACTCCGGCAGGTTCTTCCGCAGCGTCTTCAGCAGCTCGCGCAGATGGTCGACGGCGCCCGGGGGCAGATCCTGGGCGAGTCCGCCGGGGCGGATGAACGCGTGGTTCATCCGCAGGCCGGTGATCAGCTCGTAGGCATCGAGAATCAGTTCACGATCACGGAAGCCGTAGATCATGATCGTCGTCGCGCCCAGCTCCATACCGCCGGTGGCGATACAGACGAGGTGCGAGGAGAGCCGGTTCAGCTCCATCAGCAGGACGCGGATGAGCGTGGCCCGGTCCGGGATGTCGTCCTCGATGCCGAGCAGCTTCTCCACGCCCAGGCAGTACGCCGTCTCGTTGAAGAACGACGTCAGGTAATCCATGCGCGTGACGAAGGTGGTGCCCTGCGTCCAGTTGCGGAATTCGAGGTTCTTCTCGATACCGGTGTGCAGATAGCCGATGCCGCAGCGGGCCTCGGTGACGGTCTCGCCCTCGATCTCCAGGATCAGCCGCAGCACTCCGTGGGTGGAGGGGTGCTGGGGACCCATGTTGACGACGATCCGCTCGTCGTCGGCCTTGGCGGCGGACTGGACGACCTCGTCCCAGTCGCCACCGGTGACCGTATATACGGTGCCCTCGGTGGTCGCGCGGGGCGTGGCGTGCGGGGTGTGGGGTGCGTGGGGTGCAGACATCAGGAGTACGACCTCCGCTGGTCCGGAGCCGGGATCTGGGCGCCCTTGTACTCGACGGCGATCCCGCCGAGCGGATAGTCCTTGCGCTGCGGGAAGCCCTGCCAGTCGTCCGGCATCATGATCCGGGTCAGGGCGGGGTGGCCGTCGAAGATCAGCCCGAAGAAGTCGTACGTCTCGCGCTCGTGCCAGTCGTTGGTCGGATAGATCTCGACCAGGGACGGCACATGCGGGTCGGCGTCCGGCGCGGAGACCTCGACACGGATCAGCCGGCCGTGCGTGAGCGAGCGCAGATGGTAGACGGCGTGCAGCTCGCGGCCCTTGTCACCGGGGTAGTGGACGCCCGACACCCCCGTACAGAGTTCGAAGCGCAGCGCCGGGTCGTCGCGCAGGGTGCGCGCCACCTGGACGAGATACTCACGGGCGATGTGGAAGGTGAGTTCGGCGCGGTCGACGACCGTCTTCTCGATGGCGTTCTCCGGGAGGAGCCCCTGCTCCTCCAGCGCGCCTTCGAGCTCGTCGGCGATCTCGTCGAAGGACCCGCCGGGGCCGCCGTACGGCCGGGCGGAGGCGCCCGGCAGCAGCACGGTCCTGACGAGCCCGCCGTATCCGGAGGTGTCGCCGCCGTTATTGGCGCCGAACATGCCCTTCTGTACGCGGATGGGCTCGCCGGTGTCCTCGCGCGCGGACGGAACGTTGTTTCCGGAGGGCCGCTCTCCGGATCCCTGGTCGCCGGTCACCGCAGCAGCCCCTTCATCTCGATCGTCGGGAGCGCCTTGAGGGCCGCCTCCTCCGCCTCACGGGCCGCTTCCTCCGCGTTGACCCCGAGCTTGGAGCTCTGGATCTTCTGGTGGAGCTTGAGAATGGCGTCCATCAGCATCTCGGGGCGCGGTGGGCAGCCGGGCAAATAGATGTCGACAGGGACAATATGATCCACACCCTGGACAATCGCGTAGTTATTGAACATTCCGCCCGATGATGCGCAAACCCCCATGGAGATCACCCACTTGGGGTTGGGCATCTGGTCATAGACCTGCCGCAGAACCGGCGCCATCTTCTGGCTCACCCGCCCGGCCACGATCATCAGATCGGCCTGCCGCGGCGAACCGCGGAAGACCTCCATCCCGAACCGCGCCAGGTCGTACCGCCCCGCGCCGGTCGTCATCATCTCGATGGCGCAGCACGCGAGGCCGAAGGTCGCGGGGAAGACGGATGATTTCCGCACCCAGCCCGAGGCCTGTTCGACGGTGGTCAGCAGAAAGCCGCTCGGCAGCTTCTCTTCGAGTCCCATTGGTGGCCCCTCAGCCCCTTTAGTCCCATTCCAGACCGCCGCGCCGCCACACATACGCGTAGGCGACGAAGACGGTGAGCACGAAGAGCAGCATCTCCACGAGCCCGAAAATCCCCAGGGCGTCGAAGGTGACGGCCCAGGGGTAAAGGAAGACGACCTCGATATCGAAGATGATGAAGAGCATCGCCGTCAGGTAGTACTTGATGGGAAAACGGCCGCCTCCGGCCGGCGTCGGCGTGGGTTCGATGCCACACTCGTACGCTTCAAGTTTGGCCCGGTTGTAGCGCTTTGGGCCGATAAGCGTGGCCATGACCACGGAGAAGATCGCAAACCCAGCCCCGAGGGCGCCGAGCACGAGGATGGGTGCGTAGGAATTCACGCCCCTCAGCTCCTTCCAGTCGTCCTTGACCGTTGGATCGCACCGGGCGGTTCGCCTCGCCGCCCCGCCACGATCACTGAAGATCGCGTACATGTGAGGCAGTTCACAAGCCCGACTGCCCCGCATCTTATGCCCGGTGGTCTGTGATCTGCGACACGGGGTGCAGCAACAGCCTTGTGATCTCCACCACCCGACGAAGGATCATGAAGTCGGATGAGCGGTGATCTTCATACGTGAAGCGGCCGAGCGGTCACCAGATGTGACAACCGAGCTCGTTTCCGCTGGTCGGGGGCGCGTTGCTCTATCAAGCGATGCACCGTACAAGCAAATTTGCAATGAAACAGTATACCGTGCTACAGGGCTCGATGGTCACTCGCGCGAGGGGGAAGTGCGGACCGACGTGGACACGTGCGCGCATTCACGAGCAACCGGGACAGCTCCGCGGGCGTCCTCAGGGAAGCGTCCGAGCGCACGGGAAGACCCCGAGATCACCCCGAGCGGACTCCGTGATCGTTCCGGCCGCCGAGCGGTGACCACTCTGTGACCTGTACCACTCCACTCAACCGTCAAGACAAGAGGGCTTGGCCATGAGTGTGAAGGGGTGGTAAGCGGCGGGCAATTCGGACGTTTATCAGAAAGACCGTGATCACAGCCATGATCACCCATGCCCGGTTTGCCCGTTACGGCGTCAATAAGACCCGAGGCTAAGCGGATTCACAGATTCCGAACGTAACTGTGGCGCAACACACCTTGCTTGACGGGAACCAGGTTCCACCTGATAGCCGTAGTTCTCATGTCCCACACCGCTCACATACCCAGCCACCGGAAGCCCCGCCGCAGCGCGTCGAAAGTCGTCCTCCGTAGCGGAGTTGCCGGTGGCGTCCTCAGCACCATCGCGGTCGCAGGTGCCGCCGGACCGGCGAACGCCGAGCCGGTGACCACCCAGACCATAGAAATGCCCACGCTCACCTCCGGGCTCGTCGGCGACTTCACGAGGTCCGCCGAGGCCACGCAGCGCGTCGCGAACTCCCTGGACCTGCGCGCCCAGCAGGACGCCGCGGCGGCCACGGCCGCGAAGACCGCCAAGAAGGCCAAGGCCGAGGCGGAGCGCAAGGCCGAGGCCGCGGCCAAGAAGAAGGCCGAAGAGGCCCGCGCCAAGGCCGCCGCCGAGCGCGCGTCCCGTGCCGCGGAGCGCACCACGCTTTCGGCGCCCTCCTCGTCGAACTCCGGCTCCTCCTCCGGCTCGGTCGTCTCCACGTCCTCGAAGACCACCTCGGGGGCCACCGGTTCCGCGGCGTCCGTGCTCGCCTTCGCCCAGGCCCAGCTCGGCGACGCGTACATCATGGGCTCGACGGGCCCCAACGCCTGGGACTGCTCCGCCCTGGTCCAGGCCGCCTACCGCCAGATCGGCGTCGACCTCCCGCGCGTCTCGCAGGACCAGTCGACCGCCGGCACCCAGGTCTCCCTGAGCAACCTCCAGCCGGGAGACATCCTCTACTGGGGCGGCGCGGGCAGCGCGTACCACACGGCGATCTACGCCGGCGGCGGCGAGTTCATCGGCGCGCAGAACCCCAGCAGCGGTGTGGTGAAGAAGTCCCTGGACTGGGACCCGCCGAGCGGCGCGGTCCGCGTCCTCTGACATATCGGCACGAATACGCATACGACACGTACCCGCATCCCGCTCGGGGGGGGATGCGGGTACGTGTCGCGCGTGACGGGCCGCCTCCGCCTGCCCCCGGGGCCCGTCCCCGCTTCGGTCTCCGCGCCGAGGAAGTCACCCGTCGGCACGCGCGGCAGGCTGCGTGACACCTGCCGTACGGCCCGACGCCCGCGCGTCCGCGAGCGCGCGACGGTGGTGGGCGACCACGGTGGAGCTGCCGATCAACAAGCCACGTGGGGTGTACGCGGGTGTGCCGATGCCGCGTTCCAGGGCAGGCAGATAGTTCCAACGCACGGCTGGGTGAACCGAGTGGGCATAGTGGAACAAATCTCCATATGGGAGCCAGGTGCCACGAGCCAGCAGAGCCAGGACGCGATTGCGCGGATACAGACGCAGACAGCGGGCGGCTTCGATGGCGGCAGGGCCGCCCGTAGCCCGCTCGGCGTCGAACCAGCGGTGTTCAACCAACAGGGACATCCAGGCCAGTTGGGGGTAGAACAGGAGCCGCGGGACGAGAAAGCCGAACACGGCGGCGGGCCAGCCGAGGAGAATCCCCAGAGCGAGCGGAACGGCCGCGAAAACGCACAGGCGCGACCAACCGGCGCCGCGCGGATCCAGATTGACGGCCAGGCCGCGACAGGTGTCAGCCAGCCCGCCAAGGGTCAGGGGGAAGACCACAGCCACAGCGAATCGACCGGAGCCGGCCTCGGGGCGCAGGCCCGCCCGGTGGAGTTCGGCGAGGTTGGGGTCCACCCCGGCGACTGTGGCGCTGGGGTGATGCTGACGGACGTGTTTGTCGCGCCGTACCGGCACGGGTACGAAGCCGAGCGGGGCGTGCACCATCGCCTCGGTCAACGCGATACCCAGGGCGCCGTCACGGGTGAGCACTCCATGCACCGTGAAGTGGCTGACCTCCTGCAAATGCCGGAACTTCACCGACGCGACCAGAACGACGGCACCCCACCCGATGGGGCCCGTGCGTGCGGCCAGTTGCCACCAGCCGACAAGTTCCAGCCAGTGCCCGACCAGCAGGAGCACCGGCGTGAGGTTATTGGCCCTGCTGCGCTGCAAGGCCATGACGGCCCGCAATGATCCTGCGAACTGACGCCCCCGCGCCGGGCTGAACCACCATCGGTCGAACTGCCGCAAGGCGATTCCGGCCGCGATAATCCCTAAAGGTGTGAGCATGCCCCATCCTCATGACCCCGCACCCGCCCCGTGATCCACCATGGGCGACAGTCCGATGCCATCCCCGCGCGATAAGCGCTGGTGCGGGGACCAGGACTTCTCCAACACGCCCTAAATCATGGTCGGGTTGACTCCGGCTGCGTGCAACGCCTTGAGATTATCGTCGAACAGCGCGGTGAAGGCGTTGATCTCCGGAAGATACGTCTCACCGGTGAACTCCAGCGGGCTGTCGCCCAAGAGGTCGGCCGGGTCGAGTTCGGTGCGGTAGACCACGGTGGCGTTGCCTTCCAGGACGGGCTGCCACTGACCTCCGCTCTCCTGCAACCAGGTGCGCGCAGGGCCGCCGGGGTTACGGACCCGCAGCCGGACATCGGGATCGACCAGGCCCAGCTTGGAGGACACCGCCCGCGACGCCGCCACGCCGGAGCCGCAGGAGGGGGTCAGCCCGGCACCACGCTCGAACGTGTGAACGAATACCTCCGTGTCGTCCAAAGGCAGAACGAAGGAGACGTTCGCACCGATCGGAAACGAATCGGGGGCGTCGGCAACCCTGCGTCCCGTCTCCACCAACTCCGCTTCGTCGTAGGCGCCGACGATACTGACCAGGTGCGAGTTGGGCACCGCCAGAGCCGACACGGCGCGGGTGGCGTGGAACGCCGGGAGGACCTGGCCCACGAACGGCCACTGCACATCGGCCACGATGGGGGCGGCGGGGGTGAAGTCGACGGGAGGCAGCTCAACCGCGACCTGAACCACACCCTGCGGGGTGTCGTCAGCCCTGCGGACGGTGAAACTATACGGGCCGGTGTGCACGACAGCGGATTCGGTGTCGTATCGATCGAGCAGCAGCCGGCCGGCGCAGCGCATCCCGTTACCGCACAGCAGAGCAGGCGAGCCGTCCGGATTGAAGAACCACGCCTTGGCGGACCCGTCGCCGTTATCAGCGAGGAAGTACACACCGTCACTGCCCAGGCCCGTCCGCCGGTCACACAGCCGTTCCACCGCACGGGACAGATCGGCAGCGGCGAAGTGATCATCGGGGGAGCCGTCAATCACGAAGATGTCGTTACGCGACCCGTGGGTCTTGGCGATCGAGAGATGTGGCATGGCTGACGAGGACCGCTTTCCGACTCGCACCGGCCCCGCAGACCGGCTGGTAGCAGCCATTCTACTGACGTCGCGCCCACCTGCCGGGTACCGCCGTTCTCACAGCTCGTTCACAGCCGTCCGCACCCGGGCGGCATCCCAGATCCCCGCATCGATCATCGGGCGGACCACGGCTTCGTAGGACTGAAGCATGAACGGGGCGGACAGCGTGCCGTGTCCCCAGATCGACTCGAAACGGCCGGTCCAGCGGTCGACCTGTTTGAAGTACACCGAGGAGCGGCCACGCGTGTAATCGGCATCCCCCTGGTCCTCCTCCACCAGCACCGCCGCCCCGGAGACCACGACGAAGTCGATGGCTTGATCCGCGCGGAACCGGTCACGCACCGCGATGCCGCACTGCACGCCGAGCGACCGGTGGTGATTGATCAGCGGCAGCAGCGCCCTCGCGAAATCCTCACGGGCCAGGTCGGTGGCCCAGGCGATGAACAGCCGCTGGATCGTGCCACCCGCCTCGATGAGCCGGCGATTGACGGCGAGATACTCCCGCCGCTGGGTGAGCAGGTTCGGATTCGTGGTCAGGTCGGCCGCGAGAACCCGCTTGGGCTCGGACCCGCCATCGATGAGGACCCTGTACAACAACACGGAAAGCCGGGGCACCTCCGACGCGTACACCTGAAGATGCCCGTCCGCGATCTCCCCGAAATCCGCGATGAGTTCGCTCTCCAGCTGAGAACGCACAAGGTCGAAGTACTGGCTGTCGGCCATCTCACGACTGTTGGCTCTCCGAAGCGTGATGTATGCGCTGCGCAACCACATATGGTTGGCCACCAGGAGAAGTACCAGCACGGTCTCCACGGCGAAGAGGGCGTTCTTCGCCCTGGCGGTGTCGTTGACCCAAGCCGCCACCGGCACCGCTACTCCGATGACCCCGATCACCGCGTTCAGCAACGGTGAGGTAAGGCCCTCAACCACGCGAGTGGCCAAGTCCCGGCGCGCGGATAAAGCAGGCATGAGCGGGTCCCCCCAGTCCGGCGGCCACGGTCCGTCGCCACATGCTCCCGGACCGTAGACGTCTCGGGCAACCACGCCTCCCTCGGGAACCTCTCCCACTACGTCGGCTCCAGCCGCCACGGCCCACTCCGGAGTTCGCCGCGGGACGCGTCGCCCCGCTCCTGTCAGGCGGCGGGGGCGGGCAGTGCGACGCCGGTAAGGCGCTCGGACTCGGCCCACAGACGGGCGTTGGCGGCGGAGTCGAGGGCCCGGCGGGTGATACGGGCGGTGGCCGTGGGGCCGACCAGTCCGAACCGTCCGCCCGGACCGTAGTAACCACCCGCGACGGCACCGGGATCGGCCGCCGCGTACAGCAGGGGTTCCGCGCCCTGCTGTACGTCCTGCGAGGGCAGGAAGGTGAGGGACGTGAGCAGCCCGCGCGGCGGCTTGCCGGTGCCGAGACTCGGCCCCGTCGTCTGGAGGTTCGTGCGGGTGTAGCCGGGGTGCGCGCCGGTGCTCAGCAACTGCCAGCCGCGCTCGGCGGCGAGGGCCGCGAGCTGCCGGGTCATCATGAGGTTGGCGAGCTTGGACTGCGCGTAGGAGAGGTTGGGGCTGTAGCGGCGGCGCTCCCACTGAAGATCCTCGAAGTGGATACGGCCGTAGTTGGCCGTCCCGCTGCTCATCGTGGCCACCCTCGGCGCGGTGGCGGAGAGCAGCAGCGGAAGCAGCCGGACGGTCAGCGCGAAGGGGCCGAGGTAGTTGCTGCCCAGCTGGAGCTCGAAGCCGTCGGCCGTGGTCAGCCGGGTGGGCGGGGCCATCACCCCGGCGTTGTTGACCAGCAGATCGAGCGGGGTGCCGTCTGCGATGAGCCCGTCGGCGAACTCCTGGACGGAGGCCAGATCGGCCAGATCGATCCGGCGCACCTCCAGTCGGGCGTCCGGGTGCTGGGCCAGGATCTCGGCGCGGGCCCGCTCGCCCTTGGCGACCGTACGGACGGCCATCACGACGTGCGCCCCCGCGCCGGCGAGCCGCCGGGCCGCTTCCTTGCCGGTCCCGCTGTTGGCGCCGGTGACGACGGCGAGCTTCCCGCTCCGGTCGGGGACGACGTACATGGCGACTCCTTCTACTAGACCGTCGGTCTGTTGTTATGGACGCTAGCAGACCGCCGGTCTACTAACAACAGACCAGGGGTCTGTAGCCTGGGGCCATGACAACGCCCTTCCAGCGCGCCCGCAGCGAGGAGCAGCGCGCCGTACGTCGGCAGGCGATCCTGGACACCGCGGCGGCGATGCTGACCGAGATGCCCGTGGCACAGGTGAGCCTCAACGAGCTGAGCCGACGGGTCGGTCTGGCGAAGTCGAACGTGCTGCGCTACTTCGAGTCCCGCGAGGCCGTCCTGCTCGAACTGCTGGACACCGCGCTGCGGGAGTGGCTGGACCTGCTGGACGGCGCCCTCACCACGGCGGTCGACGCGACCACCGGACCGTACGAACGCGGCGACCAGCTCGCCGGCGCGTTCGCGCGGACACTCGCGGCCCGCCCGGTGCTCTGCGACCTGATCAGCGCGCAGGCCGCGGTGCTGGAACGGAACGTCTCCCCGCGCGTCGCCGCGGAGCACAAGCGCGCCACCCTGGCCAACGTCACCGTCCTGGTCAGGCTGATCCGCGCGCACCTACCCGAGTTGGACGAACACGACGCGACGAAGTACGCCACCGCCGCCTTCATGTCGACCGGCGCGGTCTGGACCCACGCACAGCCCTCGGCCGCGATGCTGGCCGCCTACGAGGCCGACCCCGCGCTGGCCGTCATGCGGATGGACTTCACCGCGACGCTCCGCGAACTGCTGGAGGTACAGGCCACGGGACTTCTGACCCGAGCACAGCGCGGCTTTCCCGTCCGAACGCACCCGGCCCCCCGCGGTGAACCCGCGGGGGGCCGGTGAGAAAACGGCGTCACTTCTCGCCGAAGATCACAACCGTGTTGAAGCTTTCCTTGATCCAGGTCGAGACGTCAAAGCTCTCTCCCCGTCCGTCGTGCTCCCAGCTCGCGGCTGAGGCGGCACCCGCACCGCCCAGGACAGCCATAGCGGCGAGAGCGGCGGCGGCGACTGCTGTACGAATACGCATGAGTTTTCTCCTTGTGAAGAAATGTTCGGACACTTCACACGTTGACGGTGGAAAGCCGCCGAAAACCGAGCGGGAAGAGAGACCACTCCGATGCGGAGAAAGAGCAGTACCGCTGGCCGAGGAACGCCAAAGTCCCGCGGCCGGGCCGCCGAGATGCGCCATTGACGGCCCGGTACCAGACTGACGGGGTTGCACCCGAACCGCACGCCGCAGTCCGCACGGCAATGCGGTCCGCTCCTTGTTACCGGCCGGTTCGAACGGATCAACGCGGCGCAGGCCGCATGGCCGGGGGTTCCGCGGTGCCGACGATGAAGCTGCCACCCACGTGCCGTACATCGGCCGACCACCCCAGCGCGGCGAGCTCGCCAGTGAGCTTGGCGGCGTCGTGGAAGACCTTCACGACGCGATACGGGCTGCCGTCGTCGAGGCGCCGCAGCACCGCAGGGGCGGACTGCTCCTCCAGAACTTCTTCGCGCGCGGCCTCGGCGGGGCCATCGTCAACGAAGATCGCCTTACCATTCGGCGCGAGCGCGGCGGCGACCGTGCCCCAAAAATCCCGTAGTCGGGACGGCGGGACGTGGGAGAGCCAGAAGGCGAAGAACACGGTGTCGTAGCGGCGCGGCGGCCGCCAGGAGAACAGATCGGCCTGGATGAACTGGACGTGCGGGGAGGCAACCCGCGCACGCGCGACGCCCAGCGTCTCGTCCGAAGCGTCGACAGCGGTCACCGAACGCGCCCGCCCGGCAAGCGCCTTGGTCCACTGACCCGTTCCGCAGGCCAACTCCAGCACATCACCCACGATCGGCAGATCGTCAGCCGCAGCCAGCAGCCCCCGCAGATCCTCACGCTCGGAATAAGGCCGGTCGTACCCGCCCGCATGGGCCCGGTAGTAAGCGATCTGCTCTGCCAAAAGGGCATCCTCATCTCCATCCACGGAGCCGACCCTAGCGGGCACCCCACCCCCCGGACAGGCCCCTCGCAGCCCCTGAGCCACCCAGGAGCGCGGCTGATGGGGTGGCTGTGACTGGTGAGGCGCCGAGTGGGCCGGTCAGGGGCGGTGATGTGTCGTAGGGACGACTTAACCGACCTCAGGACGCATCACCCGCCGGAGGACTCCCCAAAGCCCCTTCCAAACTGGGACATAGGGGACGGGTGGCGGGCTCGTCCACCCCAGCCAACAGGTGCCACCCGACAACGGGCCCCGGCGGCGGGGCATGAGTCCCAACCACCCACCCACACCAGCCCGCTGAGCCGGTGCCGGGCCGCCCCACTCCACTGCCGCGCCCCCACCCACCGGACCGACGGTCGGCAACGGACCGCCCCCACCCACGGATCCCCTCCGGGGACCCCTCCCCCGGGCCGCCCCCCTCAAAGCTGCACTTGCGGTGGAGGGGCGGGTGTCCAGGGTGGAGCGAAGCGCAATCGGCGCAGCCGACGCGACGCAGGAGCGCCCTTGACGCCCGACCCGGAACCGCGAAACTGAAGCCTGAGGGGCGGCCCCCACCCGCCATCGAACGCACCGGGTGCCCCCGACTACCCCTCGGTCCTGACCTGACGTCGACCACCCGCCACCCGCCCCACCAAGTGCGCCTGCGGCGCACGGACCGTCACACGCACCGGGTCGGGGCAGCAGTAGCACGTGTACGTGAACCCCTCCTCCGCATCGAGCGGCACCGGCGGAAGAGCACCCTCCGGGCTCGGCATCACCGCGTACAACACCCCCACCACCAGCACGATCGCACTCAACGCGATCGACACAACACCCCACAGCGCCGGGTCCGTTACGGGTTCCATCACCCGGCCACCTCGTTCCTGGCCTCGGACAGCGTGAACCAGACCGCCTTCAGCTTGGGCGAGCGGCCACCGTAGATCGTGAATCCCCACGCACGGGCCAGGCTGTCCACGAGCATCAGCCCCCGCCCGCCTTCTTGTTCACGCCCCACGCACACGGCAACCGGTTCGGCCGGCACAGGAAAGGCCCAGGGCTTGTCGTCGGCCACGGAGACCGTCGCCTGTTTGTGGTCGACCGTCACATGCACGCGGATCAGCGACGTATGGGTATGGCGGTGGGCGTTGGTGACCACCTCGGTCACACAGAGTCGTGCGTCATCGACGAGGCCGCGGTGCCGGTTCACCCCCAGCAGCGACGTGACGAAGTCACGCGCGACCTTGGCCGCGCTCGCGGTGTTAGGCAGGGCGAGCCGGTAGGTCTCGCTGTCTTGAGGTGGCGGGGGTACGGGGGTTGCGGTGGCGGTCACGGTGGTCATGTCGTTCTCCCAACGCGGTGCGGTCTGAACTGACGCGTGGCCCGCCATCCGTGGCGATGACCGCGACAGCGCGCCTCAAGGCGCGCCAAAGCGGCTGCACTTCGGTCTTACTGACGTGCGACGCGATGCTGAGACGACCATAGCGTCACGTACGACATGTTGTACGCACTTGGAGCGTCTTGGTAACGAGTGGACTACCATCAGGACACTCGCAATGCTGAGCTAAACAAGAGGAGAGGCCGATGCCACCGAGGAAGGCGCCCACTGCGCGCCAGCGTCGATTGGGTGCGGAGTTGCGCAAGATCCGGGAGCACACCGGCATGATGCTGGCCGAGGCTGCAACATTGCTCGGTACAGACCGCACCACCATCAGTAACACCGAATCCGGGCGATTCGGTGTGAGTGCCGAACGAGTTCGCGCATGGGCCGACAGCTACGGATGCCCCGACAAGGCCTACATCGACGCACTCGCCGACATGGCCGCAGAGCGCATAAACGGATGGTGGGAAGACTACCGAGGCGACCTCTCCAGTGGTCCACTCGATCTTGCCGAACTGGAACATCACGCCACCGGCATTCGAGCCGTCCAGATCATGCATATGCCCGGCCTGCTCCAGACCGAGGACTACGTGCGCGCAGTCTTCGCGCAAGCCGTGCCATCGCCGAGTCCCGCGCGCCAGCGCCGCCTACTCTCGCATCGACTGAAGCGGCGCGACGTACTCGACCGGGAAGACCCTCCTAACTGCACGTTCCTTATCCACGAGGCCGGACTACGGATGACGTATGGCGGCTCCAAGATCGCCCGTAGCCAGCTCGACTACCTGCTCAAGGAGTCGGATCGCGACAACGTCACCATCCGTGCGATCCCGTTCACGGCGGGCGGTTTCCCGAACGCAAGCAGTTCGACACACTACGTGTACGGGCCGGTTCCGCAGCTCGATACCGTACAGATGGAAACAGCAACCGGGCCGGAGTTCCTGGATGCTGATACGCGTCTCGCGAACTATCGAGCGGTGCTGGATCGGACTGAGGAGCGGTCGCTCGATCCGGAGAGTTCACGAGACTTCATCCGCAAGATCGCACAACAAGTATGAAGGCGTGAGAACAATGGATATTCAGTGGCGTAAGTCCTCGAAGTCTTCGGACGCTGAAGGCAACAACTGCCTCGAACTCGCCCAACACGACGGCGAGATCCTCATGCGCGAGAGCGACAACCCCGACGTCATCATCCACACCACCCCCGCCAAGCTGCGCGCCTTCCTCGACGGCGCCAAGGAAGGCGAGTTCGACAACCTCGCCTGAGCGACCACCACATCCCCGAGACGGGCGGCCCCACCGGCGCAGGTGGGACCGCCCGTTTCGCTGCCGGGACACCACGGCAAGCATGAAGGTATGGATATTCAGTGGCGTAAATCCTCAAGGTCCTCAAATGCCGATGGCAGCAACTGCCTCGAACTCGCCGAGCACGACGGCCAGATCCTCATGCGCGAGAGCGACACCCCCGACGTCGTCATCCACACCACCCGCACCCAGCTCCGCGCCTTCCTCGACGGCGCCAAGCAGGGTGATTTCGACGACCTAGCCTGATCCCGCGCACCCTCTCGTACTACCCATCGGCATATGCCGTATCACTCGTTAGACGTAAACACTTGATACGCGTCCGCAGCAAACGCTAACGTCTCCACGTGTCGCCGCCACGGGCAGAACCCTCGGCACAGCTCTGCCGTGCCGTGCCCGCTGCGCGTCGCACAACTCCCCCTCCTTCTGCGCCAGTTGGGGGAGTCCAGAAAGGTTGTCCCCTGCCCGCCGCTCGTCACGCCGGCCAAAGGCAGGGGACAACCCCCAGCTCCACCCACCCGCCGCGCGAAGTGCCCATGCCGCCCGCCAGGAGGCCCCACCATGCCCAACTCCGGCACAGACCAAGCCTTCTGGTGCGAGCGGGTCACCTACAGCCCGCTCTCCGTCGACGGCATCGCCGACGCATCGCACCACGTAGCCACCACCCCCGTCGAAGCGATCCGCGCCATCCGCAAGGCCGTTCGCGACCTCGCCGCCACCCTCACCCCCATCGAGCTCAAGCGCGCCCTGAGTTGGGTGGACGGTGGCGGCTGTATCGGCGCGGTCGGGGCGCTGCACCGGGGCGAGCCGTGTGGATTCTCGCTCAGTCACCGTGGCCTCTGGACGGAGTGGACCGTACGCCCCGTCCCGCTCCCCCTCAGCACCCGGCATGACGACGGCCCTGTGCGGTGACCGATCGGTCACCGCACAGGGCCATACGTACGGCTCAGCCGTCAGTCTCGCTCGTTCGGCGGCTCGTACCACTTGTCGTTCGGTATGTACTTGCCCAAACTACCGTCCGGGTTGATCTCCCAGGCGCCCTTGATGTACCTCGAATCGATCCCGCCGGGGAAGGCGACCTCCTCTTCGCTGGACCAGCGACTGTTGTCCCCGAGGGTCCCGTTGACGTCGATTCCCCCCGGCGGATCGATGTCGTAGCGGTACTTCCTGTCTTCGTAGAGCAGATCCGGCTGCTCGTTCCTCGTTGTCCCGACGAACGCCGAGTCCGTGTTCTGCGTGACGTAGTCGTACAGATCCCCGTTGTCCGGATTCTTCGGATCGAAGCCGTTCAGGAAGATGTCCTCGGGGGGACGGTCATCGAAGCGGTACAGAGGCTCGTCCGAGTCGCGCCACTTGATGTCTTCCTGGTCGACACCCGTGATCTTGATGTCGTAGTCGTCCTCCATCACCTCTGGATGAGGGTTGGGGTTGGGCTTGCCGACGGGGCAGTCCTCCGGCCCCGGCTCGGGCTCCGGTTCCGGTTCCGGCTCGGGCTCCGGCTCGGGGTCTTCCTTGATCGGCGGAGGCGGCGGGTCCGTGAGGCCGATCGCGATGGTGAGCCGGTCCTTCACATCGTCGAACGCGTCGACACCGGCGATGGTGGACCCGGAGACCGTGGACATCAGGTTCAGAGTGGAGAATCCGGAGCCGGCCGCGAGGACGCTGCCGCTGAAGACAACGGGCGTACGAGTACCGGCCGAGGCGAGCGTGTAGCGCCCGCTGCCGGATGCGCCAGCGGTCACACTGCCGTAGAAGGCGACATTTTTGTTCCGACAGTCGTCCTTGTCGTCATCCTTGTCGTCGTCATCCGGCTCGTCCGGCTTATCCACCTCCGTGCAGTGCTGGGTGATACCCGCAGGACCCATGACCGGATTGCAAACGGTTTCCTTGCCGTCGTCGTCCTTGTCTTTGTCATCGTCCTTGTCGTCGTCATCCGGCTCATCCGGCTCATCCGGCTCATCCGGGTCATCCGGGTCATCACAGTGCGTGATGATGCCCGCAGGGCCCATGACCGACGTGCAGTTCGAACCTCCGCCGGAACCGCCGTTCGACCCACCACCACTGGAACCACCGCTGCTCGACCCACCACCACTGGAGCCACCACTGCTCGAACCGCCGCCGTTGGAACCGCCACCGCTGCTCGAACCACCACCGTTCGAGCCACCACCGTTCGAGCCACCACCGCTGCTCGAACCACCACCATTCGAACCACCACCGCTGCTCGAACCGCCACCGTTGGAACCGCCGCCATTCGAGCCACCACCGCTCGAACCGCCACCGTTGGAACCACCGCCATCCGAACCGCCGCCATCCGAACCACCACTGTCGGAACCGCCGTCCGAACTACCGCCGTCGGACCCACCATTCGAGCCACCACCGTTGGAACCGCCACCGTTCGAACCGCCGCCGTCGGAACCGCCGCCGTCCGAACCTCCATCAGATCCACCACCGTTCGAGCCACCGCCGTTGGACCCGCCGCCGTCCGAACCGCCATCAGATCCACCACCGTTCGAACCGCCACCGTTGGAACCGCCGCCGTCCGAACCTCCATCAGACCCACCACCGTCAGACCCACCGTCGGATCCACCGCCGCTGTTCCCACCACTGCCGTTCGAGCCGCCACCGTTCGAACCACCACCGTTGGACCCGCCGCCATTCGAACCACCACCGTCCGAACCACCGCCGTCCGAACCTCCATCAGACCCACCGCCGTCAGACCCACCATCGGATCCACCGCCGCTGTTCCCACCGCCGGAGTTACCACCGTTGTCACCACCACCGGAGTCACCACCACCGGAGTCACCACCGCCGCCGGCGACCGTGTCGCTCTCGCAGTCACCGCCAAGAATGTTGCAGACCGCCGTCTGGAGACCGTTCGCGACCTGAGTCCCCACGCCACTGAGAACCAGCGTGCCGATGATCAGAGCGACCAGACCGACCATGCCTACGTACTCGACCGTCCCCTGACCACGGTTCCGGCGCCACCCGATCATGTGCGGAATCGACGGAAACGCTTCCCGACGCAACCGCTCGCGCGTCCAACGCGGCCTCACAGCCCGCTGCTCGACGGGCAGTTCGAACCAGGCCCGGCCGGCACCCGCACTCACCAACGCCAGCAGAGCACCCGGCAACAGAAGCTGGCTGAGCCCCCGCGCCGAACCCCCGTACAGATTCACCACACTGCCGACCAACAGCCACGCCTGAAGCCCGACCAACGCGAACCAGACGACTCTCCCACCCGTCCACAGTCGCCGCGCCAGAATCACCGCGACGATCCCCGGCGCCACCGCGTACAGCGCCAGCAGAGAGAGCGTCGGCGTGATATGAGTACCCAGCTCCAGCAGCGAGTTCACCACGCCGACGCCGCCCAGCAACGTGAGAGCGAACATCAGATACAGCAGAACCCGGGTCGCGGCGAGCGCTCTCGGCAACTCCCAGCGCTGCGCGGGTATGCCGGCCTGAAACGCCAGGCCCTGTGAGTCCGACAAGGGAAAACCCTTCCAGCAAACTGCTTAAGATCTCCGGCCCAGGCGTCCACCCGTGGCACGTATATCGGCACAGTACGTACGCACAAGGCCCATTCCGAAGGGCCCACGGGCCTACCTCGGGCCCACGCCGGGCCCACGCCGCGCCTCGACGGACGCCTCCCCCTGCCGCGTCGCGCGCGTGATCGCCGGATGGGCGAAGTGCTCGGAGTGCGAGGACAGGCGCGAGTTCCCTCAGCTGCGGGATTTCACTCGTAAAGATGTCGTGGCTGTCGCCGATACGCCAGCGCGATCCCTACGAACCACGGTTGGGTAGAGGAGAGTTGAAACACTTGAACCACCGCGCAGGAGGCCTCCCCCCATGACCACAAAAGGCATCGACGTCTCGTCACACCAGAGTTCCAGCTACAGCACGGCCGGCCTCGACTTCGTCTTCATCAAGGCCACCGAAGGCACGTCGTACGTCAACCCCAAGATGAACGCGCAGGCCGCGCGCGCCCGGGGCGCCGGGCTGGTGACAGGGTTCTATCACTTCCTGCGGCCCGGTGACATGAAGGCGCAGGCGCGGTATTTCGTCGCGGAGTGCGCCAGCGTCGAGTACGACCCGCTGTTCGCCGACTGGGAGGACGACGGGGTCTCGTGCGCCGAGAAAGACACGTTCCTTGCCGAGGTGAAGCGGCTGCGCGGGTCCAATCATCGGGTGGGGCTGTACTGCGGGCAGTACTACTGGCTGCACCGCGACACCACCAGCAACGCGGGCGACGCGCTGTGGATCGCCGACTATGTGACCGCCGGGAAGCCCCGGATCAAGGCGGCGTGGAAGTTCCACCAATACACGGACACCCCGGTCGACACGAACGTGGGAAACTTCGCCGACCGGGCCGCCCTGAAGAAGTGGACCCGAGGCTGAGACGGCCTCCCATTGGACCCGAGGCCGATGCGGGTTCCAGCGCCGATGCGGGTTTCAGGGCCGACGGGTTCCAGGGCCGACGGGTTCCAGGGCCGAGGCGAGCCCTGCGCCTTACCCCCTCCGTCTTACGCCTTGGGGGCCACCTTCGACAGCCCATTGATAATGCGGTCCATCGCGTCGCCGCCCGTCGGGTCCGTCAGGTTCGCCAGCATCTTCAGCGTGAACTTCATCAGCAGCGGATGCGTCAGACCGCGCTGCGTCGCGATCTTCATGACCTTCGGGTTGCCGATGAGCTTCACAAAGGCGCGGCCGAGCGTGTAGTAGCCGCCGTAGGTCTCCTTGAGGACCTTCGGGTAGTGGAGCAGTGCCATCTCGCGCTGGGCGGGGGTCGCGCGGGCGTGGGCCTGGACGATGACGTCGGCGGCGATCTGGCCGGACTCCATGGCGTACGCGATGCCCTCTCCGTTGAACGGGTTGACCATGCCGCCCGCGTCACCCACCAGCAACAGGCCCTTGGTGTAGTGCGGCTGGCGGTTGAACGCCATGGGCAGCGCGGCGCCACGGATCGGCATCGTCATGTTGTCCGGCGTGTAGCCCCAGTCCTCCGGCATCGAGGCGCACCACGCCTTGAGCACTTCGCGCCAGTCCAGCTCCTTGTAGGCGGAGGAGGAGTTGAGGATGCCGAGGCCGACATTGGACGTGCCGTCGCCCATGCCGAAGATCCAGCCGTAGCCGGGAAGCAGTCGGTCCGCGCCGGGGCCGCGCCGGTCCCACAGTTCGAGCCAGGACTCCAGGTAGTCGTCGTCGTGGCGGGGTGAGGTGAAGTACGTACGAACGGCGACGCCCATCGGCCGGTCCTCCCGGCGGTGCAGGCCCATGCCCAGGGACAGCCGGG
Source organism: Streptomyces sp. NPDC056835 (assembly GCF_042789485.1). NCBI lineage: Bacteria > Bacillati > Actinomycetota > Actinomycetes > Kitasatosporales > Streptomycetaceae > Streptomyces > Streptomyces sp. NPDC056835. The sequence continues at coordinate 337,540 of NZ_JBHUBB010000002.1, forward strand.
TCGAGTTGCCGTCGGCGGCGACGACGAGCGGCGCGTGGAAGGTGACCGGGGTCTTCTCCTCGCCCAGTTTGGCGTGTACGCCGGTGATGCGGCCGGTGCGGTCGTCGGTGATCGGGGCACCGACGTTGCACCGCTCGTGCAGCCGCGCGCCGGCCTTCTGCGCCTGGCGGGCGAGCTGTTCGTCGAAGTCGTCACGCTTACGGACCAGGCCGTAGTCCGGGTAGGCGGCCAGATCCGGCCAGTCCAGCTGGAGCCGTACACCGCCGCCGATGATCCTGAGCCCCTTGTTGCGCAGCCAGCCGGCCTCTTCGGAGATGTCGATGCCCATCGAGACGAGCTGCTTCGTGGCGCGCGGGGTGAGGCCGTCGCCGCAGACCTTCTCGCGCGGGAACGCGGTCTTCTCCAGCAACAGGACGTCCAGGCCCGCCTTGGCGAGGTAGTAGGCGGTGGTGGAACCGGCCGGGCCGGCACCCACGACAATCACATCTGCGCGGTTTTCGGAGAGGGGCTCGGTCACAGCGGGTTCTCCCGAAGACTCGAATTTGGGTACCTGGCGGCACGGGGCATGTGCAGTCTATGGGGGTGCACCGTTACCTCCACCGAAGGGTTGCCCTCGTGAACAACATGACCCAACCGCTCCCTGTGGTGCAGCTCCGCGTCCCCACGGAGGAGGACGCGTTCCGCTGGCACCGGGTTTTCGACGACCCCGAGGTGATGGAGTTCCACGGCGGCGCCTCGGCGGAGATGTCCGTGTACGAGGAGTTGACCGCCCGGCAGCGCAGGCACGACGCCGAGCGCGGCTTCTGCTTCTGGACGATGACGGACGACGACGGTGACGTGATCGGCTTCACCGGCGCCCAGCCCTGGCCGCACGAGACGTTCGGGCCGGTCGGCGAGATCGAGATCGGCTGGCGGCTGGGGCGGACGTACTGGGGGCGCGGTTACGCGACGGCCGCCGCGCGGGCCACGCTGGAGCGGGTGCGCGCGGCGGGGGTGGGCCGGGTCGTGGCGATGGTCAACTCCCGCAACGAACGCTCGGTCGCGGTGACGCGGCGGCTCGGGATGGAGCTGGCGGAGACGTACCCGATCGCGTCAACGGGGGACACCGCGTACTGCTTCCGGCTGGAGTTGTGACAGCAGTGAGAGCAGTGAGAGCTGCGGGAACAGTGAGAGCAGTGAGAGCTGCGGGAACAGGGAGGGCAGTGAGAGCTGCGAGAGCTGCGAGAGCTGCGAGAGCTGCGAGAGCTGCGAGAGCTGCGAGCCGGTAGCCCCTGCCGATCAGTGGCGTACGCCCCGGTGCAGCGCCACGATCCCGCCCGTCAGATTCCGCCATGCCACCTTGGACCAGCCCGCCCCCTTCAGCCGCGCCGCGAGGGCGGGCTGGTCCGGCCAGGCCCTGATCGACTCGGCGAGATAGACGTACGCGTCGGGGTTGGAGGACACGGCACGCGCGGTCGGCGGCAGCGCGCGCATCAGGTACTCCTCGTAGACCGTACGGAACGGCGCCCACGTCGGGTGCGAGAACTCACAGATCACGACCCGCCCGCCGGGCTTCGTCACCCGGTACAGCTCGCGCAGCGCGAGGTCCGTGTCCTGGACGTTGCGCAGGCCGAAGGAGATCGTCACCGCGTCGAAGACCCCGTCGGCGAACGGCAGTTTCGTCGCGTCCCCGGCCGTGAACGGCATCCACGGGTGCCGCTTCTTGCCCTCCCGCAGCATGCCCTGGGAGAAGTCGCAGGGCACGACGTACGCACCGGTCGCGGCGAGCGACATCGAGGAGGTGGCGGTGCCGGCGGCCAGGTCGAGGACCTTCTCCGCCGGGCGGGCCTTCACGGCCTTGGCGACCTCCTTGCGCCACAGCCTGGCCTGGCCGAGCGAGAGCACATCGTTCGTGAGGTCGTACTTCTCCGCCACGTCGTCGAACATCGAGATGACTTCGTGCGGCTGCTTGTCCAGGGAGGCTCGGGTCACGCGCTCCATTGTGGCAGGGCGGGTGCCGACCGGGCCGGGCCACTCCCCCGTACGCCTCCGCTCCCGGGCCTCGGGGCGCTACGCGCGGCGGTGCACCAGCCGGCCCGCGCACACCGTGGCGACGCAGCGTCCGTCCGCGTCGAACACGGCGAGATCGGCGCGCTCCGTCTCGGTGATCTCCGTACGCCGGACGGCGGGCAGTACGAGGACGCCCACGCGCGCGGCGGCGGCGCGCAGCCCCGGGGCCGTGGCGTGCTCGGACAGGACCGCCACCGCGCCCAGCTTCAGTACGGCGTGGATCCGCTCGCGCGGGGTCGGGGCGTCGGGCAGCGGCCCCTCGTGGACACGGGCGGGACCGAGCACCCCGGCCCACTTCCGCACCCGCGCGCCCGGGAACCGCTCCCGCAGCTCCTCGAACGTACCGACCGCGCCGATCCGGTCGCCTGCCACCACGACGCTGCCGCCCTTGATCGGCTCGGCGGCGTCCCAGGCGCGGCGCAGCTCGTCGGCCACATGCAAGGTCTCCACCGCGCGGCCTCCCGGTCGACTGGCTCAGTTGGTGGCGATGAGCTTCAGCTCGGGGTGTGCCGTACCGCCCTCGATCGCCGTCGACGAGATGTGCGACTGGACCCGGTCGTCGACGGGGTCGTTCGCCGGGTCGTCGTGCACGACAAGGTGCTCGTACGTCGTGGCGCGCTGTGCCGGGACGCGGCCCGCCTTGCGGATCAGATCGATGATCTCCAGCCGGTTGGAACGGTGCTTGGCACCGGCCGAGGACACGACGTTCTCCTCCAGCATGATCGAGCCGAGGTCGTCGGCGCCGTAGTGCAGCGACAGCTGGCCGACCTCCTTGCCCGTGGTCAGCCAGGAGCCCTGGATGTGAGCGACGTTGTCGAGGAAGATCCGCGCGATCGCGATCATGCGCAGGTACTCGAAGAGGGTGGCCTGCGTCCGGCCCTTCAGGTGGTTGTTCTCGGGCTGGTAGGTGTACGGGATGAAGGCGCGGAAGCCGCCCGTCCGGTCCTGTACGTCACGGATCATCCGAAGGTGCTCGATGCGCTCGGCGTTGGTCTCGCCCGTACCCATGAGCATCGTGGACGTCGACTCGACCCCGAGCCCGTGCGCGGTCTCCATGATCTCCAGCCAGCGTTCGCCGGACTCCTTGAGCGGCGCGATCGCCTTGCGCGGGCGCGCGGGCAGCAACTCGGCGCCCGCGCCCGCGAAGGAGTCGAGACCGGCGGCGTGGATGCGCTGGATCGCCTCCTCGACGGAGACACCGGAGATCCGGGCCATGTGCTCGACCTCGGAGGCGCCGAGGGAGTGGATGACCAGCTGCGGGAAGTCCTTCTTGATCGCGGCGAAGTGCTTCTCGTAGTACTCGACGCCGTAGTCCGGGTGGTGGCCGCCCTGGAACATGATCTGCGTGCCGCCCAGCTCCACGGTCTCCGCGCAGCGGCGCAGGATGTCGTCGAGGTCGCGGCTCCAGCCCTTGGCGGTGTCCTTGGGCGCTGCGTAGAAGGCGCAGAACTTGCAGGCCGTCACACAGACGTTGGTGTAGTTGATGTTCCGCTCGATGATGTACGTCGCGATGTGCTCGGTCCCCGCGTACCGGCGACGGCGTACGGCGTCGGCCGCGGCGCCGAGCGCGTGCAGCGGCGCGGAGCGGTAGAGGTCGAGCGCTTCCTCGGGGGTGACGCGGCCACCGGCGGCGGCGCGGTCCAGGACATCAGTGAGGCTGCCAGTGACTTTTACGGACGTGAGGTCGGCCTTCTCGGTCACCGGTGCGGGTCCTTCCCAAGGGGTCTGTGAGACCGATCCAGCGTACGCCAGGGGTGGTGGCGAGCCGCGAGTGCCATGGGGGGCGATGGGAGGGCGGTGCGGGTGCCGCGCGGGGCGGGGCGGTCGGCTGTGCGGTGTGGTCGGCTGTGCGGATCGGTGCGGTCGGCTGTGCGCGGAAGCGGGCCGCTCACCTCTGTTTCGTCAGGATGCCGGTGGGACTGCCCGCCCGCGCGTCCTCGGAGAGGTAGCGCAGACCGTCCCTTTCGAGGCCGAGCCGCAGGCCGGTCGTGCTCTCGGTGCACATGTCCTTGCTGCGCGGACCGCGCCGGGCGTCGACCACGAGGGTGTTGCCCTCGACACCGGTGAGGGTGAGCAGGTCCTCGCAGATGAAGTTGCCGAGTATGTCGGTCTGTTCGGCCTTGCCGACCCGCTCGCCGGTGGAGCCCGTTTGTATGGTCACCTTCATCGTGCCGGCGGGCAGTCCGGCGGCGGTGACCTCGCCGTCCCAGATACCGACGAGTTCGGCGGGTACGGAACCGGACCCGGACCCGGACCCGTCGCCGGTCGCGGGCTTCGAGGCCGCGACGGTTGACGACGGATTGGCCTGGTCCTTGGAGACGGAGTCGTTGTCGCCACCGCCGGGCAGGAGATCGAAGAGGAACGCGCTGCCCACCATCACGGCGGCCATGGCACCCGCGACGGCCAGGGCCACCGTGCAACTGACCTTGCGCGCGCGACGTCCGGTGCCGGTGCCGGTGCCGGTGGTGTTGTCGGAGTCGGGGCCCGTTCCCGTCACCGTTCCCGTCCCCGTCGCCGTTCCCGTTCCCGTACTGGTGTCGGCGGAGACCGATACGGAGAACCGCGGCCCGGGAAGCGAGGCGTCCTCGGGTGAGTCGCCCGGGGAGACCGCCGGTACGTTCACGGGCGGAGCCGCCGCCTCCAGGTGCAGCAGCCGGACCACCGCCCGGCTGACCTCCTCGACCAGCGGAACCGGCAGCCAGCCTGCGGCCACCAGCCCCTCCACGCCACGGGCCCGGTCGGCCCCGTCGGCACCGCCGGCCCCGCCGGCCCCATCGGTGACGAGCCGGCGCACGATGTCGGCCGGTGCAGGCCGTGAGGACGGGTCCTTGGCCAGGCAGTCCGCGACCAGTTCCCGCAGTTCGCCGCGCAGGGAGCCCAGTTCGGGTTCCTCGTGCACCACCTTGTAGAGGAGCGCGGCCGAGGAGTCGCCGGGGAAGGGGCTCGTACCCGTCACCGCGTACGCCAGTACCGCACCCAGCGAGAAGACGTCCGCCGCGCCCGTGACCGCCTTGCCGAGGATCTGTTCGGGCGACATGTAGCCGGGCGATCCGACCGAGACACCGGTCGAGGTGAGCGAGGCGGTGCCGTCCGTGGCACGCGCGATACCGAAGTCGATCAGCCGGGGTCCGTCCGGGGCGAGCAGTACGTTCGACGGCTTGACGTCCCGGTGCACCAGCCCGAGGCCGTGCACGGCCGCCAGCGCCTCCGCGAGACCGGCGCCCAGCGCGCGTACGGAATGTTCGGGCAGCGGCCCGTACGTCCCGACGGCATGGGTCAGTGAAGGGCCCGCTACGTAAGCCGTGGCCACCCACGGAACGGCTGCCTCCGGACCGGCGTCCAGCACTGGCGCCGACCAGCGGGGCCCGTCGGGGCCCGTACCGACGCGTCGCGCCGCGTCCACCTCGCGACGGAAGCGGGCCCGGAACTCCTCGTCCATCGCGAAGTGCGGATGGACGACCTTGACCGCGACCGTACGGCCGCCCTGCGAGCGGGCGACATAGACCCTGCCCATTCCGCCCGACCCCAGCCGCCCGAGCAGCCGGTACGGACCGATGGTCGCCGGATCGCCGGCCTCCAGCGGCTGCATTCCCCGTCCCCCGTCCCCCTCTTGAACCCTGTCGAGTCCAGTCGAGTCCTGTCCTGTGTCTGTCCCGACGGACTTCCACTCAGCAGACTAGGGGGTAGGGGTACGGCGGAGGTCAGGGCTTGAGCAGCTCGACACGTACATCGGCCGGGAATCCGGTCGTCGGGCCGGTACGGCGTGCGAACTCCCTTACGCCCGCGAGCTGGTCGGGGCCGAAGCGGAAGTCGAGCGTCGTGAAGTACCGCTCCAGCAGCTCCGCGTCGAAGGTCTCCCAGCGTGCCGCCTGCTTGGCGACCTTCGCGACCTCCTCAAGGGAGAGATCCCGGGAGGCGAGGAAGGCCTCGTGGACCTTCCGTACGACCTTCGGCTCGCGCGCCAGATAGTCCTTGCGCGCCGCCCACACAGCGAAGACGAACGGCAGGCCGGTCCAGTCCTTCCACATCTGCCCCAGGTCGTGGACCTGGAGGCCGAGCCGGGGAGCCTCGTAGAGCGAGGCGCGCAGCGCGGCGTCACCGATCAGGACGGCCGCCTCGGCCTCCTGCATCATCAGACCGAGATCCGGCGGACACGTGTAGTAGTCGGGGGCGACCTTGTACTGCTCGCTCAGCAGCAGCTGGGCCAGGCGTACCGACGTACGGGACGTGGAGCCGAGAGCCACCCGGGCGCCGTCCAGCTGGTCCAGCGGTACCTGCGAGACGATGACGCAGGACATGACAGGTCCGTCGCAGCCGACCGCGAGATCGGTGAAGGCGACAAGGTCGTCGGCATTGCGGAGGAATTCGACGAGGGTGACGGGAGCGATATCCAGCTCGCCTCGCACCAGCTGTTCGCTGAGCTTCTCGGGAGTGTCCTTCGTCAGCTCCAGATCGAGAAGGGCGCCGGTCCTGGCGAGGCCCCAATAGAGGGGCAGGCAGTTCAGGAACTGAATATGGCCGACACGCGGCCGACTGCGTTGATCGTCGTCACCACCGGCCGCCACAGGGGCCTCGGGGGACCCGGTGATCTCGGGGGTCTCGGAGGTCTCGGGGGACCCGGTGATCTCGGGGATCACGGGGGTCACGGGGGTCACGGCCGGAGGTGCCGCCGCGCCGGATGCCCCTGATGCCTCTGATGCCTCTGATGCCCGTGATGCTTCTGCCGCTGTACTTTCCGCTGGACTGTCCACAGCGCGAGGCTAGACCCGCGTCGGGTGCGGGAGCGCTCCGGGGCTCGGTTGCGGCGTGGCTCGTCAGCACGTCAGAGCCCTATACAAACGTCCGGGTGAAGTGATCTTTCCCTCTACCGCTGGACATGTGCTGCGTGCTAGGCTCGCCGCAAGTTGCAGTTTGGTTTCCCTTGCAGTACAGAGCCTGCGGAGCATGTGACCCGCAGGCTTTTGTAGTTTTCAGACTTCTTTGCAGGTTCTGGAGCAGGGCAACCCTTTGGCCCAAGGAGGGCTTATGGCTACCGGAACCGTCAAGTGGTTCAACGCTGAAAAGGGCTTCGGCTTCATCGCCCAGGACGGCGGCGGCCCGGATGTCTTCGTCCACTACTCCGCGATCAACGCGACCGGCTTCCGCTCCCTTGAGGAGAACCAGGTCGTGAACTTCGACGTCACTCAGGGCCCGAAGGGCCCGCAGGCGGAGAACGTCACCCCGGCCTAGTTGCCCGGGTCGGCGATCGCGCACGACTTACGCAGTAACCAAGGAGCCCTGCTTTCCCCACTCGGGTGGGGGACAGCGGGGCTCCTGCCTTTCCGGCTCCGCTTCCCCATCGGACCTCATCATTCACCAATATCGAAATATGGAACTCCTGTTCGAATTCGATGGGCCGGACTGTATACGAGTGGCCGTGCGGGGAAAGTGAGTGGGCGCGGGTTCGGGATGGGGGGTAGTCGGGGGCACCCGGAGTGGGTCATGGCGGGTGGGGGCCACCCCGACTACCCCTCGGCCCCTCCCCCCGGGTCTCCGTCCCCTCCGCCCTCCCCCGCGCCTTCTCCGTCCAGCGCTCCCCCACCATGAGGTTCCCGAGGCCCGTCCAGGCGAAGTTCATCAGCGTCGCCGCGGCCTCCTTCGCCGAGATGCCCGGAGTCCCGTTCGCCCACGCCGCGAGCGATTCCGCGGCGCCCACCAGCGCCTGGGCCAGCCCGGCCACATCCCGGTCGGCCAGATCGGGCGCGCCGTGCGCCTCGCGGGCCGTCGCGCCGATCAGTCCCATCACATAGGCGACCAGCGTGTCCCGCGTCTTCGTGGCCTCGGCCGCGAACGGCTCGCCGTGCGTACGCGCCTGATGGTGCAGTACCGCCCAGCCGTCCGAGTTCGCCGCCGTGTGCGCGAAGAACGCCACCAGACCGGTCCACAGCTGACGGTCGGCCGGCGCTCACCGCACCCACGTCAGACTTCCTCCCGCACTGCCGACAACCCCGCCGGTCAACAAACCCCGGTAAGCCTACGGTTCGCCGGAAGCGCGGACACCCGGCCCGTGATCTTCCGGCCGTCTCAGGTCCATCGCCTCGATCGCGCCCCGTCAGGCGGCCCGCCGGGTCGCCCGCGCGGCCTCCCGCCGGGCCGACGCCGACGCCGAGGACGGACCGCGGCACGTGAGCAGGGTGCCGTCGTCGAGATGGAGGGTGCGGGTGGCAAGGCGGGTGATCGCCGGCCGGTGGGTGGTCATGACCGCCGTTCTGCTCTCGACCAGGCGGCCGAGCGCGCGGACGACGAGGTCTTCGGCGGCGTTGTCCAGTCCCGTGGTGGGTTCGTCGAGCAGCACAACGGGGGCGTCGGCAAGCAGGGCGCGGGCGATGCCGACGCGTTGGCGCTGGCCGCCGGACAGTCCGGCGCCCCGGTCGGCGAGCCGGGTGCCCAGGCCATCAGGCAGGCGTTCGGTGAACTCGGTGACCAGGGCCGCCTCCGCCGCCCCGGCGACCTCGTGCGGGCCGGCGTCGGGTCGGGCGTAGCGAATGTTGTCGGCGATGGTCCCGGAGAACAGGAACGTGTCCTGCAGCACGACTGCGATCTGGCGGTGCAGCCAGATGGTGGGGATGTCTGCGAGGGGGAGTCCGTCGAGGAGCAGGCGGCCGCGGGTGGGCGGGTAGAGCCCGGCGATGAGGGAGAGCACGGTGGATTTGCCGGAGCCGTTGGGTCCGAGCAGCGCGAGGTGTTCGCCGGGGTGGATGGTGAGGTCGAAGTGGTTCAGGACGGGGCCGCGGCCGTAGTCGAGGGTGATGTCGTGCAGGTCGATTCGGCCGGTGGCGCGGTCGGGCAGGCGCCGGTGTGGTGTCGGGGGCGGGGGTGGCTGGTCGAGGATGGCGGCGACGCGTTCCGCGGAGGCCGCGCCCTGGGGGAAGGTGATCGACAGGCGGGACATCGATCGCATGGGCTTGATCATGTCCTTGAGGTAGCTGGTCACCACGACCAGCAGCCCGACGCTCCACCAGTGGTTCACGACACCGAGGCCGCCCGCCCACAGCAGTGCCGCGGTGGCCACCGCGGCGGCGGCTTCGAGCAGCGGGGTGAATCGGGCCCGCAGTTCGACGCTGCGCAGTCCGGCGCTGAGGGTGGTGCTGTTGCTGGTGGCGAAGTGTTCATCGTGCAGGTCCTGGCGGCCGAAGGCGTGGATGGTTCGGATGCCTTGAAGGGATTCGGTGACGAAGGCGGCGAGGTGTCCTTCGGCGGCGCGCTGCCGCCGTTCCGTCTGGCGGGTCAGCCGGGTGTAGCGGGCGGCCGTGAGGAATATCAGCGGGGCGCCCCCGATCGCGATCAACCCCAGGCGCCAGTCGACGAAGAGGATGACGGTGGCGTAGCCCGAGAGGGCCAGCAGTCCGGGCAGAAGTGTGGAGAACAGGTCGACCAGAGCGTCCTGGATCCGGCTGGTGTCGATCGCGACGCGGCTGGTCAGTTCCCCGACGGCCTGCCGGTCGTGGTAGCTCATGGGGAGCCGTTGCATGTGGGCGAAGACGTCCGTGCGGATCTCCGCGGTGATCTGCTCTCCGGCGCTGTTCATCACACGGTCACCGAGGTAGTCGAACGCCCCCGAGGCGAGAGTGATCAGCAGCAGTGCGGCGGCGGCCACGCTGAGCATGGCCAGCGGGGACGAGCCCACGATGCCCGTGAGCCAGGTCAGTGGGCCGCTGGACCGGCCCTTGAGTACGTTGTCGATGACCAGCGCCAGCGGCCAGGGTGCCGCCAGGTCGGCGATCAGTTCTCCGATGCGCAGTCCCACGCCGAGCGTGAGCGTGCGCAGGTGCGGGCGCCCGTAGGAACGGAATCGCCACAGGTGCCGCAGCATTCCCACATCGTCCCGGCGGGACTTCATCCGCCCACCTCCCCGACCAGTTCGGCGCGGGCTGCGTCTTTGAGAGCTGTGTTGCTCGCGCCGGGGTGAACGCCGTGCTCGGCCATGGCGGTCAGCACCACCGGCGCGAGTCCCGGGGCGGCACGCGTGATCGCGGACAGCAGCCGGGAGAACTGGCGGCGCTCGTTCAAAGCGTCCTTGGTCAGCCGGGCGGCATCGGCTCCGGTCGACTCCATGCCGCGCAGCAGCGCCGCGTCGAAGCGCGCGGCGTCGGCGCCCGTGGCGACGACCCGCTCACGGGCGGACCAGCATGCCGATGCCCACACGGTTCCGTCGGCGTGCGGGTCCTGGTCCCGTCCGCCCAGGAAGTGCGCCATTGTCCACCGGGGCTGCAGTTTGCGGCGCCGCTGGTCCCACTCGGCGATGGCCCCGCGGTGCCAGCCGTAGATGTCCGAGGTGCCCAGCAGGATGGCCGTGAGGACATCTGCTGTGCCCTCGTCCAGGGCGACCTTCAGGTTGGTCTGCTGCGCCGGGGGACGCAGCCTGTTGAGCCGGAAGTCCGCGGTGTGCCGGCACAGATGATGGCCGACCTCGTGACAGATGATCGCGGCGTTGTGTGCGGGGGCGTGGAAATACCGGCCGCCACCTGGTGCCGGGACGAATCCGGCGCCGCCCCCCAGATGGACCTCGCCCGCACAGCTGAGAGCGGCGGGCTCGTCCGTGAGCGACGCCCTGGGAAGCCGGTAGTGCCCTCCGCGCCAGCGGCGGGGCTGGTTGTGCATCCCGATTCTGACCAGCAGGTGAGGAAGAGGGTGGCCGAGCAGGGCTGAAGCGAACCGCAGGGCACGCTGGACGTGGAAGGCCGTGTTGATCACGCCGAATGCTCGGGCCTGCCGGTCCGCGACGGCGTCGGCCAGGGGGCCGCCACCGGCCGCGGGTTCGAACATCAACGTGGAGCCGTCGAACAGCCGCCCGCCGCGCTCGTCACGGACCGTGGCCTCGGGCAGCACCACTTCGGCCGGCCCCAGCTCAAGGACGTCCAGGGCGGCTTCACGCAACTGCCCGGGCCAGGGACGTCCGTCAGGTATGTAGACGATCGCCGGTATCACGGGCATCAACTCCGGACACCGGCGTCGGCGACGGGCTCCGCCGTGGCGACGGTCTGCCGGGCCGGTGCGCGCACCAGGTCCACGGCCGCGCCGTTCGCCAGCTGTGGCGGGGACAGGACCGGCAGTCCCGTGGCCGCGTGTGCTTCCTGGGAGGCGAGGGGGCTGGCGGTGACCAGGCCACTCACTATGCGGACCGGGACCCCCAGCTCCTGCAGGATCGTCACCCCGGCCGCCGCGTCCAGCGCGTTGGCCGCCGCCAGTACGACACCGTGGGCGAATCCGGGCAGGCACTCGACAAGCGCCCGTGTCTCGGACTGCAGCAGCCCGTCGGCGATCTCCAGGACGACCGCGTCCGCACCGTCGTCTACCAGGGCATCGCGGATGGAGATCATCGTGGTCCGCAGCCGCTCGACCGGGTAGCCGAACGTCGAAGACATACCGAAGTCGAGGAATTCGGCCACGGTACTGGCGCCCGCGTCGATGTACATCCAGCGGTCCTTGCCGCTGCCGGAACCGGTGACCTTGCCCGCACCGGCAGCCAGTCCGGCTCGCGTCCAGCCGCTCACCAGGGCCGACGCCGTCGTGGTCTTGCCCGCGTTCATCGACGAGCCGAGCACGACCAGAGTGCCCCAATCCGGAGCCGTGTGCGGCGACGGCGTCCGCGCGTAGTGTTCCAGCGACAGCGGCATCCCGGACCGGTCGTTCAGGGTGCCGATCACGTTCAGCTCGGTCGGTGGCAGCCGTCGCGTATGCGCCGAGGCGACCGTTCCCACCAGGCCGCCCGCCGTCAGCAGATGAACGTTGGGCCCGGTCGGCAGGTAACCCTCGTAGAAGTCCGTGGCGTACCGGTTGCCGTATGCACCCACCACGATGTCGCCCCAGTAGAGACGGACGCGCCGACCATGGACATCCTCCAGATGGTCGAGCTCGCCCAGGTGGGCCACGGTGGCTACCACAAGATCCCCGAGCTGCGGCTCGCGAACCGACCCACCGGGCGCGGTCGCGTCCCGGTCGTCGATTCTGCGCGTCACGTAGCCCCACTTGGCCCCAGCGAAATCTTTCATCACAGATCCCTCATCCGGTGCGGATCGGGCCCGTGCCGGCGCCCGAACGGGTGTCGTCCATTCGATTCGCTCATCCCATGATCGGGGCTCCCGGGATCGACCGCATTGTGACCGGTGGCCCTGGCGGTGAGCCCAGAGGTGAGGCGACGGCCGACCCCCGCCGGGCCTGGATTCGTGTACGGCGCACCTATGGAGGCCGGGGCGCGACGACCAGCCATCCGACAGCACGTCGCCCCCGGCCTCAGCGGAGGACGGGGGCGATCCGAGGTGCGCTTCGCGCGTGTGCGTTACGCGGCGACGCGGGTGGTTTACGCGGCGACCGGGACCTTCGCCCCGCGCGTCTCGTCCGCGCTGTCGTAGTCGTCCACCGGCGACGCCGAGGCCGAGTTGTACGCGTCGTGGTCGAGGATCTTCTCGCGTGCCGCGACGATGACCGGGACCAGCGCCTGGCCCGCCACGTTCGTGGCCGTACGCATCATGTCCAGGATCGGGTCGATCGCCATCAGCAGGCCCACGCCCTCCAGCGGGAGCCCCAGCGTGGAGAGGGTCAGCGTCAGCATGACCGTCGCGCCGGTGAGGCCCGCGGTGGCCGCCGAGCCGACGACCGAGACGAAGGCGATCAGCAGATAGTCCTGGATGCCCAGCTGGACGTCGAAGATCTGCGCGATGAAGATCGCGGCGAGCGCCGGGTAGATGGCGGCGCAGCCGTCCATCTTGGTCGTCGCGCCGAACGGTACGGCGAAGGAGGTGTACTCCTTCGGGACGCCGAGCCGCTCGGTGACCTTCTGGGTGACCGGCATCGTGCCGACGGAGGAGCGGGAGACGAAGGCCAGCTGGATCGCGGGCCAGGCGCCCTTGTAGAACTGGAGCGGGTTGACCTTGGCGACGGTGGCCAGCAGCAGCGGGTAGACACCGAAGAGGACCAGCGCGCAGCCGATGTAGACGTCGGCGGTGAAGGTCGCGTACTTGCCGATGAGGTCCCAGCCGTAGTCGGCGATGGCGAAGCCGATGAGGCCGACCGTACCGATCGGGGCGAGCCGGATGACCCACCACAGGGCCTTCTGGAGCAGTTCGAGCACGGCTTCGCTGAGGGTGAGGATCGGCTGGGCCTTCGGGCCGAGCTTGAGTGCCGCGATTCCGGCGACGGCGGCCATGAAGACGATCTGAAGGACGTTCAGCTCGGTGAACGGCGTGATGACGTCGGTCGGCACGATGCCGGTCAGGAAGTCGATCCAGGACCCGGAACCCTCGGGTGCCTTGCCGTCCTTCGGGGTGAGGCCGGTGCCCGAGCCGGGGTTGGTGATCAGGCCGATCGCGAGGCCGATGGCGACCGCGATCAACGAGGTGATCATGAACCAGAGCAGCGTGCGGGAGGCGAGCCTGGCCGCGTTGTTGACCTTGCGCAGGTTGGTGATCGACACCAGTATCGCGAAGAAGACCAGCGGCGCCACGGCCAGCTTCAGCAGCTGGACGAAGATGCTGCCGATCTTGTCGAGGGTGGTGTAGAGCCAGCTGATGTCCTGGCTGCGGGCGAGCCAGCCGAGCAGCACACCGAGAACCAGACCGGCGACGATCTGCGCCCAGAACGGGAATTTGGGATTACGGAGGCCGGATCTGGGCTCAGCCGGCTTCTCGGGGGCGGTGGACGCGGAGTTCGCGGACACGAACACACTCCAGACATGACGTATCGGGGCCATACGGGACAGGGGTGCGGCGCTCGTGCTTCGAAGGGCTCGGGAGGACCGGAGAACCGGGAGGACCCGGAGGGCAAGGACTCGGGAGGCTCAGAAGGGGCGCCGCTGCATGATGCCGGGTCAGACCGCGCGGCAACAGACCGCGGACATACAGCGGCAGAGATCGACATGCAGGCGCGCCACGAGCGGGATGCCCCGGTGGCGGCGGTGACGCACTGCTGTCTTCATGTCGAACACGTTAACACTTGAACTTTGGGAAGCTCAAAGGACTTCTTTGGGGTACGAAGTGCCGGAAAAAGCGCCGAAAGAGCCCGAAAACACGGCACCCCAGCCCTGGAGGGACGGCTCCGGAGCTGGGGTGTCGCGATGTGAGAAAGCTTACGTGGCGCTTACGTGGCGCCCCGCGGCCTCTTACTGGATGACGCCGTCCTCCTGGGCGCGGTTCGCCTCCAGCCGCGACTTCGCGCCGTCCACCTTGCCCACGATCTGCGCGGACATCTCGTCGCGCTGCTTGCGCAGCAGGACGAAGCTGAGCGGCGCCGAGATCACGATCGCGAGCAGCAGCACCCAGATGAAGTTGGAGTCACCGAGCCCCTTGGGCAGCACACCGAACTGGACCAGGCCGGCGACGACCACGAAGCAGCCGACGAAGATGCCCAGACGCATCGCGGTGTACCGGATCGTGGCGCTCGTCTTCGAAACGGTCACAGCGGGCCCTCTCTCTTCTCTACGTGGCGCATTCGTGGCGTATTCGTGGCGTACTGACGTCGCCGTAGGTCCGACGTCGCGGTATGTCCGAGTCCTACCAGTCAAGCACGGCCTGTTCAGTACCGGTTCAGCGGGAGGAGCATGGTGATGTCGTCACGGTCGTCACCAGGGGCGACCCTGATCGCGTCCGGCACCCGCCCGACCTCCTTGTAGCCGCAGGAGGCGTAGAACCTGTCGACGCCCGTGCCCCCACGGCAGGTGAGCCGGATCGCCTCGATGGACTCGATCCCTCGGGCCGCGTCCGCGGCGGCGGCCATCAGGTCGCGGCCGTACCCCTTGCCCTGGTGGCGGGGGTGGACCATCACGGTGTAGAGCCAGAGCCAGTGCCGCATCAGCCGGTGGGTGTTGAGCGTGAGGAACGCCGTCGCGGCGACGGCGCCCTCCTCGTCGTATCCGACCAGCAGCCGGACCCGGCCCTCGGCCATGGCCACGAGGTGCTTGACCAGTTCGGGCCGTATGTCGTCCACCGTGACCGGCGGTACGAATCCGACGGCACCGCCCGCGTTGGAGACGTCCGTCCAGAGCGCGAGGACTCCGTCGCGCAGGGCGGGGTCCACCGCCGGATCCAGCTCGAATATGAGCGCCATTCCGTGTGCCCTGTTCCGTGCGCCCTGTTCCGTATGCCCTGTTCCGTATCCCTCTCGGACCCGTGCGCCCGCTCAGACCCGCATGGGCTGCGGGGACTCGCGGCGGTCGGCGTCGGGGCCCGGGTACTCGCGGATGATCTCGTACCGGGTGTTCCGCTCGACGGGCCGGAAGCCCGCGTCACGGATGAGGTCGAGCAGATCCTCGCGGCCGAGCTTGTTGGGCGTGCCGTAGTTGTCCGCGTCGTGCGTGATCTTGTACTCGACGACCGAGCCGTCCATGTCGTCCGCGCCGTGCTGGAGTGCGAGTTGGGCGGTCTGGACGCCGTGCATCACCCAGAAGACCTTGACGTGCGGGACGTTGTCGAAGAGCAGCCGGGAGACCGCGAACGTCTTCAGCGCCTCCGCGCCCGTGGCCATGGTCGTACGGGCCTGGAGGCGGTTGCGGATCTTGCCGTCCTTCATGTCCACGAAGTCGTGCTGATAGCGCAGCGGGATGAAGACCTGGAAACCGCCGGTCTCGTCCTGGAGTTCACGCAGCCGCAGTACGTGGTCGACGCGGTGGCGGGGCTCCTCGATGTGCCCGTACAGCATCGTCGACGGGGTCTTGAGCCCCTTCTCGTGCGCGAGCCGGTGGATGCGCGACCAGTCCTCCCAATGGGTGTTGTGGTCGACGATGTGCTGCCGGACCTCCCAGTCGAAGATCTCGGCGCCGCCGCCGGTCAGCGACTCCAGACCGGCCTCGATCAGCTCGTCGAGGATCTCGGAGGCCGACAGGCCCGAGATCGTCTCGAAGTGGTGGATCTCGGTGGCGGTGAACGCCTTGAGGGAGACCTGCGGGAGGGCTTCCTTCAGCGCGCTGAGCGAGCGCGGGTAGTAGCGCCACGGCAGCGTCGGGTGGAGGCCGTTGACGATGTGCAGCTCGGTGAGGTTCTCGCCCTCCATCGCCTTGGCGAGGCGGACGGCCTCCTCGATGCGCATCGTGTACGCGTCCTTCTCGCCCGGCTTGCGCTGGAACGAGCAGTAGGCGCAGGAGGCGGTGCAGACGTTCGTCATGTTGAGGTGACGGTTGACGTTGAAGTGGACGACGTCACCGTTCTTGCGCGTGCGCACCTCGTGAGCGAGACCGCCGAGCCAGGCCAGATCGTCCGACTCGTACAGCGCGATGCCGTCCTCGCGGGTCAGCCGCTCGCCGGCCCGGATCTTCGCCTCCAGCTCGCGCTTGAGACCCACATCCTGAACAGATGCAGTCATCAGGCCGCCTCCCACTATCTCCGCCAAAATGTCTGCCAAATCGTGCCAGTCGAGACTACGCCCCTCACGGTACGAGCACGACGCGGCCCATGCTGACGCGCTGTTCGAGCAGGTCATGCGCGCGGGCGGCCTCGTCGAGCGGCACGCGCTCGTGGATCACCGGCCGTACGGAGCCGTCGCTGACGAGCCGGACCAGCAGCCGTACGCCCTCCTCCACGAGCGCGGGAGCGCTGCGCAGCATCGTGGCCATGCTGAAGCCCGTCACGTGCCGCATGCCCATCAGCTCCATGAGCGGGATGGCCGGCTGCTCGCTGTCGCCGCCGGACGCCCCGTAGAACACGAGCCGTCCGTAGGGCGCGAGAAGCCGGACGTCGTCGAGGAGCCGGGGGCCGCCGACGCCGTCGAGGATGACGTCCACGCCCTTAGGTCCTGTCCGGCCGATCTTCGCGGGCCCGCGGCGCCTGGCTCCGGCGGCCTCACGGACCCGCGCGGGCCAGTCGGGCCGGGTGTAGTCGACGGCCGCGTCCGCGCCGAGGGACCGTACGAAGTCCAGCTTGCGCGGCGAGCCGGCGGTGGCGATGACCCGTTCCGCGCCCAGGGCGCGGGCCGCCTGTACGGCGATATGGCCGACCGCGCCCGCGCCCGCGTGCACGAGCACCGTCTCCCCGGCGGCCACCCGGGCGGTCTGGAGCAGATGCACGGCGACCCGGCCGGTGGAGCCCAGGAGCGTGCCCTCCGCGAAGCCGAGGCCGTCCGGCAGCGGCAGTACGCGCGCGGCGGGGGCGGCCACCAACTCCGCGTAGGCGTCCTGGGCGTTCCATACGACGACCCGCTGTCCCGGCTCGATCCCGGTCACGCGGTCGCCGACCTCCACCACCGTGCCGGCGACGTCCGTGGAGGGGCAGTACGGGAGCGGCGGGGCGCCGAGCGGGAAGGTGCCGAGGCGGCGCTGTACGTCGGCGTGGTCGACGCCGATGGCCGCCGCGCGGACGAGCACGTCCTCGGGGCCGTGGGCGGGCGGCTCCGCCTTCTCGGTCCGCAGTACCCGGGACGGGCCGTACTCGTGGTGACGGACGATGCGCACAGTCGCTCCCTCTCATTCCGCCGGCGAAGCCCCTCCCTTCGGCGAAGCCGTCGCCATCGGCGTCAGGCCTCTTCGGGCAATTCCCCCACCCGGTTCTCCCACTTGGTGGAGAGCACGATGGTGGTACGGGTCCGGGAGACGCCCTTCGTACCGCTCAGCCGGCGGATCGTCTTCTCCAGGCCGTCCACATCGCTCGCGCGGACCTTCAGCATGTACGAGTCGTCGCCCGCGATGAACCAGCAGTCCTCGATCTCCCCGAGGTCGCGCATCCGGCGGGCCACGTCCTCGTGGTCGGCGGCGTCGGAGAGCGAGATCCCGATCAGCGCGGTGACGCCGAGGCCGAGCGAGGCCGAGTCGACCGTGGCGCGGTAGCCGGTGATGACGCCCGCCGCTTCGAGACGGTTGATGCGGTCGGTGACGCTGGGCCCGGAGAGCCCGACGAGCCTGCCGAGCTCGGCGTACGAAGCTCTGCCGTTCTCCCTGAGGGCCTGGATGAGCTGCCTATCCACGGCGTCCATATGCCTGAAGCCTTCCATTAATCAGCAATCTCGCAAGTTTACGTGTAGAATCTAAGGCATGCAGGGCTGAAGTCCTGCGAATCTTTCAAGCGATCAACGATGATCCTTCGATCTTTCAGGAGTGAGACCCACCGTGTACACGATCGAGATGGCCTACGCCCAGATGCGCTCGCTTCAGGAGCAGGCCAGCCGCTCGCGTGTCCATCAGGCCGTCACCGCGGGCCGCGCCGGCGCCGACAAGGCCGGTCGCGCGCGGCGCCGCGCCAAGAAGCGCTGAGCGGGCGCATCCGATACGGCCCGCCCGCGTACGGTTCCCGACCCGGGCGCTGTCCGACCCGATCCCTCATCCCCCATCCTTCATCCCTCATCACCGCGAGAGCCCGCCAAGCTCTCCCTCCCAACGGCGGTACAGCCGGTGCGGCACCCCTGCCGCGTCCAGGACCCGCCCGGCGACGAAGTCCACCAGATCCTGGATATGTGTCGCCCCCGCGTAGAACGCCGGAGAGGCGGGCAGCACCACGGCGCCCGCCTCGTCCAGCGTCACCAGGTGTTTCAGCGTCTGCCCGTTGAGCGGCGTCTCCCGTACGGCGACCACCAGCGTCCGCCGCTCCTTCAGGGTCACGCTCGCCGCGCGCTGGAGCAGATCCTTCGAGAGACCGAGCGCCACCCCGGCCACGCTCGCCGTGGACGCGGGCACGATCAGCATCCCCTTCACGGGGTACGAGCCCGAGGAAGGGCCGGCCGCCAGATCTCCGGCCGACCAGTGCCGTACGTCGTCCGCGGCCGCGTCCCGGCTCAGCTTCACATCGAAGGCGTCCGGCTTGCCGTCCGCGCCGCGCGCCAGCCAGGTGCGCAGATCGTCGCGCCAGCGCGCGTCCCTGAAGGCGACGCCCGTCTCGTCGAGCAGGGTCAGCCGCGCCGCCCGGCTGACCACGAGATCGACACGCTCTCCCGCGTCCAGCAGCCCCCGCAGCACGGCCGCCGCGTACGGCGTCCCCGACGCTCCCGAGACGCCGACGACCCAGGGCCGCCGGGGCTGTCGCGGACTGTGCTGGTCTTCGTACGATCCGGGCTTCACGGATCCGAGCCTATCCGGCGGCCCGGGACAGGAACCGATGACCGTACCCCGGACGTTCACCGGGACAGAAGCACGGGAACACGGACAGGGAGACATCCCGACAGACCCGACAGACGCGCAGTGACCAGAGGGGGGCCGCGATGCCGTATCCGACCGCCGGCACGACCGCACGGAGCCGGACCTCACGGATGAAGCCGGCCGCGGCCGTCATGATCGGCTGGGTCGCGCTGCTCTGGGTGCTCGAAGCGGTGAACGGCGCGACCGGCTCGCTCAGTACGTACGGACTGAGCCCGCGTGACGTCGGCGAGCTGCGCGATGTCATTCCGATGGCCTTCCTGCACCACGGCTACGACCATCTCGTGTCCAACTCCGTGCCGCTGCTGGTGCTCGGCTTCCTCGCCGCGCTGACCGGTCTGCGGCGGTTCGCCGCCGTCGTGCTCACGATCATGGTCGTCGGCGGCCTGGGCGTCTGGCTCACCGCCGCCGACCACACGGTCACGGCGGGCGCCTCCGGGGTGGTCTTCGGACTGCTCGGCTATCTGCTGGTGCGCGGCTTCGTCGACCGCAACGCGGTGGACATCGTGACCGGTCTGCTGGTCCTCGCGTTCTACGGCTCGGCCCTGTGGGGCGTCCTGCCGACCAACTCGGCCGTCAGCTGGCAGGGCCATCTCTTCGGACTGATCGGCGGGGTGATGGCCGCGTTCATGTTCCGCAGGCCGCCCCCGCTGAACGAGCGAATAACGGCGCGGGGCTGAACTCGGCGCGGGGGCTGAACTCGGCACCGGGCAGGCCCTACAGCGTCAGGCCCCGCACCAGGAGATCCAGCAGCGCGGCCACGAAGAGGATTATCCCGATGAAGCCGTTCACGCTGAAGAACGCGCGATTCAGCCGCGACAGATCGCCCGGCTTCACGATCGAGTGCTCGTACAGGAACGCACCGGCGACGACGGCCAGCCCGGTCCAGAAGAACGCCCCGGCGCCGGTGGCCAGCGCGTACCAGACCAGCAGTGCCACGGTCACGACATGGCAAGCACGCGCCCCGTACAGCGCCGCCGGGATACCGAACCGGGCCGGTACGGACAGCACGCCGTGCGCGCGGTCCGCCTGGACGTCCTGGCAGGCGAAGATCAGGTCGAAGCCGCCGATCCAGATACCGACCGCGAGACCGAGGATCACCGCGTCCCACGACCAGCTGCCGGTGACGGCGAGCCAGGCGCCGACCGGGCCTATGGCCTGGGCGATACCGAGGATGGCGTGCGGGAAGTTGGTGAACCTCTTCCCATACGGATAGACCACCATCGGGATCACGGCGATGGGCGCGAGGGCGAGACAGAGCGGATTGAGCGCCGCCGCGGCCCCGAGGAAGATGACGACGGCGACGAGCGCGCCCGTCCACGCGGAGCGCACCGAGACCGCGCCCGTCACCAGTTCGCGTCCCGCCGTGCGCGGATTGCGCGCGTCGATCTCGCGGTCGATGATCCGGTTGCAGGCCATCGCGAACGTACGGAGCCCGACCATCGCGAGGGTGACCAGCAGCAGCCGGACCCAGTGGACGTTCCCGTCCAGCTGGAACATCGCGGTCAGTGTGGCGATATAGGCGAACGGCAGCGCGAAGACCGAGTGCTCGATCATCACCAGCCGAAGGAACGCCCTGGTCCTGCCCGATTGCGGTACTGCCGCCGCCGCACTGCTCACAGCCCGTACTCCCGCCACCGCCGGTCGACCTTCGCCGCCGTCTCCGGGTCGGACTCGACCATCTCCGGCCAGCCGCCGTCCCGGGTGTAGCCCTCCTCGGGGAGCTTCCTCGTCGCGTCGATCCCCGCCTTGCCACCCCAGAACTGCTGGTAGGAGGAGTGGTCGAGATGGTCGACCGGGCCCTCGACAACGGTGAGGTCGCGCGCGTAGTCGGTGTTGCCCAGCGCCCGCCAGGACACCTCGTGCAGATCATGCACATCGCAGTCCGCGTCAACGACCACGATCAGTTTCGTCAGCGACATCATGTGCGCGCCCCAGATGGCGTGCATCACCTTCTGCGCGTGCTTGGGGTACTTCTTGTCGATCGAGACGATCGCGCAGTTGTGGAAGCCGCCCGACTCGGGCAGGTGGTAGTCCACGATGTCCGGCACGATGATCTTCAGCAACGGCAGGAAGAACCGTTCCGTCGCACGACCCAGCGGCCCGTCCTCCGTCGGCGGCCGGCCGACCACGATCGACTGGAGCAGCGGTCGCTTCCGCATCGTCACACAGTCGATGGTCAGCGCGGGGAACGGCTCCTGCGGGGTGTAGAAGCCGGTGTGGTCGCCGAACGGGCCCTCGGGGAGCGTCTTCCCCGGTTCGAGCCAACCCTCGATGACGACCTCGGCGTTGGCGGGCACCTGGAGCGGCACGGTCTTGCAGTCGACCATCTCGATGCGCCGGCCCTGGACGAAGCCCGCGAAGAGGTACTCGTCGATGTCACCGGGCAGCGGGGCGGTCGAGGCGTACGTCACGGCGGGCGGACAGCCGAACGCGATGGCGACGGGCAGCCGTTCACCGCGCTTGGCGGCCACCTGGTAGTGGTTGCGGCTGTCCTTGTGGATCTGCCAGTGCATCCCGATGGTGCGCCGGTCGTGGCGCTGGAGCCGGTAGAGCCCGAGGTTGCGGACGCCGGTCTCGGGGTGCTTGGTGTGGGTGAGACCGAGGTTGAAGAAGGAGCCGCCGTCCTCGGGCCAGGTGAACAGCGCGGGCAGTTGGTCCAGATCGACGTCGTCGCCGGTGAGGACCACCTCCTGGACGGGCGCGTCCTTGATCTTCTTCGGCGGTACATGCGCCATGGAGCTGAGCTTTCCGAACGCCTCGCGCACCCCGATGAAGCCCTGCGGCAGCTCCGGCTTGAGCAGTCCGCCGATCTTGTCGCTGATGTCGCCGTACGACTTCAGCCCGAGCGCCTTGAGCAGCCGGCGGTCCGTGCCGTACACGTTCATGGCGAGGGGCATCGCCGAGCCGCGGACGTTCTCGAAGAGCAGCGCGGGCCCGCCCGCCTTGTTCACCCGGTCGACGATCTCCCCGACCTCCAGGTACGGGTCGACTTCGGCCTTGATGCGCTTGAGGTCGCCCTCGCGCTCCAGCGCCCGGAGCAGCGAGCGGAGATCGTCGTAAGCCATGCGCTCCAGTGTGTCATCCTCCCCGGCGCGGTCCGCCGGGGGCTTACCGTCGGGTGCCGCGAGCCAAGTCGTTGACCGTCCCGGACCGGCTCTGATCGGTTACTCGTTACCCTGGTTCTGTCAGGGGCCGCGATCCGGTCTCGCTCTCCACTCAAAAGGGGACCTCCATGCTTCGGGTGCTGATGCTTCTGGTGCCGTTGGCTCTCAGCATCTATGCCTTCATCGACTGCATCACGACCGATGAGAAGGAGATCCGGTACCTCCCCAAGCCCATCTGGGCGATTCTGGTGCTGCTTTTCCCGCTGGTCGGCTCCATCTCGTGGCTGATCGTGGGCCGGGAGCGGACGCGGGCGGTGCGTAGCGGCGGCTGGGTCGCGCCCGACGACAACCCGGAGTTCCTCAACTCCCTCAGGGAGGACCAGGAGAAGGGCAAGGAGAACGGCACGGAAAAGGGCACGGAGAAGGGTGGCGGCGCGGACGACACCCCGCCGAAGCTCTGACAGCCGCCCTTCAGACGTGACAACAGAAGTACGTACGCACATACAGGGGCGCCCCGCGCGGAGTCAATACCGCGGAGGGCGCCTCTTGATGTATCCGGTGCACGCGCGTACCGGCGTTATACGCCCGCGTACGAGTGCTTGCCCGTGACAAAGATGTTCACGCCGTAGTAGTTGAAGAGCCAGCAGCCGAGGGCGATCAGCGCCAGGTAGGCGGCCTTGCGGCCCTTCCAGCCCGCGGTGGCGCGGGCGTGCAGGTAACAGGCGTACGCGACCCAGGTGATGAAGGACCAGACCTCCTTGGGGTCCCAGCCCCAGTAACGGCCCCAGGCGTCGCCCGCCCAGATCGCGCCCGCGACGATCGTGAACGTCCAGAGCGGGAAGACCGCGGCGTTGACGCGGTACGCGAACTTGTCGAGCGTCGCCGCGGCCGGCAGCCGCTCCAGCACCGAGGTGGCGAAGGAACCGGGCTTGAGGCCGGCGGCGAGCTTCGACTCGTACCGCTCACGGAAGAGGTAGAGCACCGTGGTCAGTCCGCCGACGTAGAAGACCGCGCCGCAGAAGATCGCCGTGGAGACATGGATCCAGAGCCAGTACGAATGCAGCGCCGGGACCAACTGGTCGCTGTCGGTGTACAGGACGGTGATGGCGAGCCCGAGATCGAGCAGGACCGTGATGATGAGCGGCAGCCCGATCCAGCGGACGTTCTTCTTCAGCGCGAGGAACGCGAGATAGACGCCGACGGCCACGGTGGTGAAGGTGATGTTGAACTCGTACATGTTGCCCCACGGCGCCCGCTGCACGGACAGCGCGCGGGTGACCACCCCGGCCGCCTCGATGCCCCAGGCGAGGACCGTGAGGGAGATGGCGATCCGGCCGTACAGATCGCCCTGCGCGTCACCGCCGGCCGCGCCGGGACCGTCGGGCAGATCGCGGGTGCCGCTCGCGGAGCGGGTGATGACCTCCGGCCGCTCAAGGACGGCCGTGGAACCGCCCTCCCGCGCGGACCGTACCGTCACCGGCGCCGCCGCGGCCTTCCGGTCGCCGCCGGTCAGCGCGGCGGCGGTCCTCGCGACCTTGCTGCGGCTGCCGAACAGCCACTCGGCCATGTGCGCGAAGAAGGCCAGCAGGTAGACGGCCATGGCCGAATAGATCAGCACATTGCTGGTCTGTGCCAGGCTCTCATTGGTTGCTGTGGCGGCGAGATTCACTTCTCAGCCCCTTCAACAGTCTTTTCTGCGGGATCAGGCGCGCTGGGCGCCTCTGAATAGAGGGTGCCGGCCAGCTCGGCCAGTTCCTCGGGGAGCCTGGTGGACTCACTGCGGCCGAGTCCCGCCATCTCGACGACGGTGACGCCGTCGGCGCCCCGTACGGCCCGGACCCAGACCCGGCGCCGCTGGATGAAGAGCGAGCCGGCCAGCCCCACGATCGCGGCGATCGCACCGGCGAGGGCCCAGGTGTTACCGGGCTCGTGCGTGATCTGGAAGCTCGCCCACTCCTTGACCTCCTTCTCGAAGGTGATGGAGCCGGCGCCGTCGGGCAGGGTGAGCGAGTCGCCCGGCAGCAGGGTCTTCTTCAGAACACCGCCCTTGGCGTCCTTGAAGGCCTTCATCTTGTCGGTGTTCAGCTGGTACACGTTCTGCGGCAGCCCGGAGTCGACACCGAGACTGCCGTGGTACGCGCCGATGTTGAGCACCGGGAAGTCGAGGGCGGGGAACCGGGAGAACATCTGCCCGGAGCCCTTTCCGCCGTACGTCGGCACGAAGAACGCGGCGAAGCCCAGCTGGTCCTTCTTGCCGTTCTTGTCGCGGTAGCCGTCCATGACCTTGATGGCGCCCGTGGACGAGACGTTGTTGTCGATCGGCAGCAGCGGGACCGCGCCCCGGAAGACCTCCTTGCCGCGGCCGTCCTTGACGGAGACGACGGGGGCGTATCCGTGGGCGATGAGATAGACCTTCGAGCCGTCGAGTTTGAGGGGCTTGTTGACCTCGATGACCGACTTCTTCTCCGGACCGGTCGCGTCCGTGGTGTAGCGGATGTCGGCCTTGAAGGTCCGGGGGGTGCCCAGCTGCGGCCCGCTGCGCTCGTACGTTCCCGTGAACGCGTCCAGGGTGAAGCTGAACGGCGTCAGCTCGTCCGAGTCGAAGAGGGAGCCGGACTTGAAGTCGTCGTACTGCGTGAGGGTGTTGGAGAAGCCGTCGCCCTCGACGATCAGCTTGCCGCCCTCGTACTTGAAGAGCTGTCCGCTCGCGAAGGCCACCAGCATCACGATCAGCGCGATGTGGAAGGCGAGATTGCCCGCCTCGCGGAGATAGCCCTTCTCGGCGGCGACCGCGTCACCGACCGTATGGGCCCGGAAACGGCGCTTCTTGAGGATCGTGAGCGCGGCCTCGCGGGCGGCCTCGGGCTCGGCGGTGGTGCGCCACGTCGCGTACGCGGGCATCCGGTTGAGGCGCTTGGGCGCGCCCGGCGGACGGCTGCGCAGCTGGCCGACGAACTGCCAGGTGCGCGGGACGATACAGCCGATGAGGGAGATGAACAGCAGGATGTAGATCGCGGAGAACCACACCGAGCTGTAGACCTGGAAGAGCTGGAGGCTGTCATAGATCGGCGCGAGCGTTTCGTGCCGCTCCTTGAAGTCCTGCACCTTCATCTCGTCGATGCCGGTCTGCGGGATCAGCGAGCCGGGGATGGAGCCGAGGGAGAGCAGGAAGAGGAGGATCAGCGCGACGCGCATGGAGGTGAGCTGGCGCCAGAACCAGCGGAGCCAGCCGACGATCCCGAGGGTGGGGCCGCCGATGACGGTGTCCTCGCGCTCCTCGCGGGGGGCGGTGGAGAGGGTGGACCCGGCGTCGCCGAGTTCACGCGCGTCGCGGGCCTCGCGGGCCTCGCGGGCCTCGGCGGTGCCGGTCCCGGTGCCGGCCGCGGTCGGGGTGTCGGTCCCGGTGTCCGTCCCGGTGTCGGTCCCGGTGTCGTTCGTGGACGCCTTGCTCATGGAACTAGATCCCCACCGTGAAGCCGTTGGTCCAGGTCTGCATGTCCTGCACGATGCTGTCCCACGCGCCGGTCAGCAGTGCCAGACCGGTCAGGATCATCATCGCGCCGCCGACGCGCATCACCCATACGTAATGGCGCTTGATCCAGCCGAACGCCCCGAGCGCCTTGCGGAACGCCACCGCCGCGAGCACGAACGGCACTCCGAGACCGAGGCAGTACGCGACGGTCAGTATGGCCCCCCGGCCCGCGCTCGCCTGGTCGAACGCCAGGGCGTTCACCGAGGAGATGGTCGGTCCGAGGCAGGGCGTCCAGCCGATCCCGAAGAGCGCGCCCAGCAGGGGCGCGCCCGCGAGTCCGGTCACCGGACGCTTGTGGAAGCGGTATTCGCGCTGGGTGAGCCAGGGCATCATCCCCATGAAGAACACACCCATGAGGATCATCAGGACGCCGAGCACCTTGGAGAGGACTTCGCGGTGGTCCTGGAGAGTCCCGCCGAAGTAGCCGAAGAGCGCCCCGCCCGAGACGAAGACCGCGGTGAAGCCGACGACGAAGAGCGTGGCGCCTACGACCATCCGGCCCCGTCGGGCATCCGCCAGATCGGTACCGCTGACGCCGGTGACGTACGAGAGATAACCCGGTACGAGCGGCAGCACGCACGGCGAGAAGAAGGAGATGAGCCCGCCCAGCAGGGCGATCGGCAGCGCGAGCAGCAGCGCTCCGCTGTAGACCGTCTCATTCATGCCGGGGGTCGCGGCGAGAACCTGCACGGGATCACTTCTCCGCGATCAGCGGGTCGATCATCTTGCGCAGCTTCTCCGCGTCGAGCGCCATCAGCGCGCGGGCCGCGATCTTCCCGTCCCGGTCGAGCACGATCGTGGAGGGGATGGACTGCGGGTTGAGACTTCCTCGCGGGAAGCCGTTGACGATGAGCTTGCCCGCCGGGTCGTACAGGCTCGGGTAGGGGACGCCGTAGTCCTTCTCGAACGCGAGCGCCGGGCCCTTGTTGGCGTCCCGGGTGTTGATCCCGACGAACGCCACGCCCTTCGACTCGGTCTCCTTGGCGACCTTCGCGAAGTGCGGGGCCTCGGCCCGGCAGGGCGGGCACCACGAGCCCCAGACGTTCATCACGACGATCTTGCCCTTGAGGTCGGCCACATCGAGCCGCTTGCCGTCCAGGGTCTCGCCGGAGAGCTGGTTGGCGGGTTTGCGGTCGGCCGCCGCGACGGTGGAGATGCCACCGGTGTTCGTGACGAAGTTGGTGTCACCGCCGCCACCGGACTTGCCGCCGCCCCCGCAGGCCGAGAGCGTCAGTGCCGCCACACCGACGACCACCGGTGGGAGGGCGCGGAATCGTCGCTCGGAGCGGCGTCGGGGAGCGCGGCCTGAGTTCATGTGAAAAGTTTCGCATGGGCGTTTCAGGGATCTTGCGCACCCCCCTGGCTGCCCGTAAAGCCCGTTGTAAAGAGCCGCGCGAAGATCCACGCGCGTGGCCGGTCGGCGTCCGGGCCCCTCTGCGGCTCTTCCGCGGCTCTTCCGTGGCTCTTGTACGACCCTTCCGCGGCTCTTCCGGCGGCTCTTCCGGCGGCTCTCTTCGGCGGCTCGTCCCGGACCCTTCTCAGGCTTTGAAGAAAGTGTTCCAGCCGCCGGCGGGAGCCTGGCCGACCTCCAGTGTGCGGAGCTTGTCGAGTACGGCGGGGTCCTGCACATCGAGCCAGTCGGTGAACTGCCGGAACGAGACGAGCCGTACGTCCTTCTTGCCCGCCATCCTCTTCAGCGCCTCCTCGACGGCGTCCATATAGATCCCGCCGTTCCACTGCTCGAAATGGTTGCCGATGAAGAACGGCGCGCGATTCGACTCGTACGCGCGGTTGAAACCGCCGAGATACGCCTCGGTGGCCTGCTTGCGCCAGTCCGCGTACCGCGAGGTCATGCCGTTCGTCGAATTCTTCGACTGATTCGCGAGGATGTTGTAGTCCATGGAAAGGACCTCGAAGGTGTGCCCGGGGAACGGGACTTGCTGAAGCGGGAAATCCCAGATGCCCAGCTTCTTGTCCGGCCACCGCTGCGTGCCGCCGGGCGAACTCGCGTCGTAACGCCAGCCCAGCTTCTTCGCCGTCGGCAGCAGATTCTCCTGGCCGAGCAGACAGGGCGTACGGCTGCCGATCAGTTCCTTGCGGTAGTCGAAGGGCAGCGGATCGAGATCGGTCCAGCCGCTGTTCGTACGCCACTCGGTGACGAAGGACACGGCCTGGTCGATCTCGCTGCGCCACTGCCGCGGGGTCCAGTCGCCGACGGTGCCGGAGCCGGCACAGAAGTGCCCGTTGAAGTGCGTACCGATCTCATGACCGTCCAGCCACGCCTGGCGGACGTTCTTGAGGGTGTCCTTGATATGACCGTCGGTGAGATAGCCGATGTCGGAGGCGCCGACGGGGTTGTTCGGCGGGCGGTAGAGCGTCTTCTTCGACTCGGGCAGCAGATAGAGACCGGAGAGGAAGAAGGTCATCGCCGCGTCGTGGTTCTTCGCGAGCTCCAGGAAGCGCGGGAAGAGACCGTTGCCGACCTCGCCGGCCCCGTCCCAGGAGAAGATCACGAACTGCGGCGGGGTCTGGCCGGGCTCCAGGGGGACCGGGGCGGGCGGCTGGTGCGGCTGCTTTCCCGTGTCGGAAGTGGAACCGTCGCCTATGAGCCGGACCTCTTTAGCGAGGGGGCGGGCACCACCCGACGCGCCTCCGCTCTCACCGCCCTTGCCCACCTCCGTGTGCCGGACCGTGCCGCTCTGCCCGGTGGAGCAGCCCGCGATCCCGATCGCGGCGGCGGCTCCAATTCCCGCTCCGAGCAGACTCCTTCGGCTGATGTCGCGCATACCGTTCCCATCCGCGTTCGTCTGTACGTATGCCGCTCATAAAAGTCTTACAAGCGGCAACACGTGAGATGAGATGACGAACGGGGAGGTTCCCGTACTTGTCATATCTTTACTGATGTAGCAACAGATACGACAGAAGCGATCAGCGGGTCGGATCGGAGAGCGATGAGGGCGGAGGGCCGAGGGCCGGTCCGACGCGACTTATGCCCGGCTGTACCCGCCCAAGCCCGACTGGGCCCGGCTAAGCCCCAAAGGCTTTGGCGCCACCCTTGACCGGCCGGGCGCCGGCGAGCAGATGGGCCGGGACAAGATCGCGCGCGGGCTCGGAGTAGCCGACGGAGACGATCTTGTCGCCCTGATAGGTGAAGCTGGTCAGGGACGCGAGCGTGCACTGCCGGCGACGCGGGTCGTGCCACAGCCGGCGCCGCTCGACGAAGCTCCGCACGATCCAGATCGGCAGCTGATGGCTGACGGCGACCGCCTCGTGCCCGCGGGCCGCGTCGCGCGCGGTGTTCAGGGCGCCCATCATCCGTACGACCTGATCGATGTACGGCTCGCCCCAGGACGGCCGGAACGGGTTGGTGAGGTATCTCCAGTTGCCGGGCTTGCGCAGGGCGCCGTCACCGACCCCGAAGGTCTTGCCCTCGAAGACGTTCGCGGCCTCGATCAGCCGGTCGTCGGTGTCGAGGGTCAGCCCGTGGCTCTTGGCGATGGGAGCCGCGGTCTCCTGCGCGCGTTCCAGGGGGGAGGCGACGACGTGAGTGATGTCACGGTCCGCGAGGTGCTCGGCGACCCGGTCGGCCATCTGCCTGCCCAGCTCGGAGAGGTGGTAGCCGGGGCGTCTGCCGTAGAGAACACCGTCGGGGTTGTGCACTTCGCCGTGGCGCACGAGGTGGACGACGGTGATCTCTTCGCTCTTGCTCATGCGACGTTCTCCGGGTCAGTGGGCTCGGGGGCGGCGGGCTCGGTCGGGGTCCGCCCGGGAGCCGTCGACTCGGGAGCCGTCGACTCGGGGGCGGTCGCTTCGGCGGCGGCGCGGGCGGCGGCCGGCAGCGCGGCGGCGATCCGCTCGATCGCGCGCTCGTCATGGGCGGTGGAGACGAACCAGGACTCGAAGGAGGACGGCGGCAGATAGACGCCGTCGGCCAGCAGCGAGTGGAAGAAGGGGGTGAAGCGGAACGACTCCTGCCGCTTGGCGCCCTCGTAGTCATGGACCTCGTCGGCCGTGAAGAAGACGGAGAACATATTGCTCGCCGTCTGCACGCGGTGGGCGACGCCCTCCTTGCTGAGCGCCTCCGTCACCAGCCCCTGGATCTGCCGCGAGACGGCGTCGATCCTCGCGTACGCGGCGTCGTCGAGCAGCCTCAGCTGGGCAAGGCCCGCGGCGGTGGCGACCGGGTTCCCGGAGAGCGTGCCCGCCTGGTAGACGGGGCCCGCCGGGGCGAGCCGCCCCATGACATCGGCGCGCCCGCCGAACGCGGCGGCCGGGAACCCGCCGCCCATCACCTTGCCGAAGGTCATCAGGTCGGGCGCGACACCGTCGACGCCGTACCAGCCGGCCTTCGACGTACGGAACCCGGTCATCACCTCGTCCGAGATGTACAGCGCGCCATCGGCGGCGCAGATCTCCTTGAGCCCGGCGTTGAACCCGTCCCGGGGCGGTACGACGCCCATGTTGCCGGGCGACGCCTCGGTGATCACACAGGCGATCTCACCGGGGTGCGCGGCGAACGCCCGGCGCACGGCGTCAAGATCGTTGTACGGCAGGACGATGGTGTCCCCGGCCTGCGCGCCGGTCACCCCGGGGGTGTCGGGCAGCCCGAGCGTCGCGACCCCGGAGCCCGCGGCGGCGAGCAGCGCGTCGACATGCCCGTGGTAGCAGCCGGCGAACTTCACGACCTTGGCGCGCCCGGTGAAACCGCGGGCGAGCCGGATGGCGGACATGGTCGCCTCGGTCCCCGACGACACGAGCCGTACCTGCTCGACGGGGGCGACCCGGGCAACGATCTCCTCGGCGAGCGCCACCTCGCCCTCACCGGGCGTACCGAAGGACGTACCGCGGGCGACCGCGGCCTGGACCGCTTCGATGACCTCTGGATGGGAATGACCGAGAATCATCGGACCCCAGGAACATACGAGGTCGACATATTCGCGGCCGTCCGCGTCGATGAGGTATGGACCGTTACCGGACACCATGAACCGGGGCGTACCGCCCACCGCGCGGAAGGCGCGGACGGGAGAGTTCACGCCGCCGGGCGTCACGAGGGCCGCGCGGTCGAAAAGCGTCTGCGAAACTGGGGCGTCATAGGGGAAGCTCACGGAATCCATGGTGTCAGAGGCTCGGACGTTCTTGCGGACAGGTGTTTCACCGGACGTTCGTGGGGGAGGTCACTGTCACGATGATCGGGTTGCGCGGCCATGGCTGCGAGTGGTCGGGTGGAGATATGCATCGCGGTGGCGGACTGGGCGAGGGAACCGACGACCTCGGTCCCGAGCCTGCCCGGCGTGGAAAGCATCGACGGCGCGAACGTGAGGCGCGGGAGCAGCCTCCGGCAACGCCGGAAAGCAGGAGTGGTGGCCGGGTGGGGGTGACCTACAAATACTTCGGCGCGCCCGACGGAGCCACGGCCGCGCGTGTGCCCATTTCCATGCGCCCGGAGGAGCTGGGCGGCGATGAGCTCGGCATGAATGGCATGTTCACGAAGATCAAGCCGGAGACGATAGCGGCGATGGTCCTCACGGGCATTCAGGGCATGCCTCTGTACAAAGTGCCGCCGCTCGAACTGGTCGTGCTGCATCCCGATTACGCGGTGGTCAAACTCCCGATGACGGTGGTGGACCCGCTGCGCGGCATCGGCGAGGAATCCGTGGGCGCGGCGGCCTTCATCTGGTCGACGGTCCCGGACAGGGGCGGCCCGAGGGACGCGTACAACGTCTACCAACTGCTGCACGAATGGCAGGACTTCAGCCATCGCTTGCATGAGGCGGGGCATCAGCCTTATTGCCTGGTGTGGCCCTGATCTGAGGTTTCACGGCGTTTGGGCGGGGCCTTCGGACCTCGCTCTCGTCATGTGCCGGGAGGGACCGTCGGGCGACTCCGAAGGGGCCTTGATGCTCTCCCCCACGTCCAACAGGACCGACGCATACGGGTGCCGCAGCGCGTGCATGCCGTCCTCGGGCGCCGCCTGGAGGTACTTGGCCCCACGCTCGCGCGGAGGGATCACGCCGACAGCGGCCAGGGCGAGCTTCCAAACGCCCTGGTTGAAGACGCTCCTGTTGTACGCCCGGCCCCTTTCGTCAACGAAAAGGAGGCGGCCATCTCACTTCGTATCCGGTCCAGACACCGGGCCGCTGTGGCGTGTTGCGTGGGTAGTCGTGTCCCCGCCGTGCGCATGACGCGCTGGAGCTGGTGGGGAAGGCGCTGCGCCACCGCCTCCCGGATCGCGGTGTCCAGCGACTGGGTGGCGCCATTGCGGTCGTCGGCCAGCGTCTGGACAT
The DNA here is from genome assembly GCF_042789485.1 of Streptomyces sp. NPDC056835. Lineage (NCBI taxonomy): Bacteria > Bacillati > Actinomycetota > Actinomycetes > Kitasatosporales > Streptomycetaceae > Streptomyces > Streptomyces sp. NPDC056835. The sequence goes on from NZ_JBHUBB010000002.1 coordinate 369,598, forward strand.
GGGCGACGGTGATCAGCTCGATCACACGCCATTGCGGTGCCACAACGGTCGTGGGCACCGGACTCTGTTCCACAAGCCGCATGGCCACCTCGGTGCGCCCTGTGGAGACGAGACCGCGCAGGCGGATCTCGTGCAGCGAGAAGGGGTTGAACAGGCTGGTGTGGTCGACACGGTCGAGGAGAACGTCGGTCTCCCGCATCACCCGGTCGAACAGTTCACCATTGCCCAGCGCACCGGCGGCGCGGGCGAGGAGCGGCAGGGCGGCGGCGCGGGCGGTGTCGTCCGGAGCGGTGGCCGCGGCACGGCACAGACGCTGGACGGCCGCGCCGCGCAGGTTGGCCTTGCGCAGTTCGTTGCCGTGCATGCGCAGCACGTACGAGGTCATGCGCGGGTCCTCGAAGTACTCGGTGATACCGAGGCTCTTGGCCGTCCAGTGCGCGGCGGTGGCCAGGCGTTCCTCCGGCAGCACGTTGCCCAGGGCCACGCCGAGGCCGACGCGGGCCCGGGCGAGCAGGTGCAGGACGTCGCGCTCGGTGTGGCCGTCGTCGATACGTGCTTCGAGGCGGGCGACGAGCGGCCACAGCTCGGAGACGGCTTCGGAGGCGTGCCCGGACTGCCGGGCGATCTCGGCGAGCCGGACGGTCGACTCGCCGAACTGCAGCATCGCCCGGTGGTCCGTGTCGGTGATATCGGTGATGCCGAGAACGTGGGGCGGCAGCCGCAGTGCCTCGCAGACCCGGCGTCGGGAGCCGACGTCGTCGAGGACGCGCTTCCCCAGTTCCAGGGCGGAGATGTACGTCTTGTCGTAGCCGAGGAGTTCACCGAGCGCGGTCTGATTCAGGCCGTGCACGCGGCGGTAGAAGCGGAGGATGTCCGCCAGGTCTCCGGTGGCCAGCACGAGTTGGGCCTGCGGTGTCGCCCAATGCCACTGGGCGTGCCGGGCCGAGGGCTTGGGAAGCGGGAGCCGGCGCTGTCCCGTCTGCGTCGCGATGTCGCCCTCAGCCATGGTCGGCTACGTCCGCTTGTCGTCGTCCAGGTCCGACGGGTTGGCGTGTCCCCGGACGTACCAGGCGGCGATGGCCTGCTTGTAGCCGTCGGGCATGTTCAGCCCTGGCACCTCGTCAGCGGTGAACATGCCGAGCTGTTTGTGCTCGTGACTGACGACCGGCGTCCGGTCGGGAGTCAGCACGGTGCAGCCGTAGGTCGCGATCAGTACGCGTCGCCCGGGGATGGGCTGGTAGATCCACACGCCGCCGTCAATCAGCGGACCGGCCTTGACCTCCCAGCCGGTCTCCTCCTGGATCTCGCGCTCCAGCGCGGTTTCCGGGCTGGCGTCCGGCAGTTGTGCACCATCGGGGCTGCCGACCTCCAGGCGACCTCCGGGCAGCTCCCACTCGTCCCGCTCGTTCCGCAGCAGAAGCACACGATCCAACGCGTCGAGCGCGACGCCTTTCACGGAGACGGGCCAGAGCGGCGGCGTGTACGTCATGACGGCGGTCCTCGTCCTGCGGTGTGCGAGCCGGGCCTTCGGAACGTAACACGCTCCCGTCAATCCACCGTCGCACCGACCGATTTGTCCGAGCCGACAATCAGTCGCTTTACCCCGACCTCCCCGCTTTCCCATTCTGATCGAACCGACCCCGATCGAAGGAGTACGGCGATGCTCGACGCCTCCACAGGCTCCGAGACTCTTTTCGCGGACCACTACGTCGACATCCGCGCCCCGCGCGCGAGCGACGTGATCGCCGCACAGCTTCGTAAGACCGGCATGGTCACCCTGGACGGGCTGACGACGCGACAGGAGGTCTTGGCGTTCGCCTCCCGGCTGATGGCGATCACGCCTCACCCGCACGGCGCGCCGGACGGTCTGACGCTGATCCAGGACACCGGCAGCCACGCCCACCGCGCCGGCTACGCCGGCCTTGGCAACGGGGAGCTACAAGCCCATACCGAGCGGTCGGGCGCACCCAGGCCACCGCGTCTGATCCTCCTGGTGTGTCTGCAGCCGGCGTCCGCAGACGGGGAGGCCCTCCTTGCCGACGGACGCGACGTCCACGCCTGCCTCGTCAGCGAGAACCCGGAAGCAGCGGTCGCGCTCTGCCAGCCCCGGACCGCCTGCTTCGGAGCGGGCACCGGCCACGCCACCCAGGTCTTCACCGTCCAAGCCGACGGGCGGATCTCCATACGGCTGCGTCAGGACGGTCTGGCTCGCTGGAGCCCGATCGTCCAGCCCTACCTCCCCGTGCTTCGCAGCGCCATCACCGCCGGCCGGCATCGCCTGATGCTTCAGGTCGGACAGGGCTATCTGCTGGACAACCACCGCTGGCTGCATGCCCGCACACGCTTCACCGGGAACCGACAACTCCTGCGCGCCCTCGGCAACGCTCGTTTCGCCTTCCCCAGAGGCTTCGCCCCCCACCAGGCTACTGCCGTCCTGCCCAAGCCCGGCGGGCGTGTTCCAGGGGCCCACACCCTATGGAGATGACCGACGTGAAGGACGCCGAACAAGCCGGCGTGGGGACGCTGGTGGCCGACAAGCGCGACAACCGAGTGATCGCCGGCTCGTGCGGCTTCGTGATCGGTGTCGCGGTCTCCGCCACCACCCAATAAGCCCCCCGCCCCGGGCGGATCATCCGCCCGCGCCCTTGGACAGATCAAGCGCCGTCCGGGGCGGGGTTCGTAATCCCACTCCATACCCCAACCCCAGGAGGAGCAATGTCGAACAACTCCGCCGCCCCGACGACCGGACCGGCTCAGGCCGGACTGGTCAGGGCTCGCCGCCGGATCCAGTCCGCGCGCGAGCGCGGCGTCAGCCCGTCCGACGGCGGCAGCACCGGCCGCACCGACGGCAACGACTGATCCAGGAGGAGAAGCGTTGTCGCCGCTGAATCTGGCGGCCCACCTGGGCCAGGACGAGTTCCTGGCCCAGGTGTTCCACCGCCACTACCGTCTTGTTCCCGCCGCTGTCCCGACGCCGGGCGGCCTGATCACGTGGGACGACATCAACACCATCCTGGCCACTCATCGCCTGGAGCCGCCCGACGCCCACGTCCCAGCGCCGCTCCCGCGCGGTGGTGATCAGCTTGCCGACATCGCCCGCGATGCCCGCCGCGCACACGACGACGTAGAGGAACGGCTTTTCCGTGGTCATGTTCCCGACCCTAACGGCCGGGCGGGTGTGGACGGTTATGAGAGGGGCCTCGCGGTTCTCGGCGGGCTCGGGGAGCACGGTGGCACGGAGGCCGTGACGCGTCTCCGCAGAGTTCATCCAACTGTCTGCCGGACGCCACTTTTCGCAGGTAGGAGGGGGTGCGCCCGGCTGAAACTGGGCCCCTCAACTGGGCCCGGGGACCCTGCGTTTGGGCCCGGCCCAATCCTTACGCTGCTCTCGCTCGGGGGTTCGCGGACGGTGTGGGGCGAGGAGAGCTGATGAGGGGCACGAGGGGCAACGACCGGCTGCGCAGATGGCAGAGGCAAAGCCGGGGGTTGGTCGACAGAGAGCGGCGTGACCGGGGTCAGAGCGGGGCCGAGTACGCCGCGATGGTCGGTGTCGTCTCGCTGGTCGTGGCGGCGATCGTCGGTCTGAGCGTGCCCGCCGACGAGGCGACCGGACTGAAGAGCGCGGTGTGCCGAATACTCCACCCGCTCAGCGGCGCCGAGGCGTGCTCCACCGGCGACTACGCGGGCGACGGGAACGGCGGGAACGGGGACGGCGACGGAGGCGGGGGCGACAACGGCGGAGGCGGGGGGCCCGGCGATCCCTTCGTACCCAACGGCGACCCCTTCGAGCCCGCGCGGTGCCTGCTGTCCCAGGACCAGACCAAGACCACCGTCGTCATCCAGATCCTCTTCATCAAGATCAGCAGCTCGGAGACGGTCAAGCTCCAGCAGTGGTCCGACGGCACCGTCACCCTGGAGCGCGTGACCGAGACCGGCGGCGGCGTCACGGCAAGCATCTCCGCCGGCATCCCCGGCCTGAAGGACTGGGGCGGCAGCGCCAAGCTGAGCGGCACGTACCTGGCGGGCAGCGGCAGCGGCGGACAGTGGCTCTTCAGCGGGAACAAGAGCGAAGATCCCCAGGCGGACCTGGCGGCCAACCTGGAGGACGCACAGCAGTTCACCGAATACCTCAAGGCACAGAGCGAGTGCAACAGCAGGCCCGCCGGCCCACGCTCCTCGGAGCTGGGAATGATCTGCGGCTACCACGCGAACAAGAAGAAGCCCGATCTCGAACCGGAGCTGGCGCCGGACGTCGACATCACCAAGACCTCCGTCGAGGCATCCGGTAACGCGAGCTTCGGCGGAAAGTTCAAGGGCAACGGCAAGGGCGGCAAGGACTCCGGAAAGAGCGACGGCCCCAAGGATCTCGGCAAGATATCCGGCGAAGTGCTCTCCGGCACCATGACCGAGGACGTCGTCGTCATGCGCGCCCAGAACGGACCGAACGCGGGGAAGATCACCTTCGTCTACACCTTCACCGTCAAAGGCTCGGCCGGCATCGGAGGGGTCGCCACCGGCGAAAGGATGCAGCAGGTGGCCGTCACCTACGACGCCGCCGCCTACGACCAGGAGGAGAAGGACGGGGCCGCGCACCACCCGGAGAAACTGGTCATCACCACCAGCCAGGAAGCCGGCGACGGCGGCGGCGTCAAGGTCGAGGCGGGCGCCAACGCCGGCCCCGTGACCATCGACGTCGGCGGTGGCGGCGGAACCACCCACTCGCAGATCCACACCGAAACAGCCGAACTCATCCTCGACAACGACGCCGACAGCACCACCGTCGAGGACTGGCTGCGCGGAAACGGCGACCCCGCCGGCAACCCATTGCCCTCCCCCTCCGACGCCGCCGAAGTACCGGACTCCGACGCCAGCCCCCTCGAACGACTCCTTCACGACAAGGGAAAACTCAGCAAGCTCGACTACAACGCCAACACCGACTGGTGGAACGCCTCACTCGGCATCGGCTTCGGCATCTCCGCCGGACAAGTCAGCTTCGGCTTCAAGATCTTCGGGATCGACATCACCCACGAAGAGAAGACGCAGACGATCACCGGCGACCCCAAATACGCCACCGGCCCCCAGAGCGGCGGCGCCCGCCCCTGGGTCGAATGGAAGAACTGCACCCAGACCAAGCCCATCCCCACCTGATCACCTGATCGCTGATCGCTATCGCTTGACCAGCGGAGCACCCGGCCAGGCCGCACGAAAACGCCTGGCCGGGCCCGAGGTGGTGGCGGGACCGGCAGAGATCTCGGTCATCGCAGGCCCTCGTTGGTCCGGGCGACCGGATCACCGGGACACCGGGACACCGGGACACCGGACCGCTGTCAGTCCTCCTCGCCCTCCAGCTCCCCTTCCGTCTCCAGGAACACCGCCCGCAGCGCGTCCAGCACCGCCGGGTCCGGCTTCGCCCACATCCCGCGCGACTCCGCCTCCAGCAGCCTTTCCGCGATGCCGTGCAGGGCCCAGGGGTTGGCCTCCTGGAGGAATTCGCGGTTCTCGGGGTCCAGGACGTATGTCTCCGTGAGCTTGTCGTACATCCAGTCCGCGACCACGCCCGTCGTCGCGTCGTACCCGAAGAGATAGTCGACCGTCGCGGCGAGTTCGAAGGCGCCCTTGTAGCCGTGGCGGCGCATCGCCTCGATCCAGCGGGGGTTGACCACACGGGCGCGGAAGACCCGTGACGTCTCCTCGACCAGCGTGCGCGTGCGGACGGTCTCGGGGCGGGTCGAGTCGCCGATGTACGCCTCCGGGGCCGTGCCCTTGAGCGCGCGGACCGTGGCGACCATGCCGCCGTGGTACTGGAAGTAGTCGTCCGAGTCCGCGATGTCGTGCTCACGGGTGTCGGTGTTCTTGGCGGCCACCGCGATGCGCTTGTACGCGGTCTCCATCTCGTCGCGCGCCGGGCGGCCGTCGAGTTCGCGGCCGTACGCGTAGCCGCCCCACACCGTGTAGACCTCGGCGAGGTCCGCGTCGGTGCGCCAGTCGCGGCTGTCGATGAGCTGGAGGATGCCCGCGCCGTACGTACCGGGGCGGGAGCCGAAGATACGGGTCGTGGCGCGGCGTTCGTCGCCGTGTTCGGCCAGGTCCGCCTGGGCGTGGGCGCGGATGTAGTTGGCGTCGGCGGGCTCGTCCAGGGAGGCGGCGAGCCGTACGGCGTCGTCCAGCAGCCCGATCGCGTGCGGGAACGCGTCACGGAAGAAGCCGCTGATGCGCAGGGTGACATCGACACGCGGGCGGCCGAGTTCGGTGAGCGGGATCGCCTCCAGGCCCGTCACCCGGCGCGACGCGTCGTCCCACACCGGCCGGACGCCCAGCAGCGCCAGCGCTTCCGCGATGTCGTCGCCCGAGGTGCGCATCGCGCTCGTACCCCACAGGGACAGCCCGACGGAGGTCGGCCACTCGCCGTTGTCGGTGCGGTAGCGGGTGAGGAGGGAGTCCGCGAGGGCCTGGCCGGTCTCCCAGGCGAGCCGGCTCGGTACGGCCTTGGGGTCGACGGAGTAGAAGTTGCGGCCGGTCGGCAGGACATTGACCAGGCCGCGTAGCGGGGATCCGGATGGGCCCGCCGGTACGAACCCGCCGCTCAGCGCGTGCACCACATGCTCGATCTCGTCGACGGTGCCCGCGAGGCGCGGTACGACCTCGCGCGCCGCGAAGTCGAGGATCGCCGCGACCCCCTCGGGAAGGCCGTCGGCCACGCCCGGGACCGCCGCCGGGTCCCAGCCGGCGTCCTCCATCGCCTGGACGAGCGCGCGGGCCCGTTCCTCCGCCTCGTCGGCGGTGGTACGGGTCGCGGCCGACTCGTCGAGTCCAAGGGCCTCGCGCAGACCGGGCAGGGAGGCCGTACCGCCCCAGATCTGCCGGGCGCGCAGGATCGCCAGCACCAGATTGACGCGTGCCTCGCCGGCCGGGGCGCCGCCCAGCACATGCAGACCGTCGCGGATCTGCGCGTCCTTGACCTCGCAGAGCCAGCCGTCGACATGGAGCAGGAAGTCGTCGAATCCGTCGTCGTCCGGCCGGTCGTCGAGCCCCAGGTCGTGGTCGAGCTTCGCCGCCTGGATCAGCGTCCAGATCTGGGCGCGGATCGCGGGCAGCTTCGCCGGGTCCATGGACGAGATCGCCGCGTACTCGTCGAGCAGCTGCTCAAGGCGCGCGATGTCGCCGTACGACTCGGCGCGCGCCATCGGCGGTACGAGATGGTCCACCAGCGTGGCGTGTACGCGCCGCTTGGCCTGCGTGCCCTCGCCCGGGTCATTGACCAGGAACGGGTAGATCAGCGGGAGATCACCGAGCGCGGCGTCGGGGGCGCAGGCGGCCGACATTCCCGCGTTCTTGCCGGGCAGCCACTCCAGATTGCCGTGCTTGCCGAGGTGGATCATCGCGTCGGCGCCGAAACCGCCGTCCTCGCGGGCGGCCTGGATCCAGCGGTACGCGGCCAAGTAGTGGTGCGAGGGCGGCAGATCGGGGTCGTGGTAGATCGCGATGGGGTTCTCGCCGAAGCCGCGCGGCGGCTGGATGAGGATCAGCAGATTGCCGCGCCGCAGGGCGGCGAGCACGATGTCGCCGTCCGGGTCCCCGCCGGAGGCGGCCCGGCTGCGGTCCAGGAACATCTCGCCGGGCGGCGGTCCCCAGTGCCGCTCCACCGACTCGCGCAGCTCGGCGGGGAGTTGGCCGTACCACCGCCGGTAGTCGGCGGCCGGGATACGGACCGGGTTACGGGCGAGCTGCTCCTCGGTCAGCCACTCCTGGTCGTGGCCGCCGGCCTCGATGAGGGCGTAGATCAGCTCGTCGCCGTCGCCCGAGGCCAGACCGGGGACGGGTTCGGAACCGAAGTCGTAGCCGTCAGCGGCCAGTCGGCGCAGCAGGGACACCGCGCTCGCGGGGGTGTCGAGACCGACCGCGTTGCCGATGCGGGAGTGCTTGGTGGGGTACGCGGAGAGCACCAGCGCGACGCGCTTCTCGGCGTTCGTGACATACCGCAGCCTGGCGTGGCGTACGGCGATCCCGGCCACCCGGGCGGCCCGCTCGGGGTCGGCGACGTAGACCGGCAGACCGTCCGGGTCCAGCTCCTTGAAGGAGAACGGGACGGTGATCAGGCGGCCGTCGAACTCCGGCACCGCGACCTGCGAGGCGGCGTCCAGCGGGGACAGCCCCTCGTCGCTCCCGGCCCAGGCGGCGCGGCTGCCGGTGAGGCAGAGGGCCTGGAGGATCGGTACGTCGAGCGCGGCGAGCGCGCCCGCGTCCCAGGCCTCGTCGTCCCCGCCCGCCGATGCCTCGGCCGGCTTGGTGCCGCCCGCCGCGAGCACGGTCGTGACGATGGCGTCGGCCTCGCGCAGGGCCACCAGCAGCTCGGGCTCGGGCGCGCGCAGGGACGAGACGTAGAGCGGGAGGGCGCGGGCGTCGGCCGCCTCGACGGCCTCGCACAGCGTGTCCACGAAGGCGGTGTTCCCGCTGAGGTGGTGCGCGCGGTAGTAGAGCACGGCGACCGTCGGCCGGTCCGCGCCCGGCGCGGTGGCCCGTACCGGACGGGGCACCCGGCCCCAGGTGGGCGCGGCGGCGGGCGGCTCGAAGCCGTGGCCGGTCAGCAGGACCGTGTCGGAGAGGAACCGCGCGAGCTGGTCCAGGTTGGCCGGACCGCCGTGCGCGAGATAGGCGTGCGCCTCGGCGGCGATACCGATGGGGACGGTCGACGCCTCCATCAGCTGGGCGTCGGGGGCCTGTTCACCGGTGAGGACCACGACGGGGCGGTCGCCCGCGAGCAGCAGATCGATCCCGTCCTGCCAGGCGCGCAGCCCGCCGAGGAGCCGTACGACGACGAGGTCGGCGCCGTCGAGCAGCGCGGGCAGCTCGTCGAGCGCGAGCCGGGCGGGGTTGGCGAAGCGGTACGGGACGGGCCCGCCCGCCGCGTTCGCCGCGCGGGCGCTGAGCAGATCGGTGTCGGACGTCGACAGGAGCAGAAGCATGCGGCGTCTGGCCTTCCTCGGGGTCCGCGCCCCGGGCGAGGTGTGGAGGACGGCGGGAGTTCCTGGCTCGCCCGGCTGCTGCCGGACTCACAGTGGCGGGACCGCGCCGGGTTCGCACCGGGCTTCCTCCCCATGACGCCGTCGCTGGCGTTGACGGGCCTGGGCAGGCCCGTCGTCTGCATAGTAAGTGCTGAGGTCACGGGCGCGGGAGGGCGCCCGGAGCGCGGGCCGGTACGGAGCGGGAGGGGCCGGGCATCGGCCGGGCGGCGGGAAGGGAGCGGGCAGGGGGACGTGGGTATGCTCGCCGCCATGCCGCCCACCTCGCCAACACCCGTGAACCGGGACGAAGCCCCCCTGCGGGCTGCCGTACGGCCCGAGCCGCGGGCTGCCGTACGGGAGTCCCCGCGGGCCGCCGTACGGTCCGAGCCGCGGGCCGCCGTACGGGAGTCCCCGCGGGTTCCTCTGCGGGAGCGCGGCGACGCCTGTCCAGGCGCGCTGCGGCTGCATGCCGCCGATGACGGCCGTCTGGCCCGACTGCGGCTGCCCGCCGGACTGTTGACGCTCCGTCAGGCGGAGGCGCCGGCGGACGCGGCGGAGCGGCTGGGCGACGGACATCTGGACCTCACCTCCCGGGGCAATGTGCAGCTGCGCGGCCTCGACGAGAGCTGCGGCGCGGAGCTGGCCGGACTGCTGCACGACGCCGGGCTGCTGCCCTCGGAGACACACGAGCGGGTACGGAACATCGTCGCGTCACCGTTGGCCGGACTGGACGAACGGCCTTCCGCCGACGTCCAGTCGTGGGCTGCCGAGCTGGACGGACTGCTCTGCGCGAGCGCGCGGGCGGCGGCCCTCTCCGGGCGGTTCCTCTTCGCGCTGGACGACGGACGCGGCGATGTGGCGGCCCTCGGCGCCGATGTGACGTTGCTCGCACGCCGGGACGGATCGGTCGTCGTACGTACCGGGGCAAACCGGTCGGGCCCACGCGTGGCTCCCGAGGACGCCCCGCGCGCGGCCCTGTTGGCGGCGGAGACGTTCCTCACGCTCGCGGAGGCGAGTGGGTCGGGGGCCTGGCGGGTAAGGGAGCTGCCCGCCGAGGACGGCCGGGGGCTGGACGCGGCGGTACGGGCGGGGCTGGCGGACGCCGGGATCGCGACGGAGTACGTGACGGAGGCGCCCGCGCAGGACATTGGGCCGGAACGGGAAGGGGAACCTCCCATTCCAGGTCCCGTGCGGTCGCCCGACGGAACCGTGGCACTCTCCGTCCACGCCCGCCTCGGCCGGCTGAGCGTGGCCCAGTGGCGGCTGCTCGCGGCGACGGCGAACGGACCGCTGCGCGTGACCCCGTGGCGCGGAGTGATCGTGCCGGGGGTGGCCCCGGCCGCGGCCGGCGGCGTCCTGGACCGGCTCCGTACGGCCGGGCTGATCACCGACCCCGGCTCTCCCTGGTACGGGGTCGGCGCCTGCACCGGCCGGCCCGGCTGCGCGAAGGCGCTGGCGGACGTACGGTCCGACGCGACTGCGGCGGTGTCCCATGCCGTGGCCCATGCCGTGTCCCACGGCTCGGGCGGACTGCCCGTCCACTGGTCGGGATGCGCGCGCCGCTGCGGCCATCCGCGCGGCCGGTGGGTGGATGTGGTCGCGACGGGCGAAGGCCGCTACGACATCTCCGTACAGGGACAGGGAGATCTCCCGAGCACCACCACCACAGGACCAGAACTCGCCGACGCGGTCGCGGCGGCACGCATGACCCCCATGACGAGATGAGCGAGAAGACCACGGTGTCCACAGTGCCCACAGGGTTCGAGTACGAGAAGGACGGCGCGGCGATATACCGCCGGTCCTTCGCCACGATCCGCGCCGAGGCGGACCTCACCGGGCTGCCCGCCGAGGTCTCGCGGGTCGCGGTGCGGATGATCCACGCCTGCGGCATGGTCGACCTGGTGCGTGACCTCGCCTTCAGCCCCGGTGTGGTGCTCCGCGCCCGCGAGGCGCTGCGCGCGGGCGCGCCCGTGCTGTGCGATGTGGCGATGGTCGCCAGCGGGGTCACCCGCAAGCGGCTGCCCGCGGACAACGAGGTCGTCTGCACCCTCTCCGATCCGTCGGTGCCCGCCCTCGCCGCCGAGTTGGGGACGACCCGCAGCGCCGCGGCACTGGAGCTGTGGCGGGACCGGATGGAGGGCGCGGTGGTGGCCGTCGGCAACGCGCCGACCGCCCTCTTCCGGCTGCTGGAGATGATCGAGGACGGCGCCCCGCGCCCGGCGGCGGTCATCGGGGTGCCGGTCGGTTTCATCGGCGCCGCCGAGTCCAAGGACGCGCTCGCCGGACACCACTCCGGCCTGGAACACCTGGTCGTACGGGGACGACGCGGCGGCAGCGCCCTCGCCGCCGCGGCCGTCAACGCGATCGCGAGCGAGGAAGAATGAGCGCCCGGAGCACCACCACCGGTGAGCAGGCCGCGAACGCGCGTCCCCCGGCCGGCGAGCGTGGCGTGGGCCGGCTGTACGGAGTCGGTCTGGGGCCGGGAGACCCGTCCCTGATGACCGTACGGGCCGTACGGATCATCGCCGAGGCCGATGTGATCGCGTACCACAGCGCCCGCCACGGCCGGTCCATAGCCCGGTCCATAGCCGCCGAGCATCTGCGCGCCGACCACATCGAGGAACCGCTGGTCTACCCGGTCACCACCGGGACCACGGACCACCCCGGCGGCTATCAGGGCGCGATGGACGAGTTCTACGCCGAGTCGGCCGCCCGGCTCGCCGCCCATCTGGACGCCGGGCGCACGGTCGCGGTGCTCGCCGAGGGCGATCCGCTCTTCTACGGCTCGTACATGCATATGCACAAGCGGCTGGCCGACCGCTATCCGACCGAGGTCGTCCCCGGTGTCACGTCCGTGAGCGCGGCGGCGGCACGGCTCGGCACCCCGCTCGTCGAGGGCGAGGAGGTGCTGACGATCCTGCCGGGCACGCTGCCCGAGGAGGAGCTGACCGCCCGGCTCGCCTCGGCGGACTCGGCGGTGGTGATGAAGCTCGGCCGTACGTTCCCGACCGTACGGCGGGCGGTCGAGCGCGCGGGCCGGCTGGCGGACGCGCGGTACGTCGAGCGCGCCACGATGAGCGGCGAACGCACCGGGGCGCTGGCCGACACGGACCCGGAATCGGTCCCGTACTTCTCGGTGGCGGTGCTGCCGAGCCGCGTCGCCGCGCGTGCCGTACCCGGGGGCTCCGACGAACCGGTCGGCGAGGCCGGCGAATCAACCGGTGAGGTCAGCGGATCAACCGGTGACGTGGTGGTCGTGGGGACGGGCCCCGCCGGGCCGCTGTGGCTCACGCCCGAGACGCGCGGCGCGCTCGCCGCCGCCCAGGATCTCGTCGGCTACACCACCTATCTGGACCGTGTTCCGGTCCGCCCCGGCCAGCGGCGCCACGGCTCCGACAACAAGGTGGAGTCGGAGCGCGCGGAGTTCGCCCTCGACCTCGCGCGGCGGGGCCGGCGCGTGGCCGTGGTCTCGGGCGGCGATCCGGGGGTCTTCGCGATGGCCACGGCCGTTCTGGAGGCCGCGTCCGCCGATCCGTACCGGGACGTGCCCGTACGCGTACTCCCGGGCGTGACCGCCGCCAACGCCGCCGCGGCCCGGGTCGGCGCCCCGCTCGGCCACGACTACGCCGTGCTCTCGCTCTCCGACCGGCTCAAGCCGTGGGAGGTCATCGCCGAACGGCTGCGCGCGGCGGCGGGCGCGGACCTGGTGCTCGCGCTCTACAACCCCGGTTCCGCCAGCCGGACCTGGCAGGTCGGCAAGGCCCGCGAACTCCTCCTGGAACACCGCGCTCCGGACACCCCCGTCGTCCTCGGCCGCGATGTGGGCGGGCCGGAGGAGAGCGTACGGGTCGTGCGGCTGGCCGATCTCGATCCGGCGCAGGTCGACATGCGGACGATCCTGCTGGTCGGCTCGTCGCGGACGGTGACCGCGCGGCGGGGCGCGGGAGAGGGCGGAGGCGAGGGCGAGACGGTGGTCTGGACCCCGCGCCGCTACCCGGAGAGCCCGGGGGCCGTGGGAAACCCGGCGCCCCCGGAATCCCCGCGAAGCTGAGCCAGCCACTCCACCGCGCCCTCGACCGTGGCCACCGAGGACACCCCCTCCGGGACGGCCGGCCGACGGACGACCACGACCGGAATCCCCGCCTCGCGGGCGGCCGTGAGCTTGGGCGCGGTGGCCTCGCCGCCGCTGTCCTTCGTCACCACGGCGTCGACGCGATGGCGGCGCAGGATCTCCCGCTCCCCGTCGAGGGTGAACGGCCCCCGGTCGAGCAGCACTTCCGTACGGGCCGGGCACGGAGGTTCCGGGGCGTCCACGGACCGTACGAGGAACCACACCTCGTCGAGGTGCGCGAAGGCGGCGAGCCCCATCCGCCCGGTGGTGAGGAAGACCCGCGCGCACCGCAGCGCGGTCAGCTTCTCGGCGGCCCGCGCCAGCGAGCCGACCACGTGCCAGTCGTCACCGGCGACCGGCACCCAGGCGCGGCGGCGCAGAGAGAGCAGGGGAACATGGGTGAACGCGGCGGCATGTGCCGCGTTACGGCTGATGGTGTCGGCGAAGGGATGGGTGGCGTCGATGAGCGCGTCCACGCGGTGCTCGCGCAGCCAGCGCGCCAGCCCTTCGGCGCCGCCGAACCCGCCGATCCGTACGTCACCGGGCGGCGGCACGGGCCGGGCGACCCGGCCGGCGAGAGAGCTGGTGACGCGGAGGCGGCCGTCGCCGTGCAGGCGCTCGGCGAGCCGGCGCGACTCCGTCGTACCGCCGAGGATCAGCACATGGGCCGGAGTCGGGGTCGGTTCACGCATCGTCGGTGGGTCTTTCCATGTCGCCGGTGGGTCTTTCCATGACTGAGGAGGGGAAGGGCGGGCGCGCCGCCCAACTCAAGCACACCGGCCTCCGGCCCGGCTGGACGACCGGTGCCTGCGCGACGGCGGCGACGACGGCCGCGTACACGGCGCTGCTGACCGGCGAGTTCCCCGACCCCGTCACCATCACGCTGCCGAAGGACCGGACACCGTCCTTCGCCCTGGCCACGGAGGACCTGACCGCCGGGGACCGGGCTATGGCGGGCGTCGTCAAGGACGCGGGCGACGACCCCGACGTGACCCACGCCGCCCTGATCCGTGCCACCGTACGACTGCTGCCGCCGGGCGCGGGGGTCGTCTTCCGCGCGGGCCCGGGTGTGGGTACGGTCACCCGCCCCGGTCTCCCCCTGGAGGTGGGCGAACCTGCGATCAATCCGGTCCCGCGCCGGCTGATGCGCTCCCATGTGGCGGAGGTGGCGGCCCGCCACGGCGGTACGGGCGATGTGGAGATCACCGTCTCCGTGGACAACGGCGCGGAGATAGCCCGCTCCACCTGGAACCCGAGGCTGGGCATCCTGGGCGGCCTCTCCATCCTCGGCACGACGGGCATCGTCGTCCCGTACTCCTGCTCGGCCTGGATCGACTCGATCAGACGCGGCGTGGACGTGGCCCGCGCGGCGGGCCGCACGCATGTGGCGGGCTGTACGGGATCGACGTCGGAGAGGACGGTCCTCGCGGCCTACGACCTCCCCGAGGACGCCCTCCTGGACATGGGTGACTTCGCGGGCGCGGTACTCAAGTACATCCGCCGCCACCCGGTCGACCGCCTCACCCTCTGCGGCGGCTTCGCCAAACTCTCCAAGCTGGCGGCGGGCCACCTGGATCTCCATTCGGCCCGCTCCCAGGTGGACAAGGCCTTCCTCTCCCAACTGGCCCTGACGGCGGGCGCGGACGCACCGCTGGCGGAGCGGGTGGCGGCGGCCAACACGGGCCTGGAGGCGCTGCGCCTGTGCCAGTCCCGTGGCGTGCCGCTCGGCGACGAGGTCGCGAGGCGGGCACGGGACGAGGCGCTGGGGGTGCTGCGCGGGGCGCCGGTGGAGGTGGATGTGATCTGTATCGACAGGGCGGGTACGGTGGTGGGCCGCAGCGACCCGGGTCGCGAAGGAGTCCGGTGAAGAGCAGTCCGTCCCGCCGTGCCCTCGCTCCGGGGGTGGCCGTCGTGCTCGGTACGGTCCTGGCCTCCTGCTCGGCCGCCACGACCGGCGACTCCGTCGGCGCGCGCGGCCAGGTGCCCAGCTGGGCGGAGGACGCGACGCCCGAGAGCGTCGGCAAGCGGCTCGGCGTCGAGGTCCCCGCGACGGCCACCGATCGCCGGGCCGCGTACCAGAACGGGTTTCAGGACGACGAACTGCTGCTGGCCTTCTCGCTGTCCACCCCGGAGGCCGACGCGTTCGTCACCGGACTGGCGCCCCGGATCGAACTGACGCGTCGGGACAAGCCGCTCCGTAAGTCCGTCGAACCGACTGCGCCCTTCTCCCACCTCGGTCTCGCGGAGCCCGAGACTCTTCCCGACGTCCGGGAGGGGCAGATCTGCGCACCGTGCGAGGGGCAGCTGAACTCCCTGCGGATCGCGGTGCATCCGCTGGACGACCGGGTCAGCCGCGTCTATCTCAGGGGAGTCGACTGACGCGCAGGCCGGCTCGGCCGGCCGTCGTGGACCGCGTTGCCTCGTTCGGCCGACAGCGGTCGCTGGTGGTCATCAGTCGCGATGTCATGACAGTGCGGATTGCGACACGGAGCGTCACCGCCGCAGGTGGGACAGGGGGAAACAATATGCTGCGGCCCCGACGGAATTGAACGGAATTGAACGGAGTGGGCGATGGCGCGTCCCTGGCTGCACGTCCTGGCACAGGTGGTGCCCGTTCCGCTCGGGTTACTGCTCAGCGGTGCTCTGGTCTGGGGTGCCACCAACGCCGACTGGAGTGGGACCAGCAGCAACAGCGGCAACACGTGGACCGCCGGCGCGGTGGGGCTGGCCAACGACAGCAAAGTGCCCATGTTCCGCATCAACAACATGCGGCCCGGCGAGACAGGCTCCAACTGCATCGAGATCAAGTCGAACGCCAGTTTCCCCACCGCGCTCAAGCTGTACGGCAACTCACCGAACTGGCCCAGCACCTTCCAATCCTTCATCGACCTCAAAATCGAGGTGGGCAGGGGTGGTAACGCCGGAGACTGCGACGGCTTCACTCCGCACAGGACCGCGTTCAACGGCACCCTGGACCAGTTCGTGGCCCTGTACACCGACTTCCGCACCGGTGTGGGTCCCTGGACCCTGCCCGGCAAGCCACCCAACTCGATGAGCTTCCGATTCGCGTGGAAGTTCAGCCCGAGCGCACCCAACAACTCGCAAGGTGTCGCCACCAACGAGGTGTCCTTCACCTGGGAAGCGCGGGAGCGCGAGTGACTTTCCCCGGTGACCTGGCCGCCGGCGCGTTCGACCGGCCTACGGCCAAGGGCGTCCCGAACCCGATCCGCGTGGTCACCGTGGTCATCTCACGTACCGTGGTCGGCTCGATGGTCGGTCTGCTGGTGTGGGCGCATGTGCCGGTGATGGCGCTGGGCTGGACAGCGGGCGTGGTGCAGTCCGGCTCCATGCGTCCCGCCCTCATGCCGGGCGACGTCGTTCTCTACCAGCCGACACCGCACGACCGCACACCGGCGGTGGGCCGGATCGTGCTGGTCCAGGACCCCACCCGACCGAACCATCTGCTCACCCACCGGGTCCACCGGGTACTTCCCAACAACGACCTGATCACCAAAGGTGACGCCAACTCCGCACCCGACTCCTCCCCGGTACGGCGCGCGGCGCTCAAAGGCGTAGCCCGATTGCGCGTGCCCTGGATCGGGCTTCCGGTCCAGCTCTGGCGCGCCAGGCAACCCGTGCCCGGGACGATCGTGCTGCTCGGGCTCGCCATTCTGCTCGCGCTCGCCGCTATGCCACTGCGGCGTGGACAGCGGCGGTAGATCCCAGGAGTCGGTCCAGGTCGGCTTGCAGGCCCCAGGTCGGCTTGCCGGCCCGGGGCGTCCCGGCTGGTCTCCGAGGCCGCGGGGGCGGTCGATCCTCGCGGGCCCGCCAGGACCCGCCCCCGGCGCTCAGTCCCCGCACACCGCCCCCGGCGGCACCTCCGCCGGTACCGCGTCCCGCTCCGCCCGCGTGAGGGTGCGCTGTCCGATCACCGCGCAGAGTCCCCGGGCCCACTCCTCGGGGTCCAGGCGTACGGAGGTCGTCTGGGCGTCGTTGGTGTACAGGACCGTCGGGCCCTGGGTGGCGGCAGCGGCGGGAAACGTCCCCAGCACGCTGTCGGACTGCGTCCCGAAGTCGAAGGCGGCTTCGTACGTACGGCTTCCGGCTCTGTAGATCCGTACTCGCCCGGCGTCCGCCACCAGGAGGCGCCCCTCCGTGTCCATGAACTCGAAGACGAAATCGCCTCCCTCACCGACGCCCGGCATCGGACCGAGCTCCCGGCGGAGCGGATCGAGCCGCCACAGCTCCCAGACCCCGCCCCGGCGGAGGACCGCCATGTAGGTGCCCTCGGCGTCGAACCGGACGTCGGTCACATCGTTCCCGATGTCGATCCGGAGTTCCCTCACCTCGCGCCCTTCGCCGAGGTCGACAACGTGGATATACGTGTCCCCGAGGACAGCCACATGCCCCTGCCTGGGGTAGGACCCGAGGAAGGGGGTGTCCGCCACCGTGTCGGCCAGATCCGTCGCGCTCAGATCGATACGGTCGGCAAGCCGTCCTGTCCTGGCGTCCCAGCGCTCGATGACGTCGCGGGTCGCGACCAGGAGATACCTCTCATCGGCGAACCGGAGGACCGACCCGGTACGGACCCCGGTGGGGACGGTGGCGATCCGTCGCAGGGACGGCACCTCGCGGATATGGATCTCGCCGGTCACGGCGGGATCCGCCACCAGCGAGCCGTCACCACTGATCCGGATGCCCGCCTCCCCTCCCGCGACCGGGTCCGGCCGCTTCGCCGAGGCGACCTCCCTGAATCCCTGGCCCACGGCGTAGGACCGCAGCCGCGCGCCGTCGGGCGATTTGCTGATGACGGTGGAACCGTCCGGTGTGAGTGCGTCGAAGGAACGATCGTCGCGCGGCAGGAACTCCTCGACATCGGCGGTCATGGCGGTCATGACGGCGCCGGCCCGGTCATAACTCAGCAGGTACGTCCTGCCGCCGTCCTCCAGGAGACGGGGGAACGCCTCGCGCACACCGAAGCTGCTGCCGCCCGCCTGCGGCTCGGTCCCCGTCCCGGTCACCGCGATCAGCTTCCGCCGCTCCGTGTCGAACAACCGCGTGAGGGAGCGGATGCCGTCCGCGACGCCCACCCGCAGCCCGGTACGGTCGACGACGAGATCCCTTTGGCACCGCTGGTTGGTGTCCCTGAACCGGCCGCGTTCCTGGCCGTCCGCGATCCGAACCACCCGGTAGAGCCCCCGGTCCGCCCCGTCCGAAGCACGGCAGTGGACCAACGCGGTTCCGTCGCCGGAGACTTCCGCCCCTTGCACACCCGTGGCGACGGTGCGCGGCGCGCGGGACCCCTGGTAGGCCAGCACCGTGTACACGTTGTCGTCCAGGGAGGCGGGGTCGCGGTTCGCGGACGCCAGCAGGGTGTCCCGGTCGGGCCCGAACCAGACCTTCGCGAAGGTGTCCTGGCCCTCAGGAGGCGAGATCGTACGCACGACCGTGCCCTTGTCCAGGTCCCAGACCGCGAGATGGTCGCCGACGACAGCCGCCACCCGACCGCCGTCGGAGGAGATCGCCGCGCCCCGGGGAGACACGAGGCCGAGGCGATCCTTCGCCTCGGTCGTGTCCGTCGTGTCCGTCGTGTCCGTCGTTTCGGTCGTGCCCGTCGTCTCGGTCGTGCCCGTCGGCTTCGTCGGCTCCACGGCCATCGTCCGGGCCGGACCCAGCAACTGAGCTGTCTCCGGGCGCACTTCGTGCCACACCAGCGAGCCGTCCCTCCCGATGTACCCCACGCCGCTCCCGTCCGGCGCGACCACCGGATACCGCGCCTCCGCCTCCGCCGGAAGGTGCGCCGCGCGTATCTCCCCGTCGTCACTCCGTACGAACAGGGTGGCCCGTCCGAGCCTGGTGGTCGCCAGCACGACGCGTCCGTCGCCACTCGCGGCGACGCGCTCCACCTTGCCCAGCGTCCCCGACATCAGCCAGCGGGCCCGCCCGTACGTGAGATAGCTCTGCAACAGGGCGTCGCGCGCGGACTCCGTGGGCTCGCGGCGGTACGCGGAGATCGCGAGCAGCGCGGACAGCGCCGGGTCGGTGGTGCGCAGGTCCGCCGAGGTCGCCGCCATGGAGCGGGAGTCCGCAGCGGCGGCGCGTTCCTCGGTGACTCCGGTCTGGACGACGAAGAGCGAGCCCAGCACCGCCGCCAGCGCCAGTACGGTGCCGATGCCGGTGAACAGCCCGTGCCTGCGCCGGGTTCTCGTCCGCTCCCGGTCGCGCCCCCGGCGCAGGAAGTCGGCGTCGGCCTCGCTCAGATCCTCGCCACGCTCGCGCTCCCAGCGGCGCGCCGCGTCCAGGGCCGAGGCGGCGGGCAGCAGATCCGGTGCGCGCCCGGCGGCCTCCCAGCGTTCCCGGTCGTGCCGTATCCCCTCCCGCCACGCGAGGAAGTCCCGGTCGCGCTCCACCCACCCGCCGAGCCGGTCCCACGCCCGGATCAGCGCCTCGTGGGCCAGCTCGACGGTCTCCCGCTTCTCGTCGTCGAGGCCGATGACCACCAGCCGTTCCCGGGCCAGCGCCCGGGCGACCGTCCACTCCGGCTCGCCCAGCTCGGCGCGGGGCACGACGCGGCGCGTGGCCGCCGGGCCGCCGAGCGGCAGCCGGACCAGACGGGTGAACAGCCGCCGTGCCGTGGCCTCGTCGGCCCCCTCCGCCCGATCCGGCCCGTCGGCCTTCCGTGCCGCGCGCCGCCATACGGTCTCGGCCCGCTCCGCCAACGCGCCGCTGACGCCGCCGAGTTCCTCGTACGCCCGATGGGTGAGCAGCCCGCCCCGCTGCCGCTCCCACAGCTGGTCGAGGGTGAACTCCAGCAGCGGCAGCACTCCGTGCGCGTCGCCGCAGTCGGCGAGGATGCGCTGCTCCAGTCCGTCCGCGTACGCGACGGACGCGATCGCCCGCACCGGCAGGACCACCGCCTGCCGTACCTGTTCGGCGGACATCGTGGGCAGGAGGAGCGACTTCCCCCGCAGGGCGCGTTCCAGACCGGGGCGCGCGCTGACGGCTTCCAGGAAGTCGGCGCGGAGTGTCGACAGCACGCGCAGCCCCGACGGCGGGTGTTCGGGGAACAGCACGCCGACGGCCTCGGCGGCGGACCGGGCCGTGGGGCCCTGGCCCTGGTCGAGAAGTTCCTCAAGCTGGTCCACGACCACGACGAGACCGTGTACGCCGCGAGCGCGACGCGTACCCGCACCGCCGCCCACACCCGTACCCGTCCCCGCGCCCGCGCCCGTACCCGTCAGCTGCGCCAGGATCTCCCCCCAGCCGTGCACGGAGAGCTCCGCCTCCACCACCCGGCTCTCCTCGCGCCGCGCGCTGCCGGTCAGCTCCGGCCGCGTGAGCCGCGTCAGCTCCATGGCGAGTCCGCCGAGCAGACCGGCCGGACCGCCCGGCCGTACGATGACGACGGCGTGCCCGGCCTTCCTCAGCCGGGGCACCACACCGGCCCGTGCCAGCGACGACTTCCCGCAGCCGGACGGCCCGAAGACGGTGACCACCGGATGCTCGGTGACCAGCGCGGCGACCTCGTCGCTCTCCTCGTCCCTGCCGTGGAAGACCTCGCTGTCGGACTCCTGGAACGCCGACAGACCCCGGAACGGCGAGGGCGGCAGCACCACCTCCCGTAACGACGGTACGGCGAGCAGCAGTTCGCCGGTCGGGATGAGGAACGCGGACGGCTGCTGGGGGTCGGCGGCCACCACCATGCCGACCACGGCGCCCAGCCGCTCGTCCCAGACCGGTGCGCCGCTGAAGCCCCGGCTGATCGCGTGGTTGCTGCCCGCCGCCCGCTCGACCTGGAGCCAGCCGGCCCCCTGCCGCGCCCGCAGCACCCCCGCGTGCCACACCCCGTCGGCGTGGCGGGCCGGGAAGCCGAAGGTCCGCACGGGGTGTCCCCACACGTCGTCCGCCTCGGCCATGCGCAGGGGTACGGAGCCGGGGACGGTGGATCGCAGGCGCAGTACGGCGATGTCCCGGGCTCCGGACGGGCCGTCCTCGGGCCAGTACTCCACCACCGCGGGAACCACCGCCGGAACCACCGCCGGAACCACCGCGGGCCCGCCCGCCGGGCCGGCCGCCGGGCCGAGCGGCAGGTCCACCTCGACGGTCGCCCCGGCGGCGGGGCGCTCGTCGTCATCGAGTCCGAGCGCGGAGGCCACGACATGGGCGCAGGTGACGGCCAGTTCGCCGGTCACGAGAAAGCCGACGCCGACGGCCGTACCGTCGGGATACCGGACCCTGAGCAGCGCGGCGGCGAGCGGATCGGGCGTGCTCGGTATCTCGACCACGTACACCCAACTCCCCCGCACGACTTGGCTGTTCTTTGGCGAATTATTGAATGTTTGATTGCCTCGCTCAGTATGGCGTGCGGACGGATCTCACGTGGAGCCATCGAACGAACACAACAGCGAACACATCAGCCGTGCGCGCCGACAGAGCCCAGGAGAGGGCCTGAGGGGCGGGGTGGAAGCTGCTCCGGACGCCTCGAAGATCTCGACGTCATCCCTGCCGCGCCCCCGCCAGCCGCGTCCGCGCGGCGGCCTGGATCCGGGAGGGCCCGAGCCCCCACTGAAGGGTGCGTCCGACGGCCGTCGCCAGGGGCCGGTCCCAGCCGGTGCGGACGGGGGCCGGGCGGTGGATGCCGAGTTCGGTGCGGGCCCAGTCGGGGAGGAGTCCGACCGAGGCGTTCATGAGCAGGCCTACGACCAGCCGCTCCCGTCGTGTGCGTCCGAAGCGGCGGAGGAACAGTACCGAGTCCAACGCGGCCGGAGTGGCGTGGAGTTGGGGGCGGAGGCGGGTCAGGTAGCGCTCGGCTTCGAGGGACGTGCGCGGTACGTTCCGTGCGCCCAACGCCTCG
The DNA here is from genome assembly GCF_042789485.1 of Streptomyces sp. NPDC056835. Taxonomy (NCBI): domain Bacteria; kingdom Bacillati; phylum Actinomycetota; class Actinomycetes; order Kitasatosporales; family Streptomycetaceae; genus Streptomyces; species Streptomyces sp. NPDC056835. Next base: position 391,565 of record NZ_JBHUBB010000002.1, read on the forward strand.
GCCACGGGGGCGGCTTGGCGGTAGTAGGCGTCGCACTCGGCGGGGGTCAGCCGGAGCGGCCGGGGTGCGTAGGTCTGGTGGCCGGCGAGGAAGCCGCGTACCTCGGCGGTGTGCACCCAGGTGAGCAGGTCGGGGTCGTCGGCGCGGTACGGCCGGCCGTCGGGGGCGGTGCCGTGCACCCGGGTGTGGATCCGCCGGACGAGGTCGATCACCTCGCGGGCGGCGGCCGAGGAGCCGAAGGTGGTCGTGGTGATGAACCGTACGGTTCCGTTCAGCCGCCCGACCGGATCGGCGCGGAAGTCGGAGTGCTGGTCGACCCCCGCCATGGCCAGCGGATGCAGCGACTGGAGCATGAGCGCGGCGAACCCGCCGGTGAGCATCCCGGTGGCATGCCCGTGCACCCGCCACACCGGGTCCCCCGGCGTGATCCCGAACAGCCCGGGATCACCGGGCGGCCCCGCGTACCGCTCCAGCCTGAGATCCCCGCCGTGCGTGGTCTCCATGAGTTCGGCCGCGATCCGTTCCCGCAGTCCCACCAGCACCTCCAGGGTCCGTGCCCCTCAGCCGAGGGTACCGACCCGCCCGGCGAGCACGGCCACGAGGACGAGCGGCCCGCACAGGCGGTTGGTGCCGAACGCCCGCCCGCAGGCTCCGACGTCCGCGGGGTCGGCCCGCCATACCTGCCGTCCCGACTGCCCCGCGACCACGCACAGTCCGGGCCGGTACAGCGGCCCGAGCCCGGCGACGACCCCGGACCTACCGGGCAGCCGCCACCCTCGTATCGCTCCTGATGCGGGCGTGACAGGTAAAGACCGCTCCTGGGGCCTGTCTTCAACAGGCGTGCGGGCGCTCCCTGTCGGCCGAGTACAGGTGGCTGTCGCGGAACTGCTCCGCGCCCAGCGTCCGGCCGACCATGATGACCGCCGTCCGCACCACACCCGCCGCCTTCACCTGGCCGGCGATGTCCTCCAGCGTGCCGCGCAGCACCAGTTCGTCCGGGCGGCTGGCCATCGCCACCACCGCGGCCGGGCAGTCCGCCCCGTAATGCGGCAGCAGTTCCGCCACGACCCGGTCCACGTACCGCGCGGCCAGGTGCAGTACGAGCAGCGCCCCGCTCCGGCCGAGGGTCGCCAGGTCCTCGCCCTCCGGCATCGGGGTGGCGCGCTGGGCGATCCGCGTGAGGATCACCGTCTGGCCCACCGTCGGGACCGTCAGCTCACGCTTCAGCGCGGCGGCCGCCGCCGCGAACGCCGGTACGCCCGGCACCACGTCGTACGGCACACCCGCCGCGTCCAGCCGGCGCATCTGCTCCGCGACGGCGCTGAAGACCGACGGGTCGCCGGAGTGCAGCCGGGCGACGTCGTGGCCCTCCTCGTGTGCCCGGACCAGCTCGGCCGTGATCCCGTCCAGGTCCATCCGCGCGGTGTCCACCAGGCGCGCGTCCGGCGGGCACTCGGCCAGCAACTCGCGCGGCACGAGGCTGCCCGCGTACAGACACACCCGGCAGGCGGCCAGCCTGCGGGCGCCGCGCACCGTGATCAGATCGGCGGCGCCGGGACCGGCGCCGATGAAGTACACCGTCATCGTTCTTCTCCTGCTGAGGGGACGCCCACTGAAGGGACCCGCGGAGGGTGGTCCTTCGTGACCGCCCACTGAGTGACCGGCATGGCCTGCCGCCAGCCGGTGAACCCGCCCACCGGAACGGCGTGCGCGACCGCCAGCCGTACGAGTTCCCCGCCCAGGCGGCGGTACCACTCGGCCAGCAGCGCCTCGGACTCCAGCGTCACCGTGTTCGCGACCAGCCTGCCGCCCGCGGGCAGCGCGTCCCAGCAGCTCTCCAGCAGCCCCGGTACGGTCAGCCCGCCGCCGATGAACACCGCGTCCGGCACCGGCAGTCCGGCCAGCGCGCCCGGCGCCCCGCCGGTGACCACGCGCAGCCCGGGGACGCCGAGCGCCCGCGCGTTGCGGCCGATACGTTCCGCCCGCGCGGGATCGCGCTCGACCGAGACGGCGCGGCAGGAGCGGTGCGTACGCATCCACTCGACGGCGATCGAACCCGACCCGCCGCCGATGTCCCAGAGCAGTTCGCCGGGCGCGGGCGCGAGCGCGGCCAGTGTCGCGGCGCGCACATGGCGCTTGGTGAGCTGGCCGTCGTGTTCGTACGCCGTGTCGGGAAGGCCGGGTACGGCGCCGAAGCGCGGCGCGTCCGGCGCGCGACGGCACTCGACGGCCACGACGTTGAGCGGATCACCGGCGGGCTCGGCCCAGTCCTGGGCGAGGGCTTCGGTGTGACGCTCGTCCGCGCCGAGCTGTTCGAGTACGCGCATCCGGCTCGGGCCGTATCCGCGCTCGGTCAGCAGTGCCGCCACCTCGGCGGGCGTCGCGGCGCCCGCGCTGAGCACCAGGACCCGGCGGCCGTCGTGCAGGGCGGCGGCCAGCAGCTCGGTGGGGCGGCCGACGAGCGTGACCACCTCCGTGTCCTCCACCGGCCAGCCCAGCCGGGCGCACGCGTACGAGACGGACGACGGATGCGGCAGCACGCGCAGCGCCTCGGCGCGCGGGGCGTCGGCGTCGGCGTCGGCGTCGGCACCAAGGGGCGCGGACATCGCCTCGGACGGGACCTCGGACAGGACTTCGGAAAGGGTCCGCCCGATCCCGTAGAACATCGGGTCCCCGCTGGCCAGGACGGCGACCCGGCGCCCGGCACGGGCGGCGAGCAGTCCGGGAACGGCGGGCCGCAGCGGCGACGGCCACGGCACCCGCTCGCCCGCGCACTCCCCGGGGAGCAGGGCCAGTTGCCGGGGGCCGCCGATGAGTACGTCCGCCTCGCGCAGCGCGTCCCGGGAACCGCCGGGCAGCCCCGCCCAGCCGTCGGCGCCGATGCCGACGACGGTCACCGGCAGTACCGGCATCGGCACTGGCACCGACGTCGGCACCGGCACCCGGGGCGCAGGGGGCCCGTCAGGTCCGGTGGGCGCGGAGGGCTGGGCGGGGCTCACTGCCGTACACCTCTGAACTGGGGGAAGACCGAGTCCGCACTCTACTGGCCGCCCTCCGGACGAGATGCGGGTGACCCATACGTATGGAACCTTGAGGTGACGTCAATGGCCGCCGGCCGGCACCGGCCCGCGACCCGTCTCCTCACCGAGGGAGAGCCCCATGACAGCCAAGAGGGCACTTGCCGGCGGATGGACGGTCTTCGCCGCCGTTCTCATGATCTTCGGCGGCGCGATGACGGTCCTGGCGGGTATTTCCGCCATCGCCAGGGACGACATCTTCCTGGCGACGCGGAACTACGTGTTCGAGTTCAGTCTCATCGGCTGGGGATGGGTCCATCTCATCATCGGCGCCATCATCTTCCTCGCGGGCTGCGCGCTGTTGAGAGGCGCGGTGTGGGCGCGCGTGGTCGGTGTGATCCTGGCGGGTCTCGGCGCGGTCTCGAACTTCCTCTGGATCCCGCGCTATCCGCTGTGGGCCCTCGTGCTCCTCGCCGTCGACCTCTTCATCATCTGGGCGCTGTGCGCGGGCGACCGGCGCCGCTCCGAGAGATGAGCCCGGAGACGGGCTGAGCCCGAGACCCGCTGAGCCGGCGACCCCGGTCCCGCCGCGCCCGGGACAAACCCGCGAGACGGACCCCCGGACCCGCGAGTCACATCCCCGAGACGGACCCCCGAGAACAAGACCCGCGAGACAGGTCAGACGCCGGGCGGGAGCGTTCCGTCCGGCGGGGCGATACCCGCCAGCAGCGCCCGTACGGTCTCCCGCGCGAAATCCGCCTCGCTCTCCGGACGCAGAACGCCCTCCGGGGGATCCGGGGCGAAGAACAGGCCCAGAAAGGCCAGGTGGAAGCAGGCGCCGACGAGAAGCAGCGCCGCCGCGTCCGCGTCGATGCCCGGGATGCGGCTGGCGCTCAACGAGCTGTACACCGATCTCGAACTGATGGAGACGATCCTGCGCGAGAGCGGGCTCGACTGGACGTCGGTACGGCCGCCCCGGCTGACGGACGCCGACGGCAAGGGCACCTACCGCCACGCCGTGGAGGCGGGCCCGGCCGCCAACGCGATCGCCCGCGCGGACGTGGCCCGCGCCATGCTGGACTTCGTCACGGACCGCGAGACGTTCGGGCACGCGGTCGGCGTCAGCGACTGACGGACGGCCGAACGGGGCCGGGCCCGCGCGGTGAGGCACGGGCCCGGCCCCGTTCAGCCGATGGTGCGGGGGCCGCTTCAGCCGGCGGTACGCACCGGCGCGGCAGCACTGTCGGCCGCCACCGAGGCGGCCTCCCCCGGCCGGAGCGCCCGCTCCGCGAGCGCCCCGAAGATCAGCCCGAAGGCCGTCCAGAGCAACGCCTGCACAGCGATCGACGCCAGCCGGAATTCCCAGAGCAGGGCAGCCGGGAACGTGGCCGGAATGGCATCGGTGTTGGCGGGCAGGACAAGGCAGGCCACCGCCACGGCGACGACGTAACCGCCACCCGCGGCGACCGCCGCGTTCCAGTTGCCCAGACGCGGCGCGAGCCGTCTCCCCGCGATGACCGCGACGACCGCGAGCAACACGCTCAACACGATCATCAGGAAGAACAGCGTGGTGCGCTTGCCGATGGTGTCCGGGTTGCCGACCGCGGGCGGATTCGCCGGATACTTCAGGAACGGCACCAGATAGACGGTGACGAAGGCGGCCCCGGCGAGCAGGGCCGCGGTCGCCCTCGGACCGACCCGGCCGATCCTTCCCAGGCAGACGGCGAAGACCAGCGCGGCGATCCCGCCCAGGGCGACCCCGTACACCAGAACGCCGGTGGCCAGCCCGAAGGTCGACTGCACCGGCCTGCTGACCAGTTCCTCCTCCTCTTCCTCTTCTCCTGCCGCTGCCGCGCCCTCCTGGTGTTCTTCTCCGCCGTGCTGATGCGCGGGCGCGGAGCTGAGCTCCTCCTGGGCGATGGAGTCCCGTACCGAGGGCTCACCCGCCACATAAGCCAGCACGAAGGCGCAGAGTCCGGCCAGCAGGCCCGCGATCATGCCGCGGACCAGGAGGGTTCTGACGGTGGAGGCATGCATACGCGTGATCTCCGTCGGTCGTCAGTGGCAGGGGAAGCCGAGGAGATGACGGCCGTCGTGAACCCACTCGTGCACTTCAGCACCGGAGAACACCGACGTCGCGCCCTGCTCGGCGCCGACGAAGTACAGCAGCACCAGCATCAGGGTGCCCACGAACACGGCCCACGGCAGCACCGCGCGGAGCGGGAGCGGGGTGACAGCGGTACCGGTGGTACTGGTGGGTGAAACGGCCGGGGGCACTATGGACTGTGCCATGGCACAACCTCCTTGGGGAACTCGCGTCCCATTCAGTGGAGCTCGAACGACGGCATCCGGGTCTGACTCACCGGACCCCCGCCGCGCTGTACGCGACCGGCGCCCGGCTTACAGTGGCGCGACCGTGCCGGATTCCCACCGGACTTCCGTTCCGCCGTCGTGATTTCGACGTGAAGGTACCGCGATCCGGTGGACCGGCCAAGAGGCCCCCTTCCGGAGCACGGCCGGAACCAAGCGGGAAGGACCGTATGACCACCCGGCTCATGCTCATCTCACCGGCCATGAACCCGGCCCTGCGCGAGGCCCGCTTTCCTCGCACCGCCGAGCCGACGACGGCAGGCGAACCGGCAGGCGAACCGGCAGGCGAACCGGCGGGCGACGAACCGGCAGGCGACGGGCTGGACGCCCTCGGGCTGCGACAGGCCGAAGCCGTACAGGAAACCTTCCCCGCCACCGCGTACGTCTCCCCCTCCGCCCGCTGTCGTCAGACCGCCAAGGCGCTCGGCCTGGACGCGAAGCCGCTGTCCGCCCTCGCACCCTGCGCCATGGGCGGCTGGCAGGGCAGGACCCTCGACGAAGTGGCCGTCGCGGAACCGGACGCGCTGGCCTCCTGGCTGTCGGACCCGGCGTCCGCCCCGCACGGCGGCGAATCCCTGCTGGCGCTGCTCGCCCGCGCCGCCCACTGGCTCGACACCCTGGGCGACGGCACACAGCGCGACAGCACACCGGGCGACAGCACACAGCGCGACGGCGGCACGGCCGGGGGCCGCGTCATAGCCGTCGCGGAACCGGACATCATCCGCGCCTGCGCGGTCCACGCCCTGGGCGCAACTCCTGCGGCCTTCTGGCGGATTGACGTACGCCCCCTCACCGCCACCGAGCTCAGCGGGCGGGCCGGCCGCTGGAACCTGCTCAGCGGCCGCCCGCTCCACGGCGCCACCCCCTGAGGGCCGTCCCGTATTCCCTGGCGACTTCCCCTGCGACTCCCCTGCGGCTTCCCCGGCGGCCCCACGCCCGTTCGCCGTGTGAAGACAGGCAGTGTAGATGTAGGTACATGGCCGGACATATGGGTCGATCCTGGGCTCGGGCCCTGTCTGCCCGCTCCGGCCGACGCCCACGGAGCCGGCGGCGTGAGCACCCGCGCACGGAAGGCGGGTGGCGACGATGGTTCCGGCGCCGGGCCCCGCGGTCGCCGCGGGGGTGGCGCCGCCCGTCGTGGCTGAACGTCCGCACGCTCGCCGGGCAGGTCTTCACCCTGCAACTGGTGATCGTGCTGCTGCTCATCGGGTCCTCGCTGGTCTCGCTCCTCCTGGTGTCCCGGCGCGACACCGAACAAGAGGCACGCAACCGCTGCCTCTCCGTCGCCACCGCGTTCGCGAACTCGCCGGGAATCGCGCCCGCCCTGCGGGCACCCGACCCCACCGCGATCCTCCAGCCGCGCGCCGAGGCGGTCCGCAAAGCCTCCGACGTCGACTTCGTCGTCGTACTGAACATGCAGGGGATCCGGCTCACCCACCCCAACCCGAAGCGCATCGGGGAGCACTTCATCGGCACCATCGGGCCGTCGCTGAAGGGGCGCACCATCATCGAGACCGTCCCGGGGACCCTCGGTCTCTCGGTACGGGCGGTGACCCCCGTCAAGGACGCGAGCGGAAAAGTGGTCGGCCTCGTGTCGGCCGGGATCACCATCAAGAAGGTGAACAGTCTCGCCAACCGCGAGTTCCCGATCGTCCTGGGCGCCGCCGCCGCCTCGCTCGCCCTCGCCACCGGCGGCACGGCGCTGGTGAGCAGCCGGCTGCGCCGTCAGACCCATGGGCTGGAGCCCGTCGAGATAGCCCGTATGTACGAGCACCACGACGCGGTCCTGCATGTCGTACGCGAGGGTGTGCTCATCGTCGATGGCGACGGCCGGCTGGTGCTGGCCAACGACGAGGCGCGCCGTCTCCTCGATCTGCCTCCGCATCCGGAGGGCCGCGCCGTCACCGAACTCGGCCTGGACGCGCAGATGGCCGATCTCTTGGCCTCGGGACGCGTCGCCAGCGACGAGGTGATGACGACCGGAGAGCGGCTGATCGTGGTGAACAACCGCTCCACGGACCGCGACGGAGGCCCGCCGGGCACGGTGGCGACACTCCGCGACTCCACCGAGCTGCGTGCGCTCACGGGCCGGGCGGAAGCGGCGCAAAGACGCCTCAAGCTCCTGTACGACGCGGGCCTGGAGATCGGCACCACCCTCGATGTGACCCGGACCGCCGAGGAACTGGCGCGGGTGGCGGTCCCGCGGTTCGCCGACTTCGTCACCGTGGATCTGGCGGAGGCCGTACTGCGCAGTGAGGACCCGGCGGGGGTCACCGCCGAGTCCGAACTGCGCCGTACGGCCGTGGTGGGCATCCGCGACGACTACCCCTTCTACCCGCTGGGCGCGCGGATCGTCTTCCCCCCGTCCACTCCGCAGGCGAGAAGCCTGCGGAACGGGCGCGGGGTCGTCGAACCCGCTCTCGGACTGGCGCGAGGGTGGCAGGCCCAGGACCCCGAGCGGACCGCCCAGGTCATCGCGTACGGCGTCCACTCCCTCATCTCGTCGCCGCTGCGCGCCCGGGGCATCCTGCTGGGGGTGGTCAACTACTGGCGTGCCGAGCGGCCGGAGCCCTTCGAGGAGGAGGATGTATCCCTCGCCGAGGAACTGGCCAACCACGCGGCGGTGTGCATCGACAACGCCCGCCGCTACACCCGCGAGCACGCCATGGCGGAAACACTCCAGCGCAGCCTGCTCCCCCAGGTGCTGCCGGAGCAGAACGCCCTCGATGTCGCCTACCGCTATCTGCCCGCGGAGTCGGGGGTGGGCGGCGACTGGTTCGATGTCATCCCGCTGCCCGGCGCCCGCGTGGCCCTGGTCGTGGGGGATGTCGTCGGACACGGCCTGCTCGCGGCGGCGACGATGGGCCGGCTGCGTACGGCGGTCCACAACTTCTCGTCGCTCGACCTTCCGCCCGACGAGATCCTTTCCCACCTGGACGATCTGATCACCCGCATCGACCATGACGAGGGCATCGCGGGCGGCGGCGCCGTGATCACGGGCGCGACCTGTCTCTACGCGATCTACGACCCGGTGAGCCGGCTCTGTTCCATGGCCCGCGCCGGCCATCCGCCGCCCGCGCTGGTCGGCACCGACGGCAGCGTGGAATTCCTCGATCTGCCGGCCGGGACTCCGCTCGGGCTCGGCGGGCTGCCGTTCGAGACGGTGGAACTGCGGCTGCCCGAGGCCAGCCACCTGGTGCTGTACACCGACGGGCTCATCGAGGACCGCGACCGGGAGATCGACGATGGGCTCCTCATGCTGCGCGCCGCGCTGTCCCACCCGCACCGGGACCCGGAGGAGACCTGCTCGGCGGTGCTCGAAGCGCTGCTGCCCGACCGCCCGAGCGACGACATCGCGCTCATCGTCGCCCGTACCCGCGTGCTCCAGCCCGACCGGATCGCGGAGTGGGAGGTGCCCTCCCATCCCTCGGAGGTGGCCCGGGTGCGCGCCGCCGTGGCCCGGCAGCTGGCGGACTGGGGGCTGGACGAGGTGGCGTACTCCACCGAGCTGATCCTCAGCGAACTGATCACCAATTCCATCCGTTACGCCCTCGGCCCGATCAAGGTGCGGCTCCTCCGCGACCGCGCCCTGATCTGCGAGGTTTCCGACTTCAGCAGCACTTCGCCGCATCTCAGATACGCGGCGGCCACCGACGAGGGGGGCCGCGGCCTGTTCCTCGTCGCGCAGTTCACGGAACGCTGGGGCACCCGGTACACCGCGGAGGGCAAGGTCATCTGGGCCGAGCAGGCGCTGCCGTCGGGCGAGGCACCCGCCACGGAAAGCTGACGCGCCGCTGACGTCCCACGGGCGCGCCACGGCGCCCCACGGACGCGCTACGGACGGCTCCAGCCCGGGTCGCGCCCCGTCATGGCCGGCAGTTCCTCGAACGGACCCGCGTCCTCCCCCACCGGCACGGCCTCCCCGAACACCCCCATCCTCCGCGCCGTCGGGGCCAGCGCCCCGAACTCCACCCCGAGCATCCCGACGAGCGCCGCGTCCGGCTCGTACGGCTGCCCCGTGGCCCGCGCCAGATCCCACCCGTGGACGGCCAGATCACCGACCACCATCGCGCCGTACCGATCGCCGAGGTCATGCCGGCGACGGACGCGGACCTGGGGGTGGACTGGTCGGAGCTGGCCGCCGAGCTCGGCTACAGCGATCAGGCCCATCTCGTACGGGACTTCACGGCGACGGTCGGGGTACCCCCGACGGCGTACGCCAGACCTCAGGACCCCGGACCTCAAGACGCCGGACCTCAAGACGCCGGACCTCAAGACTCCCGGCCCCAGGACTCCGGACTCCAGGACCCCTGAGCATCAGCAGCCGGACGCCCGAATGTCAGACCCCAGCCCTACAGTGCGTGACATGGAGAGCGAAGCGCCGCGAGTACGGCTGGATCCGTGGTCCGAGGGCGATCTCGGCCTGCTCCGCGCCATGAACGCGCCGGAGCTGATGAGCCATCTGGGCGGCCCGGAGACCGAGGACCAGCTGCTCACACGGCACAGACGGTACGTGGACCTGAGCGCGGACCGTACGGGCCGGGGCCGGATGTTCCGGATCTCGCTGCTGCCGGCCGGCGAGGCCGTCGGCACGATCGGGTTCTGGGAGCAGACCTGGCGGGGGCAGCGGGTGTACGAGACGGGCTGGGGCGTGCTCGCCGCCCATCAGGGGCGCGGCATCGCGGCGGCGGCAGCGGCGGCCGTCGTGGCGAAGGCGCGCGCCGAGGGCGAGTACCGCTATCTGCACGCCTTCCCGTCGGTCGACAACCGGTCGTCGAACGCGCTGTGCCGCCGGGTGGGGTTCACGCTCCAGGGCCCGTGCCGGGTCGAGTACCCGAAGGGGCAGCTGATGCGCGCCAACGACTGGCGGCTGGACCTCACCCCCGGCGCCCACGGCACGGAAGGCCCGCCGGAAAGCCCTGGCCCGGCCCCCGCGTCCAATGACATCCTGACGACGTGAACGGACCGGAGATCCAGATCGATTTCGCCCCTGAGCTGCGCCTCTTCGTCCCCGCCGAGCGGCGTCGGGGACGTACGCCCCTCCGCACCGACGGGGCGTCCACGCTCGGTCATGTCGTCGAATCAATCGGTGTCCCGCTCACCGAGGCCGGCGCGCTGCTCGTGGACGGCCGCGAGGTGTCCGTCTCGCACATCCCCGCCCCGGGCGAATCCATCGAGGTACGGGCGGTGAGCCGCCCGCAGCGGGTGCCGGGCGCTCCCCTGCGCTTTCTGCTCGACGTCCATCTCGGCACGCTCGCGCGACGGCTGCGGCTGCTCGGCGTCGACGCGGCGTACGAGAACGAGGACCTGGGTGATCCGGCCCTGGCCACCCTCTCCGCCGCCGAGCGCCGGGTGATGCTGTCCCGGGACCGCGGGCTGCTGCGCCGCCGCGAGATCTGGGCCGGGGCGTATATCTACAGCGACCGCCCCGACGACCAGCTCCGGGACGTCCTGGAACGCTTCGCGCCCGCCCTCGCGCCATGGACCCGCTGCACCGCCTGCAACGGCGGCCTGGGCCCCGCGGACAAGGAGTCCGTCCAGGAACAGCTGGAGCACGGCACCCAGCGTTCGTACGACGTCTTCGCCCAGTGCACGGCCTGCGGCCAGGTGTACTGGCGCGGCGCGCACCACGCCCGGCTGGCGGCGATCGTCGAGGACGCGGTACGGGAATTCGGCGACGCCGCCGCGTAGGTCCTGTCCGATCGGTCTTCGGGGGCAGGGCTGTTCCCCGGACGGTCAGAAGACGTACGGGTCCCCGGTGGCCGGGACCAGCACCCGGTGCCGGTGGTTCTCGGGGTTCGGGTCGCTCGCGCCGCCGTTCCAGTCGGTGTCGATCCACACGACCGCCTCGACCGGCCGGCCGGCCGTCTTCAGGTCGAGGGCGGTCTCCGGGCTCCGCCCGCCCGCCCGGAGCGGACCCGTACGGCAGAGCACCACCCGGTCACCGCCCCGCAGACAGTTGGCCGGCAGGCTCTGCCCGGCCGCGAGGGAGACCGAGAAGGCCAGCCGCACGGTCGCGTCCGGCAGGGCGGACGGGCCGTGGTTCTCGGACTCGAAGCGGACCGTCAACTCCTCGCTCCACAGCGACACATGCCCGTGGTGCGAGAGATCGGCCTCCGGCACGACGGCATCCCGAACACCAAGGGTCCCGACGCCGACGCCCGCGTCGGCACCGAAGCCGGGACCCGCACCCATCACCACCGCCGTGACGGCCGACACCGCCACCAGCAACGCCTTGCGCTTGACACCCATGGCGGGAACATACCGATCATCACATCGCGAATCGGGCCACCCTCAGGCCCGGCGCGCCCCCGGTCACCCACATGACACGCTGTCCCCCATGCTCGTACTCCGCTCCGCCGCCCTCTTCGCCGTCGCCGCCATCTTCGAGATCGGCGGCGCCTGGCTGGTCTGGCAGGGGGTACGCGGCGACGGCAGCGGGGGCGGCGGGCGCGGCTGGATCTGGATCGGCGCCGGAGTCATCGCGCTCGGCGCGTACGGCTTCGTCGCCACGCTCCAGCCGGACGGCGAGTTCGGCCGCATCCTCGCCGCGTACGGCGGGGTCTTCGTCGCGGGCTCGATCGCGTGGGGCGTGGTCGCGGACGGCTACCGTCCGGACCGCTGGGATGTGACAGGAGCGCTGATCTGCCTGGCCGGCATGGCGGTGATCATGTACGCGCCCCGCGGCCACTGACGCGCACCGCCACACCCCGACCCCCACCCCCGCGTTCCGTCCCACGTCCGGTCCCCGCGTCCGGGCACCACGGACTCCGCGGACACCACGGGCACCGCCCGCACGCCCCGCCTATCCTGGCCGGGTCCGACATAGATCACCGATCACACGCGCGAGGAGTACGTCATGACCGCCGCGGGGACCCCCATCGCCGTCATCACCGGAGCGAGCAGCGGCATCGGCGCCGCCACCGCCCGCCAACTCGCGACCGCCGGCTACCACGTCATCGTCACCGCACGCCGCAAGGACCGTATCGACGCGCTCGCCGCCGAACTGACCGCCGCCGGGCAGCACGCCTCCGCGTACGCCCTCGATGTCACCGACCGCGCGGCCGTCGACGCCTTCGCCGCCGAGCTGGACCGCTTCCCCTCCGTGAACGTCCTGATCAACAACGCCGGGGGCGCGCTCGGCGCCGACCCGGTGGCCACCGGCGACCCCGCGGACTGGCGCCGGATGTACGAGACGAACGTCCTCGGCACGCTCAACGTCACCCAGGCCCTGCTCCCCGCCCTCACCGCGAGCGGCGACGGCACGGTACTGGTGCTCTCCTCCACCGCGGGCCTCAGCACATACGAGGGCGGCGCGGGCTATGTCGCGGCCAAGCACGGCGCCCACGTCCTCGCCGAAACCCTCCGCCTGGAGATCGTCGGCACGCCGGTCCGGGTGATCGAGATCGCCCCCGGCATGGTCAAGACCGACGAGTTCGCCACCACCCGCTTCCACGGCGACACCGAGAAGGCGGCGAAGGTCTACGCGGGCGTCGCCGAACCCCTCACCGCCGACGATGTCGCCGACACCATCACCTGGGCGGTCACGCGCCCGAGCCATGTCAACATCGACCTCCTGGTGGTACGCCCCCGCGCCCAGGCGTCCAACTCCAAGGTCCACCGCGAACTGTGACACCCCTGACGGGGACGGATCAGAACGGCTGAAGCGTCACGGCATCCCGTACGGGGCCGTGACGCCCAACCGCTTCAGCCCTTCACGCAGATGACCTGCTTCAGCTTCGCCACCACTTCGACCAAATCCCGCTGCTGGTCGATGACCTGCTCGATCGGCTTGTACGCGGCCGGGATCTCGTCCACGACGCCGGAGTCCTTACGGCACTCCACGCCCCGCGTCTGTTCCTCCAGGTCCTGTGTCGAGAACCGGCGCTTGGCGGCGTTACGGCTCATCCTCCGGCCCGCGCCGTGCGAGGCCGAGTTGAACGACGCCTCGTTCCCCAGGCCCTTCACGATGTACGAACCCGTGCCCATGGAGCCCGGGATGATGCCGAAGTCGCCACTGCCCGCACGGATCGCGCCCTTACGCGTGACCAGCAGGTCCATGCCCTCGTACCGCTCCTCCGCCACATAGTTGTGGTGGCAGGAGATGACCTGGTCGAAGATCACCCGTGCCTTCTTGAACTCCTTGCGGACCACGTCCTGGAAGAGCCCCATCATGATCGCGCGGTTGTTCTTCGCGTACTCCTGTGCCCAGAAGAGGTCGTTACGGTACGCGGCCATCTGCGGGGTGTCCGCGATGAAGACCGCCAGGTCCCGGTCGATCAGCCCCTGGTTGTGCGGCAGCTTCTGGGCCACGCCGATGTGGTGGTCGGCGAGTTCCTTGCCGATGTTCCGGGACCCCGAGTGGAGCATCAGCCAGACCGAATCCGACTGATCTAGACAGAACTCAATGAAGTGGTTGCCCGATCCGAGCGTTCCCATCTGCTTTACGGCACGCTCTTGACGGAATTTGACCGAATCGGCGACTCCGTCGAACCGCCCCCAGAAATCCGCCCATCCCGCCGTCGCGAACCCGTGCATCCGCCCCGGATCCACCGCCTCGTCGTGCATGCCACGGCCCACCGGGATGGCCTGTTCGATCTTGGAGCGCAGCCGGGACAGATCACCGGGCAGATCGTTCGCCGTCAGGGACGTCTTCACCGCCGACATCCCGCACCCGATGTCCACACCCACCGCCGCCGGGCAGACCGCGCCCTGCATCGCGATCACCGAACCGACCGTCGCGCCCTTGCCGTAATGCACGTCCGGCATCACCGCGAGGCCCTTGATCCAGGGCAGTGTGGCAACATTCCGGAGCTGCTGCATGGCGCCTTCTTCGACCGTCGCGGGGTCCGCCCACATCCGGATCGGCACCTTCGCGCCCGGCATCTCTATATACGACATAACCCCTCGATTCCCCCGAAAGTCTCATAACGCAAAAGCCGGAACCAGGGCTGTCAAAAGAGACAGCCGACCAGCATCGACGGCGTCGCGTGCGATAGACATTGTGTCCATCGACCGTCATACGGCGGCAAGCAGTTTTCGCGCGGAGCCCCGCGCGGGAACCCCGTACAGAAGGGAGCCCGGGACCGTGCAGCCTAAGGCGCGCAAGGCGTACGTACCCGGCCTGGCGGCGCTCCTCGTGGTGGTGGTCGCCGGCTGCTCGGGGGGCAGCGGTGCGGACGGCGCCGCCACCGACGCCAAGCCGGGCGGCCCCACCACCGCCACCGCCGCTCAGCCCGGCAAGTACCGCACGCTGCGCGAGCCCTGCGGCTCCGTGCCGCGCTCCACGCTCAAGGATCTCCTGCCCGGCGCCGCCTCGCTCCCCGAGGACCAGCAGGCGAAGGTGTACGAGGGCACGGCCTCCGTGACGTACGACACGGACCGCCGCGTCGGATGCAGCTGGAAGGCCACGGCCCCCGACGCCTCGAACCAGCTGGTGATCGACCTCGAACGCGTCGTGTCGTACGACCCGGCCGTGAGCGACGCCGACCGGGCGCAGGAGGTCTACGCGAAGAAGGAGACCGCCGCGGGGCTGCCCCCGTCCAGCGCTTCCGGGACGCCGAGCGGCACTGCCTCCGCCTCGGGTTCCGCCGCGGACAAGGGAACGGGTCCGGGTACGGGTACGGGTACCGGCACAACCCCACAGACCGGCTCCGCCGACTCCCCCGGCGCCCCCTCCGGCCCCGGGAGCCCGTCCGGCACGCCCTCCGGGACGCCGTCCGGCACGCCGTCCGACGGCACGACCCCCGACGGCCTCGAACCGCGCGTCCTGGACAGCCTCGGTGACGCGGCCTTCCTGGACGACGTCCTCGCCCGCGCCGGAGCGGCCGCTCAGCGGCGCACGGTGAGCGTGGTGTTCCGCACATCGAATGTGATCGTGACCGTCCGGTACACCGAGCAGTCCGCCCACCTCGCCGTGGTCCCCGACAGTGAAGAACTGCAGGACAAGGCGCGGAGACTGGCCGGAAAGCTCAACGAGCAGCTCAACGAATAGCGGCCCCCGTCCCCGCCGCCCGCCCCGGGCGCGCGGGGCCCGGACTCCCGTTCCGGGAGCCCGCGGACCCGGCTCGGCGGTTACCGTGGCCGATCGGACCGTACGACAACCGACCGACTGAAGGAACCATGCACCGTTCAGCCTCGCGACTCACCCGCATACTCGCCTGCGCAGCCGTTCCGGTGATGCTCGTCGTCGCCGGCTGCTCGTCCGACTCCGGCGACAAGAGCGACGCCGACGGCTCCTCGTCGAGCCCGAGCGCGTCAAAGACCCCGACCGTCGCACCGGCGAAGTACAGCGGGCTCCCCGACGCCTGCGACACGATCGGCGCGAAGACGGTCGGCTCGCTCGTTCCCAAGGTCAAGAACAAGAGCGGTACGTCGGCGAAGTCCAGCGACATCGACAGCCGCGGCAGCTGCTCCTGGAACGGTCTGGACGACAAGGGCGTCAAGGGCTCGCAGTACCGCTGGCTCGATGTCTCCCTCATGCGCTACGACTCCGACGCCACGCTCGGCACCGGCGCCAAGCGCGCCGGCGAGTACTACGCGAAGGAGGTCGCCGGGGCCCAGGGCACGGCGGGCGCCAAGAGCCTCAAGTCGGTCGCCACGGCCGGCATCGGCGACCAGGCGACGCTGGTCACGTACACCCTCAACAAGACCGACGAGGACTTCGCGTACGCCACTGTCGTGGCCCGCGCGGAGAATGTCGTGATCACCCTCACCTACAACGGAGCGGGTTACGCGGGCGCGAAGTCGCCGAGCTCCGCCGATCTGACGAAGAACGCGGAGAAGGCGGCCAAGGAGGCTGTCGCGGCGGTCGCCGCCGGCTCCGAGGACGCGCCGGCCGCCGGGGAGAGCTCGAAGGCCGGGTCCGACGCCCCGTCGGCGTCGACCAAGGCGAGCTGAGGCGCTGAGGCGGACTGCCGCCGACGGAGGCCGCCCGCATTCGCCCGCGGTCGCCCGCGGTCGTTTTCTCCGCTTATCCACAGGGCCCGGACCGCGCCTGAAGGCCGGGCTCCACTCCCCGCGCCACGGCGTGCGCACACATGTGCCAGGCTGTGCCCGCCGGGTGTCGGGTCGTCGAGTGGTTGTTGTCGAGTACCTGACGCCCCATACAGGCCGAATACGGGAGGAGATCGCGGGTGGCCGCGATGCAACTGACACGCACGCACCGGATTCTCATCGGGATCGTGGTGTTCGGAGCGGTGATCATCGCCGCGATCGGATTCGCGGGGTCCTACGCCGCCGTGCGCGAACTCGCCGAGGCCAAGGGCTTCGGTCGATTCTCCCTGGTCTTCCCGATCGGTATCGACGCGGGAATCTGCGTCCTGCTGGCGCTCGACCTCCTCCTGACCTGGATGCGGATCCCGTTCCCGCTGCTGCGCCAGTCGGCCTGGCTGCTGACGACCGCGACGATCGCCTTCAACGGCGCCGCCGCCTGGCCGGACCCTCTGGGCGTCGGGATGCACGCGGTGATCCCGCTCCTCTTCATCGTCTCCGTCGAGGCGGCGCGCCACGCGGTCGGCCGGATCGCCGACATCACCGCCGACAAGCACATGGAGGGCGTACGGCTCACCCGCTGGCTGCTCTCGCCCGTCCCCACCTTCAAGCTGTGGCGCCGGATGAAGCTGTGGGAGCTGCGTTCGTACGAGCAGGTCATCAAGCTCGAACAGGACCGGCTCATCTACCAGTCGCGCCTTCAGGCGCGGTACGGCCGTAACTGGCGCCGCAAGGCGCCCATCGACGCGCTGATGCCGCTCCGGCTCGCGAAGTACGGCGTACCGCTCGCCGACACCGCTCCGTCGGGGCTGGCCGCCGCCGGAATAGAACCGGTGCTGCTGCCGCCCGCGCCCCCGGTGGCCGAACTCCCGCAGGGCCGGGGCGAGATACCCGCCGCGGTCCCGTCCCAGGAGCAGACGGAACCGCAGCCCCAGCCCCAGCAGCAACCTCAGCAGCAGATACCGCCACAGCTGCGGAAGCAGGAGCAGGCGCCGCAGGAGCAGGCGCAGCCGCAGCCGCAGCCGCAGGCACAGAACCTCCAGCCGCAGCCGCAGAACCTCCAGCAGCCCGAGCCCCAGCAGCACCCCCAGCCCCAGCCCCAGACAAGTCCCTGGTTCGCGGCCCCGCAGGTACAAGAGGCGGCGTACGAAGGCGCGTACAACCCCGCGCACCCCGAAGGCCAGGACCCCACGCCGGTGATGATCCCCGCCGGCCCCGGCCGCAGCCGCCCGCTCGGCGGTGTGCCCGGTCAGCGCGTGGAGGGCCCGTACTCGGCCCCGGAGCCGGAGCAGGTTCCTGAACGGACCGCGGAGCAGCGGCAGTACACCGAGCCCGCCACCGTCCAGGACCAGCCCGAGGATCTTCCCGTCCCCGCCCTCCCCGACGATCTCTCCCGCGAGGAGGCGTATTTCAGCGCCTTCCGCAAGTACATCAGCGAGCACGGCGACTTCCCCAACGGCCGCCAGTTCGGGCTGTACTTGGTTGATCTGTACGGGATCACCGGCCGCACCGGCGGCCCGCTGAGCGAGAGTTCGCTCCGCCCCTACCTGAAGGACTTCCGCTTCCGGTACCAGTCGGAGCTGGACGAGCACATCGCATAGGAAAGCGTAGGGAAGCGTAGGCAGCGTAGGGAAACGTAGGGAAACCGCATACGCCCGGAAGGGCCCTCACCCACCGGGCGAGGACCCTTCCGCGTCACCGATCGGACCGTCACCGGCCGCAGCCCGGCCTCAGCCGCCGAGCAGCGTCCGCACCCGGTCCGCGCCCACCGCCAGCAGCAGCGTGGGCAGCCGCGGCCCGGTGTCCCGGCCGACCAGCAGCCGGTAGAGCAGCGCGAAGAACGACCGCTGGGCGGTCTTCAGTTCGGCGGTGGGCTTGGCGTCGGGGGCCAGCCCCTCCATGACCTTGGGCACGCCGTAGACGAGCGTGGTCAGCCCGTCCAGCGACCAGTGGCTGTCCAGGCCCTCAAGCAGCAGCCGCAGCGACTCGCGCCCCCGCGCGTCGAGCGAGTCCAGCAGCTCTTGGTCCGGCTCGGAGCGCACGATCGTCCGCGCCTCGGCCGGCACCTGGCTGGTGATCCAGTTCTGTGCGCGGTCCAGCCGGGGACGCGCCTCGTCCAGCGAGGCCAGCGGCTGGGCCGGGTCCAGCTCGCTGAGGATCCGCAGGGTCTGCTCCTCGGCACCGGCCGTGATGTCCACGACCGAGGCCAGCGTGCGGTACGGCAGCGGGCGCGGCGTACGCGGCAGCTCACCGGCCGCCGTGCCCGTGGCGCGGGAGTACGCGGCGGCGTCGGCCGGCAGGACGGAACGGTCGGCGACCTTGCGCTCCAGCGCGTCCCACTCGTCGTAGAGCCGCTGGATCTCCTGGTCGAAGGCGATCTTGAACGACTGGTTGGGCCTGCGCCGCGCGTAGAGCCAGCGCAGCAGCGGCGCCTCCATGATCTTCAGCGCGTCGCCCGGGGTCGGCACGCCGCCCTTGCTGGACGACATCTTCGCCATCCCTGAGATCCCGACGAAGGCGTACATCGGGCCGATCGGCTGCACGCCGTCGAAGATCTCACGCACGATCTGCCCGCCGACGACGAACGAGGACCCCGGCGAGGAGTGGTCGACCCCGGACGGCTCGAAGATCACGCCCTCGTACGCCCAGCGCATCGGCCAGTCGACCTTCCAGACCAGCTTGCCGCGGTTGAACTCGCTCAGCAGGACGGTCTCGGAGAAGTCGCACTCCGTGCAGGTGTACGTGAGCGCGGTCGTCTCGTCGTCGTACGCGGTGACGGTGGTGAGGTCCTTGCCGCAGCCGCCGCAGAAGGGCTTGTACGGGAAGTAGCCGGCGGCCCCGCCGCTGCCGTCGTCCTCGGCCGCAGCGCCCGAGCCCTCGGCGGCCTCCAGCTCGGCTTCCTCGGGCTTCTTCTGCCCCTGCTTCTGACCTTGCTGCTGGCCTTGCTTCTGGCCCTGCTGCTGCCCCTCAGGAGCGTTCTTCGGCTTGTCCTTCGTCCGATAGCGGTCGAGGATCGCGTCGATGTCCGCGCGGTGCTTCATCGCGTGCAGGATCTGCGCGCGGTACGCCCCGGCGGTGTACTGCTCGGTCTGGCTGATGCCGTCGTACTCGACACCCAGCTCGGCCAGCGCCTCGGTCATCGCCGCCTTGAAGTGCTCGGCCCAGTTCGGGTACGCCGACCCCGCCGGGGCGGGCACGGACGTCAGCGGCTTGCCGATGTGCTCGGCCCAGGAGGGGTCCGTACCCGGAACGCCGGCCGGGACCTTGCGATAGCGGTCGTAGTCGTCCCAGGAGATCAGATGCCTGACCTCGTGGCCACGCCTGCGGATCTCGTCCGCGACCAGGTGCGGGGTCATGACCTCACGGAGATTCCCCAGGTGAATGGGGCCGGAGGGAGAGAGTCCGGACGCGACGACGACCGGTTTGCCAGGCGCACGTCGCTCCGACTCGGCGACGACATCGTCCGCGAAACGGGAGACCCAGTCGGTCTCGGTGCTCTGAGCCACGATCGGCACGTCCTTCTTCTTTCTCGTACGCCCAAACATTCCGGCGGCTGCCATTCTCCCAGGTCCCCCCGGGAGAGCGAAAATGGCTTGTTACCCCATGGGATACTGGGCAGGACTTCCCTCCGCACCCAACAGGAACGGCACCAGCCCATGGCCTCGGTCACTTCCCTCGCTTCGACCGTCGATCAGCGCATCGCGGACGCCCTCTCGGCAGCCCTGCCGGAGGCCGGTCCCGCGAACCCGCTGCTGCGCCGAAGCGACCGGGCCGATTTCCAGGCCAATGGTCTCCTCGCGCTCGCCAAGCAGCTCAAGGGCAATCCGCGCGAGCTGGCGACGCGGGTCGTGGCGTCCCTCCCCGCCGATGGTGTGATCAAGGACGTCGAGGTCTCCGGCCCCGGCTTCCTCAACATCACGATCACGGACCGGGCGATCATCGACACCCTCGCGGCCCGCGCGGCGGACGCCCGGCTCGGTGTCCCGTACGAGCGGAACCCCGGCACGACCGTCATCGACTACGCGCAGCCGAACGTGGCCAAGGAGATGCACGTCGGGCATCTGCGCTCCGCCGTGATCGGCGCGGCGATGGTGGAGATCCTGGAGTTCACGGGCGAGAAGGTGGTCCGGCGCCATCACATCGGCGACTGGGGCACCCAGTTCGGCATGCTCATCCAGTATCTGATCGAGCACCCGCACGAGCTGGACCACAAGGGCGCCGCCACCTCCGGCGAGGAGGCGATGTCCTCCCTCAACCGGCTGTACAAGGCGTCCCGGGCGCTCTTCGACTCCGACGAGGAGTTCAAGGCGCGGGCCCGGGACCGGGTGGTGGACCTCCAGGCCGGTGACAAGGAGACGCTGGCCCTGTGGCAGCGGTTCGTGGACGAGTCGAAGATCTACTTCTACTCGGTCTTCAACCAGCTGGACATGGAGATCCGCGACCCCGACATCGTCGGCGAGTCCGGCTACAACGACATGCTTGAGGAGACCTGCCGGATCCTGGAGGAGACCGGGGTCGCGGTCCGCTCCGAGGGCGCGCTCTGCGTGTTCTTCGACGATGTGAAGGGCCCGGACGGCAACAAGGTCCCGCTCATCGTCAAGAAGAGCAACGGCGGCTACGGCTACGCGGCCACCGACCTCTCCGCGATCCGCGACCGGGTGCGGAACCTGTCGGCGACGACCCTGCTGTACGTGGTCGACGTGCGCCAGTCGCTGCACTTCAAGATGGTCTTCGAGACCGCCCGCCGGGCCGGCTGGCTCAACGACGAGGTCCACGCGGTCCAGCTGGCGTTCGGCACGGTCCTCGGCAAGGACGGCAAGCCGTTCAAGACCCGTGCGGGCGAGACCGTACGGCTGGAGGACCTGCTGGACGAAGCGGTCGAGCGGGCGACGGCGGTCGTACGGGAAAAGGCGAAGGACCTCAGCGAGGAGGAGATCGCCGAGCGCGGCAAGCAGGTGGGCATCGGCGCGGTGAAGTACGCCGACCTGTCGACGTCCGCCGCCCGTGACTACAAGTTCGACCTCGACCAGATGGTCTCGCTGAACGGCGACACGTCCGTCTACATCCAGTACGCGTACGCCCGTATCCAGTCGATCCTGCGCAAGGCGGGCGAGGCCGGTCCGGTCGCCCATCCGGAGCTGGAACTGGCCCCGGCCGAGCGGGCGCTCGGTCTGCACGTGGACCAGTTCGGCGAGGTGCTGGCGGAGGTCGCGTCGGCGTACGAGCCGCACAAGCTCGCCGCGTACCTGTACCAACTGGCGTCGCACTTCACGACGTTCTACGACCAGTGCAAGGTACTGAGCGACGACAACCCGGCGGAACTGGTCGAGAACCGGCTCTTCCTCTGCGACATCACGGCCCGCACGCTCCAGCAGGGCCTGGCACTCCTGGGCATCCGGGCGCCCGAGCGCCTGTAACGACCTGCACCAGGTCGTATCGCTCCGCAGGGCACCGGTTCGTGCCCCCTCACCGGTCCGGGCTTGGTTCTCAAGCCCGGACCGGCGCTGCCCGGGTCGAGGGCGCCATGGAAGCGGCGCTTTCAGAACCGCTCGACCTTCTGGCCCTCCGGCACCTGGTAGCAGCCGGAGACGACCATCAGGTTGAGGTTCGGCGGGGTGTCCTTCGAGAAGTGGGCGATCTTGACGCTGTACTTCTTCGCGTCGTTGTCGGCCGTGAGGCTGAGGTTCTTGTTCTTGCTCGTGTCCGGCCCGTAATCAACGACCTTCCAGCCGTGCTTGGGCAGCTCCTCCTTGAGCCGTGCCATCACACCGTCGAGCTGGTCGGCCGATGCCGGAGTGAAGGTCCACGGGTGGAAGACCTGGAAATACTTCTCCGGATCCTTCCCGCCGCACTCCGTGACACCCGCTCCGGTGTTGGACGCCTTTCCCTCGATGCCGATCAGGTCGTAGATCTCGCTGGAGACCTTCGCCGCCTCGTCGGCGGCTTCCTCCGAGGTGCTGACGCCCGCGGTGGGGATGTCGTCGGAGCTGTCGGTGTCAGTCATGCCGCATCCAGTGAGGGTCGTAAGGGCGATTGATACGAGGAGCGCGGATACACCCAGTTTGTTCTTCAAGTCGATGAGCCTCGATTGGTCGGAACAGGACACGTGCTGCGGGACATGGTCGTCCCTACTTCGTATACGCCCAGCGGTCCGGCGGCGGTTTGAGCTCGGCGCTGTCACCCTTGCCCGCCACCACCAGACCCTGGTTCCGCAGACTGTCGGTGCCCTCTTTCCAGTAGTCGCTGTGGCCTTCGGTGTCCGTGGTCAACTGGTTGGCGCCGAAGCGTTCGTCGCTGGGAGTCGTAAAGGCTCCGTGCCAGTCGGTTCCCCCATGTCCGAAGCGGCCGACGTCCGGAACGACATCCCCCTCGGCCTCCTGGTTCCAGACGTGCCCCTTCGGGACGTCCATCTGGTCGGCGTTGCTCACCTGCACGCCGGGGCTGCCGGCGAGAATCACGTCGTCCGCGTTCAGGTCACCCTGCCGGGCCGCCGACCCTATGAGGGTCGTGCCGTAGGAGTGGCCGATCGCCGTGCGGTGCGGGTCCGACTCGACGGTACGCGACGCGTCGAGGCCGTCGAGGAAGCGGTTGTAGGCCGGGGCACCGTCATTCGCGTAGTGGCTGAACGGCGAGTCCTTGACGATGTTCTGCGGGGCGTCGTACCCGAGCCAGGTGATCGTGGAGACCGAGCCGTTGTTGGCTCCGTCGGCCACACGCCACACGTTGGCCATCCGGTCGATGTCGCCGCCGATACCACCCAGATTGGACGTCGTACCCGGCACATAGACCGCCTGGTGATCAGCCGTGTCCGGATTCCCGTTCGCGACGATGGCCCGGCCATTGCCTTCCGCGCTGAATCCGAGCAGGTACGCCTCGGGCAGGCCCCCCTCTCCGGTCTTGTCGAAGCGTTCCTGGATGCTCTTCATACCGTTGAGGGACTTGTTGAGCTGCTCGTACCGGTCCCCGTACTTCTTGTGCCACTCCATCCATTCGTCGGTGTGCACCTTGGACGGGTACATACCTGCGGTAATCCACGTCCACTCGTTGAGTGGCGGCTTCGGGATGGAGTCGAGTTCCATCTGGAGCTGCCCCCGCTTCTCCTCAAAGACCACGCGATTGGCCTCGTCCCGAACCGTGGACGGCAGCCCGTCGAGCGCCCCCACGGCATCGGGCCGGAGGGAGAGCCACGCTGCCTGCTCGTCCGGGCTGAGCCTCTGCCACCACGATGCGTTGTCCATCGGGCTGCCGTCCTTCGGGGGCTGCGGCAGGGAATCGAGGTAGCTCCTGCCCGCCTCGCGAACCCCGCCCATGTCCGACTGCGCGTCGGACCAGTCCCGCTTGGAGACCGTCAGATCGTCGTCGGCCCTCAGCACACGCAGCTTCGGCGCCCACTTCGCGTCCGCGTCGGTGGCCTCCTTCAACGCGTCGGCGATCCGGTTCGCGTACCCCATCGCCCTGCCGTAGTTCGGGTTCGGGTGGATGTTCGCCGCCTGGCGCTCCAGGGCATCCGAGGTGGTGCTGCCCCCGGCGCTCCCGGAGACCGTGCCGCCGTCGGCGGTCTTCTCGTCGCCGGGCTTCTTACCTGCCGGATAGGTGACCGAGCCGTCCGGGTTCACCGTGCACGTGTCGGCGCGAGCGTCCTCGATCGCCGCCTCCAGCTTTCGCTTGGCCACCGCCATGTCAAAGGCGAACCCATTCAGCGCGGTACTCGCCAGACCGCACTCTGTCTGCACGTAGTGGAAGTTCTTCGACAACTCCTGGAGCTCTCGCAGGGCGGCCGTCGCGGTCACGCCCTTGAGCCGATTGCGCACCCCCGCGCAGATCTGGTTGTCGATGGTGTCCTTGGCCGTGCCGGCCATCTCACCGGTCGCCCGGTAGCCATCCCCCGATTCCTCGTACTCCGACGGCTTGAAGGCTTTCAGCGTCGCGAGATCCATGACCGCGGATCACTTCTCCTTCGCCTGGCCGCCGACGGCCTCGGTGTCCTGATACTTCAGCTTGAGCGCGTCCAGCTCCACCTTGAGCTCCTGGTCAGGCTTCGACAGATCGTGACCCGACCTCTCCAGAAGCCCGCCCAACTCGTCACAGCGGCTGCTCACATCACCGACGTACTTCTTCCAGGAGTCGTACAACTCCTTCTGCGCCGCCGCGCTCTGACACCCGCCGGTGTCACCCAGCCCCGCCTGCCCGTCGTCCAGCTTCGTCAACGCCTTGCCGATGCCGTCCTTCAGACCTTTGACGCCCTCACCGGCCGTTGCCCATGCCTTCTTGTCCGACTTCACATCCTCCGAAGCCGTGCCCGTCGCGGTCCCGCCTCCCTGATCGGCGGCGGGAGCCTGGTTCAACTGCATTTGTGTGGAACCGCGCGCCGCCGCATCGGCCTTGAGCGCCTCCCACTCGTCCCACGTCATCCGCGAAAACCTCCCCGTTACCCCGTTACCCCGTAACCCCGTAACCCCGCTACCCGGACAGCCCCGGGAACACGCCATGATCCCCGCCTTCGAGAGGCGAAATCAATTGCTCACCCCCGCCGAGTGGGCCCACAGCGGCAGACACCCCGCTCCCGCTCACGAGGGAGGCCACGTGAACGGGAACGGGGTGTCAGCTACTGCTTGCGACGGCTCCGTCAGAGCGCGACGATGCCTTCGCCGCCGACTCCGTCGGGCACCTTGGTGGTGCTGATCTTGGTCAGCGAGCCGTCCTTGTGGATGCGGAAGGCGTCGACGGCGCCCGCGCCGCCGGTCTGGACGTAGAGGAAGCGGCCGTCGGGGGTGATGGACGAGTCCACCGTGCCGACGCCCGTCGGGGTGTTGCCCTGGCGTTCGAGGCGGGCCTCGGGGTGCTGGCGGAAGCGGGTGACGGTGTTGCTGCCGGCGTTGGAGGCGTAGAAGTGGTCGCCCGTGCGGGAGACCCAGCAGGTGGCCTGCTGGCCGGTCGGTGCGGCATCGAGGAGGGTGGTCCGGCCGTCCTTGTCGAGACGGAACGTCAGGAGGCTGTTCTCCACGCCGTCGGCGACGACGAGCCGGTTGTGCGCGTCGAAGGTCAGTCCGAACGGCTGCGCGCCCTCCTTGCTGTCCACGACAGGCTTGTGCGACAGCACGCCGTCACGGTCGAGGTGGAAGACCTCGATGCTGTTGCCACCCAGCTTGGTGGTGACGACGAGCTGCGATCCCTCGGGGGTGAAGGCCACCTGGCCCGGGGTGTGGGTGAACTCGGGCGCGGCGCCGGTGTTCAGACGCAGCGCACGGTGCCAGGCCGCGACCCGGTGCAGCTTGCCTTCCTTGAGCCGGAAGCCCTGGATGGAGCCGCCCTCGCGCGCGTTGAGTACGAATACTCGGTCCCCGTGCGCGGTGACGCTGACCGGGAACACGCCGCCGGACTCGATGACCTGCTTACGGTGCAGCCGGTCGCCCTCCACCGAGAACACCGTGACCGTGTTGCTGCCGGCGTTGACCGCGTACAGCAGCTTGTGGTGAGCGTCGTACGTCAGCGATCCCTGAGATGCGAGGTGGTCGACGACAGAGCCGCCGAGGACACCGCCCTTGCCGCCGGTGCCGTACACCGCACGCTTGTGCAGGGAACCATCGGCGTCGCGGCTGTAGGCGATCACCTGGTTGCCTTCGACACGGTCGTTCTGGACGAACAGTGCCTTGGCGTGGCCCTTGGCGGGCGCGGCAGGGGTAGCGGTCGCGGGGGTGGCGGTGGCGGGCACGGCGAAGGCCGCCGTCGAGAGGACCACGGCCACGGCGGCCTTGACGATACGGGGGAAACTGCGGGTAGTTGTCGGCATCTGCCTCTTCCTGAGTCGGACCGGCCGCGGCGGGGGACTCCGTGAGGAAGGCGTA
This sequence comes from Streptomyces sp. NPDC056835, assembly GCF_042789485.1. Classification (NCBI taxonomy): domain Bacteria; kingdom Bacillati; phylum Actinomycetota; class Actinomycetes; order Kitasatosporales; family Streptomycetaceae; genus Streptomyces; species Streptomyces sp. NPDC056835. The sequence continues at coordinate 417,789 of NZ_JBHUBB010000002.1, forward strand.
CACCGCAGCCGGAACAGGGCGTCTTTCCGCCGTCATAGTGAGGGGAGGGGGGCCCGCGTCGGCGGACCGTCGCCCAGCGGGTAATTCATTCGGATGATCAAGGGTGGCGAACGGTCGCACGCCCGACGGGGCAAACGTGGCCGGACCGCACGGCGCATGACGGCGCTGGGCGCCGACCGCAGGTCATCTGACGCGGCGGTGCGGGGGGTGCGGGGGTGCGGGGTCAGGACCGAGGGGTAGCCGGGGTGACCCGGTGGGTTTGGTGTCGGGTGGGGGCCCTAAGGCCGGGTCAGCAGAAGACCGAGCCAGCCCTCGGCGTGGTGCGTGACCGCCGGGGGCGTCGTCTCGTCGGCTTCCTTCCGGTCCACCGCGAACTCGCACCACACCACCTTGCCGGGATTCCGCTCCCCCACACCCCACGTGTCGGCGAACGCCGCCACGAGCAGCAGCCCGCGCCCGCCCTCGCCGTCCGCCGAATCAACGATCCGTGGGACCCCGGGGCCGCTGTCGTGCACCTCGATACGGAGCACGTCGCCGTCGTACCCCAGATTCAGCCGGAACCCCCGACCGGGAGGCACCCCGTGCAGCAGCGCATTGGTGCTGAGCTCACTCACGCACAGCAATACGTCGTCGGCCCGGAAGCCTTCGGTCAGATCCCAGGCGACGAGGGCTTGGTGGGTGAACAGCCTGGCGGCGGGAACGGACCGGCGATCGCGGCGGAAGAAGCGCTCCCGAAGCACGGAGTGGCGAGTTGTCGCAGTCATGGAGCGATCGTCGCGGAGAGTAACTAAACTTGAGCACCAGGTGACCCCGTACAGATCTTTTGTACGGGCTGTCCCAGGATCAAGTACGCGCGGACGTGGGGAGTTGGGCCGGCATGAATGCCAGGAAACATCCGAGGAAGAAAAACGCCTCGGCGATGAAGATGCTGGGCGCCCAGCTGGCGGCCTTCCGCCGGGCGGCGGGCTACACACAGCGTTCCCTCGCTGAACGCGTCGTCGCCGACGAGGAGACCATCGCGTCGATCGAGCAGGGCAGACGGCCGCTGAAGGCGGATCTGGCGGAGATGTTGGACGAACTGCTCGATACGAAGGGGGCGCTGTCGGTCGGGGTGGCCAACATGCCGGAGATCGATCTGTTCCCGCTGTGGGCGGAGCAGTACGTGGACCACGAACGCGAGGCGATCACTCTGTCGCTGTACGCGAACCAGGTCCTGCCTGGCCTGCTCCAGACCGAGGCATACGCACGCGAAGTTTTCCGCAGCCGCATCCCGGCCTTCGACGAGGACGAAGTCGAGACCAAAACGGCCGCCCGAATCGAGCGCCAAGAGATCCTGCACCGCAAGGTCCCTCCGACCATCAGCTACGTCATCTGGGAGCCAGTGTTCCGCCTTCCCATCGGGGGCCCAGAGGTCTACGCCGACCAACTGCGCCACCTACGCACATGTGCTGAACTCCCCGGCCTCTCGATCCAGTTCCTGTTGCTGCACCGGACAACCCACGCCGGGCTGGACGGCCCCTTCATCCTGCTGGAAACCGCCGATCACCAGCATCTCGCCTACAACGAAACCCAGCGCGGCAGCCAGTGGGTCTCCGACCCCGATGAGGTGTCCATCCTGGCGCGCAAGTATGCGATGCTGCGTTCGCAGGCCCTTACACCCGAGGATTCCTTGGGCCTGCTGGACGAGCTTCTAGGAGAGCAATGAACACCGCGCTTCAGTGGTTCAAATCCAGCTACAGCGGCAGTGAAGGCGGCGAGTGCCTCGAAGTCGCCTACGACTGGCGCAAGTCCAGCTACAGCGACGACGCGGGCGGCGCCTGCCTCGAAGTCGCCACCTGCCCCCACGCCATCCACATCCGCGACTCCAAGACCCCCACGGGCCCCACCCTCACCCTCGCCCCCACCGCCTGGGCCGCCTTCACCGCCTTCGCGGCCCGCTGAATCTTCCGAGCGAAGGGCGGCAGGAGGGATTCACGTCCCGCCGCCCCCGCCCCGCCGAGGATCAGCCGCGGTAAGGGTTGCGCAGGTACGTCAGGCTCAGATCGCCCGTGTTTCCGAAGTACTTGGAGATCAGGTAAGCGGGGTCCGTCACCATCGCGCCCGCCTGGAGATCGCTGCCGTCGTTCATGTCGTCCCAGCCCCACGGAGCGCGCGCCGAGTTGTCCTTGCCGTTGTCGCCCCGGAACACGCCCCACGAGGCGAACGTCTCCGTGTTGTTGCGACGGCCCCAGAGGCTGTCGGCGGCGGTCAGGTCGACCAGTCCGTACCGCGCGTCGCGGTCGTTGCCGCCGGTCGGGACCGAGCCGCCGGTGCGGCTCGGCTTGTAGACGATTCCGTCGCCGCCGGGGAACTCGCCGCCGTTCCAGGCGTAGGCACCGTGACCGCGCGCCTCCTGGAAGCTCGTCGGGTGCGCCGCACCGTCGTGGTTCTGCATGACCACGGAGCCGTCGATGTTCTCGCGGCCGTCGGTGAAGGGGCTGCCGGGCGGGGTGTACGAGTAGATGTTGTCGTGCGCGAGCGTCACGACGGCCTGAAGGGTGCCGTACTCACTGCCGTCCTTGCGGACGACCTCCACCTGACCCTCCATGTCGTTCTCGTGCGAGAAGAGGTTCAGCGGGTAGTCCTTCCAGTCCCGGGGGTGGAAGAAGCCGTAGGTGATGTACCAGTGCGTCGCGGTCTCCGCCACCGAGTAGTACACGGTGCCGGTCAGCCGGGCGGTGTTGGCGTCGAGGTTGTCCCAGTTGTTGAGGGTGTTCCAGTCGCCGTCGTAGTTCACCGGCGCCAGGTAGTCGGCGGTGTAGTAGTTCGCCGAGCTGTCCTGGTAGTGCACGGGAGCCCAGCGGTAGGCGAGGTCGGCGTCGCTGGGGGCGGCCTGTGCGGTCGGGGCCAGGAGGAGAGTGGTGCCGCCCACGAACGCGGCCAGCAGGGTGGCCAGAACGGGTCTCAGACGAGGCACGGTGATCCTTCGTTAGGAGGTCGTGGAGATGGACGACTTCCCATGGTCAGGACCGGCGGGCCCGGCGAAAAGCCTGGGCAATGAATGTTCAACGGCGGGACGCGATTGTTCATCCAGGGGCTTCGGAGCCTGCGCGAGTTCACCTCAATCCGCCGCGAGGGCTGCCGGTGGAGGGTGACTGGGACCTGGTGGTCAACGAGTCCGGCCCGACCCGGCTCGGCTTCTGTCTGATGCTCCGCTGCGATTCCGCGCCGCAACTCCGTTGGACCGGCCGCCCGCGCCGGTCGGGCGTCACGCGCTCGCCGACGGGCGCGGCGGGCCCGGGTGCTGATGACTTGGCTGGTACTCGACTAGTGTCTTGTGATTCTGATCGTGTTACTTCGAGTTGTTATTGACGAGTTTCTTCACGCTGGTCTGGACGAGTCGGACCTTGGTGAGGATCTCG